>JAFKJW010000018.1 GCA_017305925.1 Hyphomicrobiales bacterium | reverse complement strand
CACCCATCCCGCCCACTGCAGGAAGTTTGGATCATCGCCCGAGAACCCGAGCAGGCACAGTTCGTTTTCGATGAACACCTGCCGTGCCGTGTTAACGAACGCCGCTCGGCGCTGCGGATACGTACGATAGTCATCTTCCGAGATCACGACGCTCGCCCGCAAGGACCCCCGCACGACCTTCGCGCATACGGACGGCATCACGGTCTCGACGCTGCGGTTCCCTTCCGGCGTCCTGGCGGTGTCGATCGAGGACGTCTGGACCGGACCGCGCGCGGAAGGCTATGCGGACGACCAGCACATCAACTGGCGGGTCGACGGCACCGAGGGCGTCGCCAAGGGCACGATCGGCTGGCCGACGGGCAAGCCCTCGACGCTGACCTACGCCTCGCGCAAGAGCACGGGCGGCAAGTGGGTCAGCCCGGAATGGGAGACGATGTGGTTTCCCCACGCCTTCATCGGCGTGATGGAGCAGTTGCAACATGCGCTTGAGAGCGGCGAGGCGCCCGCCCTTTCGGTCGCCGACAATGTGAGGACGATGCAGCTCGTGGAGGCCGGCTACCGCTCGCTGGCCGAGGGCCGCACGGTGCGGCTGGCCGAGATACCGGCCGGCTGACGCGTCCATATACACGGCAGGAACGACGGAGGAGTTTTCATCATGATGCAAGCCGGCATTTTCTCGGGCTATTTTCCCTACGGCCTGGAGGAGAGCGCCCGAAAAATCCGTGCGCTCGGCTTCAACACGGTGCAGCTCGACCTGCATTTCAAGGACATCGACCTGTCGCCCGGCCAGCTCAGCAAGGACAAGGCGAAAAGAGTGCGCGACGTCTTCCGCGACCACGATCTGCCGGTCTGCTGCATCTCCGGCTATACGAACATCGTCCATCCGGACAAGGCCGAGCGCAGGAAGCGGCTGGACTACCTGAAGGAGATCATCCGCTTCGCGCGGGACTTCGGCAGCCCCTACGTGATTTCCGAGACCGGCACCTACAATCCTGAATCCGACTGGGTGCACCACCCGAGGAACAAGACCGAGGAAGGCTTCGAGGAGTGCCGCGCGGTGATCGCCGACCTCGCCCGGACGGCCTACGACCACGGCGCGGTCTTCTGCCTGGAGACCTATGTGAACAACGTCGTCGGCTCGGTCGAGGAGACGGTGAAGATGTTCGCCCAGGTCGACCATCCGGGCCTCGGCCTGCTGATGGACCCGACCAACTATTTCGAGGCCCACAATATCGACCGCATGGACCAGGTGCTCAACCAGGTCTTCGACACGCTTTCGGACAGGATCCGGATCGCGCATGCCAAGGACGTCAAGCGCTCCGGCGACGACAAGTCGGAAAAGCACGAGGACATCGGCGACGCGGACGCGGCGGAGGGCCACACTTTCCGCGGCGTCGGCGAGATCGAGCTGCCGGCACCCGGCCTTGGCGCGCTGAACTACGATCTCTATCTTAGAAGGCTGGCGGAAAAGCACCCCAACATTCCCGTCATCATCGAGCATCTGGCCGAGGACGACATCCCGCGGGCGAAAAAATTCCTCGACGGAAAATTCAGGGCGAACGGCGTGTGACGCAGCCCGCCGGAAGGCGGCGGGAACGAGCGGAGACCGGACATGGCGGCAAAGAGCACGAAACGCGACTACAGCCTCGTCGGCGAGAGCAGCCGGCGCGCCATCGAGACGGGTCTCGCCGCCGCGGAATGGTATCACACCGACGTGCCCCGCAAGACCATGAAGGAGCTGATGCAGCGCTCGGACGGCCCGGCCATCCGCGACACGATCCTCTGGATCGCGCTCATCCTCGGCTCGGCCGCCGGCGCGATCTTCTTCTGGGGCACATGGTGGTGCGTCCCCTTCTTCTTCGTCTACGGCGTGCTCTACGGCTCCTCCAGCGATTCGCGCTGGCACGAATGCGGCCACGGCACGGCGTTCAGGACGCGCTGGATGAACGACGTCATCTACCAGATCGCCTCCTTCATGCTGATGCGCAATCCGGTCCAGTGGCGCTGGAGCCACGCGCGCCACCACACCGACACGATCATCGTCGGCCGCGACGCCGAGATCGCCGTCATGCGCCCGCCGGATCTGCTGAGGGCGGCGCTGAGCTTCACCGGCCTGCTCGACCTTCGCTATTCGCTGCCGGCGCTGTTCCGGCAGGCGTTCGCCGGGCTGAACGCCGAGGAGGAGAGCTACATCCCGGAGATGGAACGCGGCAAGGCCGTCAACGCCGCCCGCTGGCACGTCGCCATCTATGTCGCGACGGCCGCGCTCGCGCTCTATCTGCGCTCATGGCTGCCGCTGATGCTGATCGGCGGGCCGCGCCTCTACGGAAGCTGGCACATGGTGCTGACCGGCCTGCTCCAGCATATCGGGCTCGCCGACAACGTCATCGACCACAGGCTCAACTCCCGCACCGTCTACATGAACCCGATCAGCCGGTACATCTACTGGAACATGAACTACCATGTGGAGCACCACATGTTCCCGATGGTGCCCTATCACGCGCTGCCGAAGCTCCACGCGCTGATCAAGCACGACCTCCCGGCGCCCAACCCCTCCATATGGCACGCCTACAGGGAAGTCTGGCCGGTGCTGCTGCGGCAACTGAAATACGAGGATTTCTACCTGCGGCGGGAGCTTCCCCCGACCGCCCGTCCCTATCGCGAGGATTTCCACGACATGGTAATCCCGGCGGCGGCGGAGTAGTCCGGAGTCCGCTCGGGCGGGGAGAAAAGCAATGAGCCGCAAGCGACCGACCGTTGCCGATCTGCGCGCCCTGAAGGGCAAGCGTCAGCTCACCATGCTGCGCGTGATGACCATCGGGGAGGCCGAGGCCGCCGAGAAAGCCGGCATCGACATCGTCTCGATCCCGCCGGAGCTCCTCCTCGATCCGCGCTACCGCGAGGTCGCGCCCACGCTCTTCTCCATGACCGGCGACAATTTCTACGAATTCGGCACCGCCGACGAGTTCGTCCGCTGGGCCTTCGGGATGTACAAGGCGAGCGCCGACGCGATCTATTGCTCAGCCGGCTTCCCGACCGTGAGGCGTCTTGCCGAGGACAACGTGCCCGTCATCGGCCATGTCGGCCTCGTCCCCTCGCGCGCCACCTGGACGGGCGGCTTCAGGGCCGTCGGGAAGACCGCCGACGCGGCCATGCAGATCTACGAGCAGGTCCGGAAATACGAGGAATGCGGCGCCATCGGCGTCGAGATCGAGGTCGTTCCCGTCGAGGTCGCGGAGGCGATCTCGAAGCGCACGCCGCTGCTCCTGTGGTCCATGGGCGCCGGCACGGGCTGCGACGCGCAATACCTCTTCGCCTGCGACATCCTCGGCGCCAATACCGGCCACATGCCGCGCCATTCCAAGGTCTATCGCGACTTCGCCGCGGAATTCGACCGGCTCCAGAAGGAGCGCATCGCAGCCTTCATGGAATACAAGGCCGATGTCGACAGCGGCGCCTATCCGGAGGAAAAGCATATCGTCCGCATGGATCCGGCCGAACTCGCCGACTTCATGAAGAGGATCGACGCGGGCTGAACGAAGGCAGGCCGCCGGCACGGCAGCTTTTGTCTTCGCATCGCCCGAAAACCGGCATCCACTTTTCGGCGCGACGGCCTACCGCCTGAACTTCTCGATGATGCGCGGGATGCCGATGACCGCGATCAGCAGCGCGCCGATATAGACGCTGACGACCTGGCCGGGAATGTTGTTGAGCGACATGCCGAAGGTGACGAGGCCGAGCACCAGCACGGCCAGGAAGACGCCGGTGATGGAGCCCACGCCGCCGGCGATCGACACGCCGCCGAGGATGACCATGGTCACGATGTCGAGCTCCCAGCCGATGGCGATGTTGGAGCGCATGGAGCCGAGCCGGGCCGTCAGCAGCGCCGCCGCCAGGCCGCAGAGCAGGCCGGCAAGCACGAAGAGCAGGAAGCGCAGCCGGTCCACCGGCACGCCGGAAAAGCGCGCCGCCACCGGATTCGAGCCGATGGCGAAGAGCTGGCGGCCGACAGCCGTCTTGTGCAGCACGATGCCGAACAGCACGGCGAGCACGAGGAAGATCAGGAAGGAGAGCGGCACGGGCGGCACGAACAGCCAGGAGATGCCGGTCTCCTTCATCTTGATGAAGTAGCTCTGGCCGAGATCGAGGAAGCCCTGCGGATATTTGGTCTTGGCCTGGTCGCCGAGGATGACCTGCGTGATGCCGCGGAAGAGCGACATGGTGCCGATGGTCACGACGATCGACGGCAGCCGGAAGAACGTCACCACCGCGCCGTTGAAGACGCCGCACAGGATGCCGACGCCGATGCCGACGGCGAAGAGCGAGGCCGGCCCGTAGCCCGCCTCGGCGGCATAGCCGATCGACATGGAGGCGAGCGCCACGATGGCCGCGACCGACAGGTCGATCTCGCGCACCAGGATGAGCAGCGCCATGGCGAGCGCGATGATCGCCTTCTCGGAGAAATTGAAGGTGGCGTCGGCGAGATTGAAGACGTCGAGGAAGTAGGGCGAGACGATGGTGTTCACCACCACCGTCAGCACCAGCAGGATGACGAGGATCGTCTCCCAGCGCAGCAGCCAGTCGCGCAGCGTGCGCGGCGGCGCGTCGGCGACCGTGTAGCGGTCCTGCTGCTGGCCGATCTGCGTATCCACCGTCATGGCGAGAATCGTTCCATAGAGACCCCCACCCCCGGCCCTTCCCCACAAGGGGGAGGGAGACTTGGCGTCGGCGCTTCAATATCCCCCTCCCCCTTGTGGGGAGGGGTCAGGGGTGGGGGTATGTTTCCCTGGATGCTCATACCCGCTTCAGCCGCCGCGCCTCGGGCAGGATCAGCTTGTCGGGCCGCCTTTCCGCGCGCGCGTTGATGACCACGGCGGCGAGGATGACGGCGCCCGAGATGGCCATCTGCCAGAAGGGCGAGATCTGCATGACCGGCAGCGCCGTCATGACGATGCCGAGGAAGAGCGCACCGAGCAGCGTGCCCGCCACCGAGCCGACGCCGCCGCCGATCGACACGCCGCCGATGACGCAGGCCGCGATCACGGTCAGTTCGTAACCGTTGGCGATCTCCGAATAGGCGACCCCGTAGCGGGCGACCCACAGATAGCCGCAAAGCCCCGACACCGCCCCCGCTATGACATAGACGAGCAGCTCCTGCCTGCGCTGGTCGATGCCGCAATATCGCGCCGCGACAGGGTTGCCGCCGACAGCATAAAGGCCGCGGCCGGTCCGCGTCATGTTGAGGAAGACCCAGAACAGGGCCGAGACGACGATGGCGATCCAGATCGGCGTGGTCAGGCCGAGAAAGATCTCCTTCGGAAAATTCTGGAAGGTCACGCCCATTTCGGACGCGTTCACCTGGTCGCCTCCGGCGATGATGATGATCATGCCGCGGAAGACGGCGAGCGTGCCGAGCGTCATGACGATGGGCGGGATGCCGAGCCAGGCGATGAGGGCGCCGTTCAGCAGGCCGAGCAACAGGCCGCAGCCTATCCCCGCGAGCACCATGAGAAGGAGCGGCACGTCGGGAAAATACTGGCTGATGAGCGCGGCCACGAAGCCCGACAGCGCGAGGTTCGCCGCGACGGAAAGGTCGATGCCGCGCGTCAGGATCACCACCATCTGCGCCAGCGCCATCATGAACAGCACCGACGTCTCCGTCAGCATGTCGGAGAGATTCTCCCATTCGAGGAAGACGGGCTGGTAAAGGCCGATCGCCGCCACGCCGACGATCAGGACCAGCGCCAGGGCGGCTTCGCGGTAGTTGAGGAGGCGGCTCATGCGGCGGCTCGTCCGCGATCGGCGTCGCGACATGGGAACGCAGGACGCTCCACGTTGCCCCCCTCTGGCCTGCCGGCCATCTCCCCCACACGGGGGGAGATCTGCTGTCTTACAGGGTTTCGCCAATCGTCAACGTTGCAGTATGTGCGGCAAGTCCAGAGCTCCCGATCTCCCCCCGTGTGGGGGAGATGTCCGGCAGGACAGAGGGGGGCGTGACGAGGCAAATACCTCCGCCGCATCGATATCGCCATCACGCCACCTCCCGCGCAGCACCCGTGGCGGCGCCGACGATCTCTTCCGCGCTCCATTCGCCGCGCTGGAACTCGGCGACCATGCGGCCCTCCTTCATGACGATCACGCGGTCGGCGAGCCCCATTACCTCGGGAAGCTCGGAGCTGATGAGCACCACCGCCAGCCCGTCCTCGGCCAGTTCGCCGATGAAGTCGTGCACGGCCGCCTTCGAACCGATGTCGATGCCCTTGGTCGGCTCGTCGAGCACGATCACCTTCGGCTTCGTCGCCAGCCATTTGGCGATGACGACTTTTTGCTGGTTGCCGCCGGACAGCTCGCCGAGCCGCTGCTCCCAGTTGGCGGCCTTCACCGACAGCCGCCGCCCGAGCCGGCGCGTCTCCGCCTGCTCGGCGCTGCGCGACAGAAAGATCCCGCGCACATAGCTGAAGAGGTTGGCGAGCGTGACGTTCTCGCGGATGCCGAGCGACAGGATGGCGCCCTGGTCCTGCCGGTCCTCCGGCACGTAGGAGATGCCGGCGGCGATCGCGTCCGAGGGCGCGACGATGGCGAGCGCCTTGCCGTTCAGCGTGACGCTGCCGCGCGTCGTCGGCGTGATGCCGAAAAGGCCCTGCATGGATTCCGTCCGGCCAGCGCCGACCAGCCCGTAGAGCCCGAGAATCTCGCCGCGCCTCAGATCGAAGGAGACATCGGCATATTCGGTCGCGTTGGAGAGGTCCTTCACCTCCAGCACGACCTCGCCGATCGGCACGTCGCGCTTCGGGAACACCTGATCGACCGGCCGGCCGACCATCATGCGCACAAGCTGCGGCTCGGTGACGGAGGCGATCGGCCCCTCGCCCACCTTCTCACCGTCGCGCAGGCAGACGAAATCGTCGGCGATCCGGAAAATCTCGTCGAACTTGTGGCTGATGAAGACGATCGCCCTGCCCTCGGCCTTGAGCTGCGCCACGATGCGGAACAGGTCGTCGATCTCGTTGGCCGAAAGGGCCGCCGTCGGCTCGTCCATGATGACGACATGCGCCTCGTGGCTGAGCGCGCGGGCGATCTCGACCAAATGCTTTTGCGCGACCGAGAGGCGCTTCAGCTTGAAGTCGGTGGGGATCGCCGCGTCGATGCGCTTCAGCAGGTCGGCCGATCTCTTGCGCATTTCGGCCCAGTCCACCAGCTTCGACCCGCCGACCGGCATGTGGCCCATGAAGATGTTCTCGGCCACGGTGAGCTCGTCGAACATCACCGTTTCCTGATGGATGGCCGCGATGCCGGCCGCCCAGGCGTCGCGCGGGGAGGAAAACGTCCTCGCCTCCCCGCCGACGCGGATCTCGCCGGCGTCCGGCCGATAGATGCCGGTGAGGATCTTCACGATGGTCGATTTGCCCGCGCCGTTCTCGCCGATCAGCGCGGTGACGCGGCCCGGCTGGAGCGACAGCGTCACGGCGTGCAGCGCCCGCACGCCGGGAAAGCTCTTGGGGACGCCGGAGAGGGTCAGAATGGGTTC
>JAFKJW010000017.1 GCA_017305925.1 Hyphomicrobiales bacterium | reverse complement strand
ACCGCCGCAGCAGCCGCAGAACACCAGCCCCGACAGAAGCGATTTCGGACGCCGCGCGCCGTTCAGCCGGTTCTTCTTGTGATGTGCGCGCACGGCCTCGGTGACATTGGCGAACTTCTCGGCGATCTCGCTCTGGCGCGCGCGCACCGCCTGCCAGAGTTCGTCGTCGATGATGCGCAGATCGGGAACGTCCTTGACGATCCATTCCGATTCCGGGTTGAGCCGCGAGACGCGCTTGCCGGTCGACGGGTCTTTGAGATAGCGCAGCCGGTTCCAGATCAGGCGGCCGATGTAAAGCTCGTTGTTCACGAGGCCCGTGCCGCGCTTCACATGGCCGCGAATGGTGGTGTCGCTCCAGAGCCGCCCTTCGGGGCCGGGGACGCCTTGCTCGTTGAGTGTGCGGGCAATGGTGCGCGGGCCGATGCCTGCGGCAAACTCGCGGAAGATGCGCCGCACGACATCGGCCTCGGCTTCGTCGATCTCGCGGTCGCCCCGGATCGGATCGCCGCGCGCATCGAGTTGCTTCACCACCCTGTAGCCATAGCAAAGCCCGCCGCCCGACTTGCCGTCCTCGACGCGGCCACGGATGCCGCGATGCGTCTTGGCGGCAAGGTCTTTGAGGAACAGCGCGTTCATCGTCCCCTTGAGGCCGACATGAAGCTCGCTGATTTCGCCCTCGGCCAGCGTGACGATGGGAACGCCGGCGAACTTCAGATGCTTGAACAGCGTCGCCACATCGGCCTGATCGCGCGAGATGCGGTCCAGCGCCTCGGCCAGCACCATGTCGAACTGGCCCGCCTGCGCGTCCTGCAACAGCATCTGGATGCCGGGACGCAGGATCATGCTCGCCCCGGAAATGCCCGCATCCTTGTAGGTGCCGGCGATCTTCCACTTCTCGCGCTTGGCCTGCTCGCGGCAGATGCGTAGCTGGTCGTCGATGGACGCCTCGCGCTGGTTGTCGGAGGAATAGCGGGCGTAGAGGGCAACGCGGGTCATCGGCAGACTCCTTCAGGCAACCTTGTCGAAGCGGCTCGGTCGGATCAGCACCTCGGCCGAGATGCCGAGATGGTCGTGCAGCTGCCGGATCATGTCGATGGACAGGCCCCGCTTGCGGTTCAGCACATCCGCGACACGATTGCGCGGGCCGATCATCGGCTCCAGGTCCCTGCGGGTCAGTCCCTGCTGCTCCATGCGGAACCGGATCGCCTCGATCGGGTCCGGCGGGTCCATGGGATGATGCTTCTCTTCATAGACCTCGATCAGCGTCGCCAGCACGTCGAGCCGGTCGCCGTCCGGGGTGCCGCTCTTCGCGCCCCAAAGCCGTTCCACCTCGGCGAGCGCCGCATCGTAATCCGCCTCGGTGCGGATGGGTTTCAGTTCAGTCGCCATGTCTGACCTCCGTCACGTCGATCCTGTCATAAGCCTTGTGGGTGCCGATCCACTTGATCCAGACGATGGCTTTCTCGAAGTCGACCGCCACCACGAGGCGATAATCGTTGCCCTTGATGTTGAAGACGATGCGCTCGGCGCTGACGATGCTGGCGGTCGCATAGAGCCGCTTCACATCCGCCGAACTCTTCCAGTCCGCCTTGCTCACTTCGTCGAACCAGGCGTCGAGCGCGGCTTTGACAGCCGGCTGGTCCTTCTGCCCCGCGAGGCTGTCGACGAACTGCCGCAAGGTGCGGCGGGCAATGATCCTCATAAGCCACCTATATCATGGGACCAAAATGGTCACAAGAAGAATATGCAAATGCCCCGGCACGGGTGTCGCGTTGGGGCGATGACCGACTTGCCGGGCGCTCCGGTCGCTACCTGAGCAGGGCGTCCAGCGGCGTGAACCCGGCATCCATCTCTGCACGCTCAACCGCGTCGATGACGACATCGGCGGCTTCCGCCGTGCGGTGACGTCGCTGCGCGGCAGCCCGGAGCCAGTCATAGTGGTCGGCGCGCATCAGCACTAACTCGCGGCGGCCGTGCCGGGTGATCTCCACCGGCCCGTGTCGCGCCTGATGCAGGAATTCTTCGGGGCGGCGATGGAATATGACAGAATCGACAGTAGCCATGGGTGTATCCTGGACAAATCCAATGCCCGAAACCATAGGCGTTACGCATCCTCGCCTGTCGGGCGCTTCTTCTGCGCCTTGCGTTCCAGCGCGATCTTGCGCTCGAACTGCTCGCGGGCGATCTGGCGGCCGATCAACCGGGCGAGTGACCGGATGGCTGCATCGGCGCGCTCAGGATCGCTCCGGCCCGTTTCCGGTCCTATGACCTCGATGCTGATCCTGTCGCGTTTGAGCGCCATCGTCTCCAGAAATCCCATGCCCGGAAGGGGCAGGGACCATCGAAGAACCGCTCGCGTCTAAAAGGAAAGCCCCGCGTCGCAGCCGTGCGGCATATGGGATACTGTAGAGTAGAATAGGGACGGTCTGTAATCGGGAGAGCATCGCGCAATGGAGATCGACAAGGACAAGATCGACGATGCGATTCTCGCGCTGCTCTACCTGACGCTCGACCGGGACGGCCGCGCATGGAAGGGATTCGACTGGAGCGCGATGAACCGGCTGCACGAGAAGGACTTC
Source organism: Hyphomicrobiales bacterium (assembly GCA_017305925.1). Classification (GTDB taxonomy): domain Bacteria; phylum Pseudomonadota; class Alphaproteobacteria; order Rhizobiales; family Rhizobiaceae; genus Arvimicrobium. Next base: position 4,971 of record JAFKJW010000017.1, on the reverse strand, counting down.
ATCCGCGATCTGGCCAACAATGCCAAATCTGTCTGACTCACAGAAAACCGGGGTATCTCTTCCGGGAATAACTTTCGCGATCCGTGCAGAATCTCAAACTGTCGGAAACTTTCCGGATAAGCCCTTCAACTTCATGGCTGAAACAAATATCTTTACTTGTTTAACGCCATCAAGAAACCCATGCCGGCAATCTCTATATTTAATAGCTGCTTGCTTTGGATTCTTTGGGAAGTGATGACTTGTATTTCTGTATTGAGATATATGAGACCTAGCGCCGCCGAGTGCAGCCGCTGCGTCCTTTAATTGCTGGCAAGCGATCATCGCATCTAAAGTTGCCGCAAGCTTTCCTGGCTGAGCATTTCCATTTGAAATCCATCCCTTTTTAACTGCGTCACGGCCAGAATGTGAGCCGCACCCAGCAGCTTCTCGGTGAGGCCCAGAACATCGCCTTCGACGTGCAGAACATCGACCAGATGTTCCAGCAGGACTACGGCAATCTGTCCCTGACCGCGACCGACCAGCAGCTCATCGCTGATGCCCGGTCCCGCTGGGAGAATACGGTCGGCGGCTTGCAGGACGCCATGCGCGTGCAGGCGGGTGTGGTTGGCAATATCGAGAGCAACCGTGCCGAGATGGCCGCGCTCGTCGGCGAAAGCCAGGGCGCGACTGGCGCGCTGCAAGCCACGCAGGCCGGCAACCAGCTTCTCGCCCTCCAGTCGCAGCAGCTTTCCGATCTGATCGCGGTCATCTCGGCGAACGGCCGCGCCGACGCGCTGACCGAGGCCGAACGCGCGACCGCCGCCGAGCAGAGCCGCATTCAGCGCCAACGGTTCCTGACGCCCGGCACCGGCTACCAGCCGGGCAACGCGCAGATGTTCAACGGCAACAACTGACCGGGAGGCTCGCCATGGACGGCAAGATGCTGGCCCGGCTCGGGGCCGTGGTGTTCGTTGCGATCGCCTTGACAGTGACCACAATCGACATGGTGCGGAAGAACGAATCTTCCGCGCCGCCCCCTGCGCCGGCCTTCCAGCCCCCGGCCGACCCGTTGCGCGAAACCCTGCGCCGTTGCCAGCAGCTCGGCGAGGCAGCCGCCAGCGATGCCGGCTGCCTCGCCGCATGGGCCGAATCCCGCGACCGCTTCCTCGGCCGTGATCGCAGCGAGGCGCGCTGACCATGGGCAACACGGGCGTCATCGACAATTTCCTCGGCGTATTCACGTCCTACATCGACAGCGGGTTCGGCCTGCTCGGCGGCGAGGTCGCCTTCATCGCCACGACGCTCATTGTCATCGACGTGACGCTCGCCGCGCTCTTTTGGGCATGGGGCGCGGATGACGACATTATCGCGCGGCTGGTCAAGAAGACCCTGTTTGTGGGCGTCTTCGCTTACATCATCAGCAATTGGAACAACCTCGCCCGCATCGTCTTCGAGAGCTTCGCCGGCCTCGGCCTCATGGCGTCGGGAACCGGCTTTTCCGTCACCGATCTGATGCGGCCGGGCCGCGTCGCGCAGACCGGCCTCGACGCCGGCCGCCCGCTGCTCGATTCCATTTCCGACCTGATGGGCTGGATCGCCTTTTTCGAGAACTTCATCCAGATCGCGTGCCTGCTGTTCGCATGGGCGCTGGTGGTGCTGGCCTTCTTCATCCTCGCCATCCAGCTTTTCGTGACCCTGATCGAGTTCAAGCTGACCACGCTCGCCGGCTTCGTCCTCATCCCCTTCGGCCTGTTCGGCAAGACCGCCTTCATGGCCGAGAAGGTCTCGGGCAACGTGGTGTCGTCCGGCATCAAGGTCTTGGTGCTCGCCGTCATCATCGGCATCGGCAGCACCTTGTTTTCGCAATTCACGGCCGGTTTCGGCGGGGCAACCCCGACCATCGACGACGCTATGGCGATTGTGCTCGCCGCGCTGTCGCTGCTCGGCCTCGGCATCTTCGGCCCCGGCATCGCCAACGGCATCGTCTCGGGCGGCCCGCAGCTTGGCGCGGGCGCAGCCGTGGGCACCGGCCTCGCTGCCGGCGGCATGGTGCTTGCGGGCGGTGCGGCGGCTGGCGGTGGGGCCATGCTTGCCGCGAAAGGCGGCGCCGCTGCTCTGTCCGGCGGGGCCGCGGCCGTTCGCGGCGGGGCTGCCACCGCGGGCGCGGCAACCGCCGCCTATAGTGTCGGAGCGCTGGGCCAGAGCGGAGCGGCAGGCGTTGCCTCCGGTATGGGTGGTGTGGCGCGTGCCGCAGGATCGGCCGCCATCTCGCCCTTCAAACGCGCCGTCTCGCGTGCCAGCGAATCCGTCAAGTCCAGTTTCAGCGATGGCGCCCGTGCGGGCTTTGCTGCTGGCGGCGGCACATCGTCAATGGGCACGGTCGGCGGCGCGAGCGCCGCACCGGCCGCATCAGCCGCATCGGCGGGCAACCCTCCCGCCTGGGCGCAGCGCATGGGGCGCTCGCAGGCGATGAACCACGGCACGACCATGGCCGCTCATGCGGTGCGTTCCGGCGACGGCCATGGCGGCGGTTCCTCCGTCAACCTTTCCGAAAGTGACCGCTCATGAGCATCTTCAAACGACCATCGACCCATTACGGCAAGACGCCGGAACCCGAAACGCCCTATCAGAAGGCCGCGCAGGCGTGGGACGAGCGTATCGGCTCGGCCCGCGTGCAGGCGAGGAACTGGCGCACTATGGCGTTCGGCTCCTTGGTCCTTTCGGCCGGCTTCGCCGCTGCCCTTGTCTGGCAATCGGCGCAAGGGACCGTGGTGCCCTGGGTGGTGCAGGTCGATAATCTCGGGCAGGCGCAGACCGCCGCGCCCGCGAACGCCGACTATCGCCCGACCGATCCGCAGATCGCGTTCCATCTCGGTCGCTTCATCGAGCAGGTCCGTGCAATCCCGGCCGACGCAATCATCGTCCGCCAGAACTGGCTTCGCGCCTACGAGTTCACGACGGATCGCGGGGCGGCGGCGCTCAACGACTATGCCCGCGCCAACGATCCGTTCACCCGCGTCGGCCGCCAGCAGATCGCGGTCGAGGTCTCCAGCGTCATCCGGGCATCGCCCGACAGCTTCCGCGTCGCCTGGACCGAACGTCACTACGAGAATGGCCAGCTTTCCACGACCGAGCGATGGACCGCGATCCTGACCATCGTGATCCAGACCCCGCGCACCGCTGAGAGGCTGCGCGCCAATCCGCTGGGAATCTACGTCAATGCGATCAACTGGTCGCGGGAGATGAGCCATGACCCGCACGACGTTCGACAAATCCGACCTGGGAGCTTTGCTGCTTTCTGCCACCATGCTGGCCGGCTGCGCCACCAATCGGGCGCCGCAGTTTAGCTACGATGAGAACGTGCCGCCGCTGCCCACGGTTCAGACGGCGGCGGCCGACGACCAGCCCCGGCCGCTGCATGTCCCGCCCGCCTGGACCGTCGCGCGGGGTGGCAACGCCGCCGGCACACCGGATGGCCGCGTCGAGAACGCCAACGCTGCTGCCCGTGTCGAGCCGCGCCGCGAAGGCTATTATAACGCCATCCAGATTTATCCCTGGTCGGAAGGCGCGCTCTATCAGGTCTATGCCGCGCCGGGACAGATCACCAATATCGCGCTGGAGCCGGGCGAGAGCCTGACCGGAGCAGGGCCGATTGCGGCCGGCGACACGACACGCTGGATCATCGGCGATACGGAATCCGGTTCGGGCGCGAACCGCCGTGTCCATATCCTCGTGAAACCGACACGCGATGATATATCGACCAATCTCGTGATCACCACCGACCGGCGAGTTTATACGGTGGAGCTGCGCGCGCGGGAATCGCTCTACATGCCGGCCGTCGCCTGGGCCTATCCCGCGCCGCCGCCGGGCCAGCGCCAGACCGCTCCGGCCGCGCCCGTCATTCCGGCCGAGGCGGCGCGGAACTATCGCTATGGCTTGCAGGTGCAGGGCGATAGCCCGCCATGGCGGCCGGTTTCGGTATTCGACGACGGCCGGCGCGTCTATGTCGTCTTCCCGCGCGGCATCGTGCAGGGCGAGATGCCGCCGATCTTCGTGCTCGGATCGGACGGCGAGCCGCAGATGGTCAACAGCCGGGTCCATCAGAACGTCCTGATCGTGGACCGCCTGTTCGGTGCGGCCGAGCTTCGCCTCGGCAGCGGCGACCGCCAGCAGGTCGTCAGGATCGTTCGCATGGAACCTACGCAGGCGGTCGCGCAACCGGTAGGCACGTCCACGGGAGGATCGTCCTCATGAGCGAGACCGATACCGCCGCGCCCATGCGGCTGCGCGCTGAAGCCCCTCGCGTCACCCGACTTTCACGCAAGATGCTGGCAGGCGTTGGAGCCGTCGCACTTCTCGGCATCGGCGGGGCGTTGATCTATGCGCTCCAGACCCGCGATGCAGGGCAGGGCGGCGGAGACCTCTATTCGACCGAGAACCGGCCCACGGCGGACGGCTTGTCCGGCCTGCCGCGCGACTATACGGGGCCAGTGCTCGGCCCTGCGCTGCCCGGAGATTTGGGTCGCCCCATCCTCGACGCACAGACAAGAGGGCAGCCAGTTGCAACGCCTGCCATCACGATGCCTGACGTCGATCCAGAGGAAGAACGCCGCAGGGCGGAGGAAGAAGCCGCGCGCTTGAGTAACGTGTTCTTCCAGTCCGGCCCGCGCACGGGAGCGCCGACAGGAATGGCCATGCCGGGTTTGGCTGGTCTCGGCGGGCAGCAACAGGATGCGACCGGGCAGAACCGGCATACCGCTTTCCTCAACGGCCCGGTGGATCGCCAGACGGTCGCCACGGATCGCGTCGCGCCGCCGGCATCGCCCTACATTCTTCAGGCCGGGGCGGTGATCCCGGCCGCGCTCATCACCGGCATCCGTTCCGATCTGCCCGGCCAGATCATCGCGCAGGTGACGGAGAACGTCTATGACAGCCCCACCGGCTCGCTGCTCCTGATCCCGCAGGGAACGCGCATCATCGGCCAATACGATG
>JAFKJW010000016.1 GCA_017305925.1 Hyphomicrobiales bacterium | reverse complement strand
TCCCCCGCACTCGCGGGGATCGACCCTGGGCGATGCCGGTGCGCCGGCCCTCGTCCGCGGTTCCCCCGCACTCGCGGGGATCGACCCCTCCCATGGCCCGCGTGATAACCCCAGCTCTCGGTTCCCCCGCACTCGCGGGGATCGACCCTGCTTCCCTAAGCCGCCCTTGAGCGCGGCCAGGGTTCCCCCGCACTCGCGGGGATCGACCCCCGCAGCCCGATCTTCGCGATCTCGGCTATAGGGTTCCCCCGCACTCGCGGGGATCGACCCCCCGGAGAGCGCGGAGCCGAGCCCAGGAACGAGGTTCCCCCGCACTCGCGGGGATCGACCCTGGCCCATATTGCCGCCGCCGACGACGGCATCGGTTCCCCCGCACTCGCGGGGATCGACCCGTCGAGCTCGCGCTGCAGCGTGGAGAGCGTGGGGTTCCCCCGCACTCGCGGGGATCGACCCCATGTGGATCGCGTTCCCGAACGGCGGAATTCGGTTCCCCCGCACTCGCGGGGATCGATCGGCGGTTCCCCCGCACTCGCGGGGATCGACCTCACCAAAGCGACAGGAGGAGATTATGTAGACCGGTTCCCCGCACTCGCGGGGATCGACCCTTCACTGCTTCTCGATTGCCCTTCCCATATGGGGTTCCCCCGCACTCGCGGGGATCGACCCCCGCCCTACTCGACGGGCTTCAGTTGGCAGGAGGTTCCCCCGCACTCGCGGGGATCGACCCTCGGCCGGGTTCGTCTTCGCGCAGGCAAGGCAGGTTCCCCCGCACTCGCGGGGATCGACCCTCAGGCGAGGCCGACCCGTTTGACGCCCTGACGGTTCCCCCGCACTCGCGGGGATCGACCCAAGGCCGCTCAGGATAAAGTCGCCTATACGCGGGTTCCCCCGCACTCGCGGGGATCGACCCCACCGCGCCACCGGCGAAGCCTCGTCGGTAAAGGTTCCCCCGCACTCGCGGGGATCGACCCGAGTCCTACCGCATGGAGCAGGATTTGCTTGCGGTTCCCCCGCACTCGCGGGGATCGACCCTTCGCCGTCGAGGGAAAGGCGGATGCCTCCGCGGTTCCCCCGCACTCGCGGGGATCGACCCTTGATGATGCAGGCGGACTATACCCGCAAGACGGTTCCCCCGCACTCGCGGGGATCGACCCGACGCCGCGCGGGTGACGGCGACGAAGGGCGTGGTTCCCCCGCACTCGCGGGATCGACCCTGATGCCTCTCACCTGATGCCTCTCATTGTTAGAGCATCGTGCTGGAACTATGAGGCATAACCTGCGGCCTTGAAGTAGTTCCGGCATTCGTCTGGGTCGAACAATCCGCAGATGTCGTGCAGGGCATCGAACAGCGCATCGAAGGTTCGTGCAGCAGCTTTTCGCAGATGGGCCTTGAGTTTTGAGAAGGCCATCTCGATCGGGTTCAGGTCCGGGGAGTATTGGGGCAGGAAGAGCATCCACGCACCACGCGCCCGGACGGCGGCTTCGGCCCTGGCGCTCTTGTGGACGCTGAGGTTGTCGAGGATGACGACATCGCCGGGTGCGAGCGTCGGCGCCAGCTGGGTTTCGACATAGAGGTTGAAGGCGGTGCGATCCATGGCGCCGGGGATCACCCAAGGGGCGCTCAGGCCTTCGTGCCGCAGACCTGCGATCAAGGTCTGCGTGCCCCACTTTCCATAGGGCGCGCTGGCCTTGAGCCGCCGTCCGTGGCGCGCGCGGCCGCGCAGGCGGGTCATCTTGGTGTTGAGGCTCGTCTCGTCGATGAACACCAGGCGGCCCGGCTGGCGGCGCATGCGGGGCTGGCGCTTCTCGATCCAGACACGGCGCTTCTCCGCAACGTCAGCGCGAGCGCACTCCGACGCCATCAGCTGTTTTTTTATACGTGAACCCGGCCCGGCATAGCAGCCGGGAAAGCGAGGCCGCATGGGCGACAACGCTGCGCGCTTGCAACAGCCGTTCGGCAAGCTCCGGCATCGTCACGTCCGGCTTCTCTTCCACCGCAGCGACAAGGAAGTCCAAATGGCCGTATTGGTGCGCCATCATCTGCTCGCCGACCGCCTTCACCTTTCCGCCGCCGGCGGTCTTCACGTAGTAGAGGACGTTCGGCGTGTCGTGCATGGCGGCGTCGACGCGACCCGTCTGGAGCTCCAGATAGGCGTTGTCGATATTCGGGAACTGGCGCAGCTCCGTCTCCTTGAAGTTCTCCTTGGCATAGTCCGTCGCGGACGTGCCGGTCTTGGTGGCCAGGACCTTGCCCTTCAGATCATCCGGACCCTTGATCGTGCTGTCGACCGGCACCATGAGCAGGAAACCGCTGTCGTAGTAGCCGTCCGAGAAATCGATCGCCTTCTTGCGCTCGTCCTTGATAGTGATGCCGGCCAGCGCCACGTCGACCTGTTTGGTCTGGAGCGCGGGAATGATGCCGTTGAAATCCATCGGCTGAAGCGTGTAGGAGACGCCGATCTCCTTGGCGATAGCGTCCCACATGTCAATGTCGAAGCCGACATATTTGTCACCTTCCTTGAATTCGAAGGGCACGAAGGCCGTGTCCGTGGCGACGATGAGATCCTCGGCCCGGGCGCCCTGGGCGAAGGCGACGGCCGTCGCGAAGGCGGCGAACAGAAGCGTGCGCAGTTTCATTGCAGAATCCCCTTTTTCTAATGCGTTGCGGTTGGAAGAGAAGCGATTGCGGCATCGATCGCGTCACCGAGCCGCTCGACGATGCGGCCGATGTCGTTGCGGTCGACGATGAAGGGCGGCGCCACCAGGACATGGTCGCCCTGTCGGCCGTCGATCGTTCCGCCCATCGGGTAGACCATGAGGCCGCGTTCCATGGCCTCCTTCTTGATCCGGCCGTTGAGCTTGAGTTTCGGATCGAAGGGCCGCCTGCTGCCGCGGTCCGCCACCAGCTCGATGCCGCGGAACAATCCGCGCCCGCGGATGTCGCCGACATGATGGTGGTTGCCCAGCCGCTCGGTGAGCCGACGCTCCAGCTCGTTCCCCATCGCGACCACGTTGGCGAGCAGGCCGTCGCGCCTGATCGTCTGCTGCACGGCCAGGCCCGCAGCCGCCGCCATGGGGTGGCCCATATAGGTATGGCCGTGCTGGAAGAAGCCAGAGCCGCCGGAGAAGGCCTCGAAAATCCGCTGTGACAAAAGCACGGCGCCGAGCGGCTGGTAGCCGCCGCCCAGACCCTTGGCGATCGTCATCAGGTCCGGCGCGACGCCGTCCTGCTCGCAGGCATGCAACGTCCCGGTGCGGCCCATGCCGCACATCACCTCGTCGAGGATCAGCAGCACGCCGTAACGGTCGCAGACGGCTCGGATGCGCTTGAGATAGTCCGCGACCGGCGGAACCGCGCCGGCGGTCGCGCCGACCACCGTCTCCGCCACGAAGGCGATGACCTGATCGGCGCCCAGCTCCAGTATCTTGTCTTCGAGCTGCTGCGCGGCGCGCGCGGCATAGGCCTCGTCGCCTTCGCCGGGCTTCTGCAGGCGATACGCGTAGCACGGTTCGATATGATGCGTTTCGATCAATAGCGGTTTGAATTGCGCGCGCCGCCACTCATTGCCGCCAGCGGCCAGCGCGCCCAGCGTATTGCCGTGATAGCTCTGCCGGCGCGCGATGATGTGCCTGCGCTGCGGTTCGCCCTTTTCGACGAAATATTGCCGCGCCATCTTCAGCGCGGCTTCGACCGCCTCGGAGCCGCCGCTGACCAGATAGACATGGCTGAGGCCTTCCGGTGCGTCCTCGATCAACAGGTCGGCAAGTTGCTCCGCGGCCTGAGACGTAAAGAAGCTCGTATGCGCGTAGGCCAGCCGGTCCAGTTGCTCATGCAGCGCGGCCAGGACGGCGGGGTGGCCGTGGCCGAGGCACGACACCGCCGCGCCGCCGGATGCGTCGATATAGGTCTTGCCATCCGCATCGAACAGTTCGATGCCTTTTCCACCGGCGGCGACCGGCAGCCTGGCATGGATGGCGCGATGCAGAAGGCGGGTCACTAACGCTTCGTCCTTGTCTTGAGATGGGTGTTGAGAGCGGCCGATTGACGATCGACCGTGGCAAGCGCCTTGCTTGCCGCCTTGCCGGACTGACCGGCGACGAGGGCGCCGAGGATTTCGGCGACGACGAAGGTCGGCGACATGGTGTGCAGGAAGGACGGGCTCTCGGTCGGCACGACGACCGTGCGGGCTGCGAGCTGCGCCAGAGGGGCGACCAAGCTGTCGGTGATCGCGACCACGGGCACGCCGCAGGACTGGGCGTATTCGGCAATTTCGATCGTGTGCCGCGTGTAGGGAAGCACGCTGACCGCCACCAGGATGTCGTCGGGTGTCGCGCTCCCCAGGGCGTCCGCGCCGATGCCTCCGACTGCATCCAGCATGACCGATTGCCTGCCGGCAAGGGACAGCGTGTAGTGAAGGTGCCAGGCAGGCGAGTGGCTCGACCGCAGGCCGAGGCAATGGATTCGCCGCGCCGCGCCAAGGAGCCGCGCCGCTTCCACGAGACTGTCCAGGACGCCGGGTTGCGAGAGGCTGCCGATCTGCGCGCAGGTTCCCGCGAGCATGTCGGCGGCCAGCGCATGGTCGCCCTTCAGCTTCTGGCTCTTCGCCTGGGTTCCGACGCGCCCGGCGAAGCCGGTCACCTCGTTGCGCATGGCGTCAGCATAGATGTGGCGAATGTCCTCGTAGCCGTCGAAGCCGAGATGCTTGGCCAGCCGAGTCATGGTGGCGGGTTGAACAGCCGCTTGCCGCGACTGCTCACGCATCGTCAGCAGCGCCACGTCGTGTGGCTGGTCGAGCACATAACGCGCGGCAGCCTGCAATTGCTCCGACATGGTGTCGAAAGCCTGTGCGATTGTTTCTGCCAGAGGACCAGCTTGCATCGGAACGGAATACCGCGTTGCGCGGTGGATTGCAACATATGTTTCATATCTATAAAATAATGATCGGAATGGATCATGTTAGGAATAACGTCATATGACTGACCTGCTTTCGCCTCGCGAGGTAGCGATCGCGGTTGCCCCGAATGGCGGCCGACGCACGAAGGTGGACCATTCCGCCGTTCCGTTGACGGCGGCAGAGCTCGCGCGAACTGCCGCCGAATGCCTCTATGCCGGCGCGAGTATGATCCACATCCATGTCCGCAAGCCTGACGGCAGTCATCTGCTGGACGTGGAGGCTTACCGGCAGGCGATCGCGGCAATCCGTGCCGAGGTCGGCGATCGTTTGGTGGTCCAGATCACCACCGAGGCGCTCGGAGTCTATGCTCCGGTGGAGCAGATCGCCGTGCTGAAAACCGTGCGGCCGGAGGCCGCGTCGCTGGCGCTGCGGGAACTCGCGCCGGACGATGCCGCCGAGCCCGCTTTCGCGGAGGCGCTTTCCTGGATGAAGCAGGAGAACGTCCTGCCTCAGATCATCCTCTATAACCCGGGGGAAGCCGTTCGGCTTGCGGCAATGATCCAGCGCGGCCTCGTGCCCTGGAGCGATATTCCGGTCCTTTACGTTCTTGGCCGCTACACCGTTTCCCAGACCTCCCAGCCGACCGATCTGCTGCCGTTTCTCGCGCCGGACATGCCACGGTTTTCCAGCTGGAGCGTGTGCGCTTTCGGGCGATACGAGGCCGCCTGCGTCACCGCCGCGGCGCTGCTCGGAGGCCATGTCAGGGTCGGGTTCGAGAACAATCTTCTGTTGCCCGACGGCAGCCTGGCAAGCTCGAACGCGGCGCTGGTCGAGGCCGTCGCGACCGCCGCCACAGGCGTCGGATGCGCGCTATGCGATGCTTCAAGAGCACGCGAGTTGCTAACGTGCTTATAGGGCGGGAAGAGGAGTCTGGACTGATAAGGCCGGTTTGTTCCGCCCTTCGATCGTTCTCGCCACAAACATCGCGCTTCCTTCCAAAAGGCGGCGGGATCGCATGGACCATTCAAACCATGCCGGCGCGCGGGCAGGCTACTCCGATTTGCGGAACACCTCGCCGATGGTCTTGATGACGCCGGGGTCCTTCACCCGATAGCCCGGCACCTGCGAGATCGCGGCGTGGAATTCCCTGCCCTGCATGATCTTTAAGATACGCTTCACCGCCTCCATCTCCAGGATATCCTTACGGCAGACGAAGAAGTAGTCCTCCGTGAGCAGTCGTACGAAATCCAGCTCGAACTGCCGCGCCGCCGCCTCCACCCCGAAGGCGACATCGGCCATGTCCGAAGCTACGTATGCCGCTACGGCGGCATGGGTGTGCTCGACCTGCTCGTAGCCGTTGATGCGCGGGCCGTCGATCTGATGCTGGGCCAGCAGATGCTCGAACAGTTGCCGTGTTCCCGAATCCGGATCCCGATTGACGAAACGGATCTGGGGATCGAGCAGCCGCTCGACCGTGGTGATGCCGAGCGGATTTCCACGCGCTACGATCAGACCGACCTCACGCGTGACGAAGCCGATGACGCGATGGGTGGCCGACGATAGCCAGCCCTTGCTGGCAGCGATGGCGCGCTTGCGCAACTCGCCCTGCGGCAAGTGCATGCCGGCAAGGTCGCAGCCGTCATGCGCCAAAGAGACCAGCGAATTCTGGTTGGTGACATAGCGGAAATCGGCGTCGATCTCCGGTTCGCGGCTGAGCAGTTCGCGCAGCTTCGGCACCGCGAAGCCGTGGCTGGCATGGACGCGCAGCACCAGCGGCCCATGCGGCAGCATCTGGTTGATCTCGGTCTCCAGTTCCTGCGACAGGTTCTGCAGGAAAGGCCGCAGGCGGGCCTCGAACCGCTGGCCGGCCCAGACCAGCTTGTCGCCGAAAGGCGTCAGGCTGGTGCCGCTGCCCTGCCGACGAACCACCAGCGGCATGTCGAAGAACTCCGACCATTTCTCGATCAGGTTCCAGGCGTGGCGGTAGGAAACCTTGGCGCGATCCGCCGCCACGGTGATCTTGCCGGTCGCACGGATCTCGGCGAGGAAGTCCAGCATGATCTCAAGCGAGTGTCCGTTCTCGCGCTGCTTGAACCGCCACATTGGTTCGATTTCGATCTGAATCATGTCACCTCCCGAAGCAATTTCGCCGCCATGACGTCAAGATATGAACTCTGGTTCATATCTTAGATCTTCCTGCATAGGCAGTTATGTTCATATCTCAGCCCTGCCGTTTCTGCATAAGATTTCATATTCCCAAGGTTTTACAGAATAATTAGCGTCTACCCCATCTCATAGTCGACCATTCGGGTCGCGATCGTTTGCATGAGATATGAAACCAATTTCATATATGGAGCTTTTTGTGCTCAACCGGATCGCCAACGAAACCAACTCGACGCCGCCGTGCGCTCGTCCCGAGCCGCTTTCGAGGGCGCTTGGAGCCTTATGAAGGCTTCCGAACGCGGCGCGCTGCTACTGAAGTTTGCCGACTTGATCCGCCGCGACGAAGACGAGTTGGTGCGGCTGGAAAGCCTCGATTCAGGCAAGCCGGTCTCGGCCGTCCGCCGCCAGGACCTGCCCGCCGTCCTCGACACGCTGACCTACTATGCCGGCATGGCCGACAAGATAAACGGCCAGGTCGTCCCGGCCCGGCCCGACGCGCTGACTTATACCGTGCGCGAGCCGCTCGGCGTCGTTGGCGCCATTATTCCGTGGAATTTCCCGTTGATGATCGGCATGTGGAAGATCGCCCCGGCGCTCGCCTGCGGCTGCACCGTGGTGCTCAAGCCCGCCGAGGTGACGCCGCTCACGGCACTGAAGATCGGTGAACTGGCGCTGGAGGCCGGCTTCCCGGCCGGTGTGCTCAATGTCGTACCGGGCTTCGGCAAGGTCGCCGGCCAGGCGTTGGTCGATCATCCCGATGTCGACAAGGTCACCTTCACCGGCTCGCCGGTCGTCGGCCGCCAGATCCTGCAGGGCGCTGCCGGCAACTTGAAGCGCGTGACGCTTGAACTCGGTGGCAAGTCGGCCAACATCGTTTTCCCGGATGCCGACATCGACGCCGCCGTGCGCTCGTCCCGAGCCGCTTTCGAGGGCGCTTGGAGCCTTATGAAGGCTTCCGAACGCGGCGCGCTGCTACTGAAGTTTGCCGACTTGATCCGCCGCGACGAAGACGAGTTGGTGCGGCTGGAAAGCCTCGATTCA
>JAFKJW010000180.1 GCA_017305925.1 Hyphomicrobiales bacterium | reverse complement strand
TCCTATTGTATTAGTTATTTCTATTTTATCCCTATCCCTTAGAAGGATAGAGTTTATATTATCGTCTATAGTTATTACGATGACTCTTGATATAAAAGGATTAATATATATATCATTTATATATTTCATATATATATATGCATATATTATTTATAGGAGCTTTTTTAGGCGTGTGAGCGCTATTGAGCTGACGTACATAATTTTTTCTCTCATTGGATTTGTGATTGCGCTGAGCGTGGGTGGAAATTTTAATTATAATTTAGTGAAGTTTTTTTCCTTATACATGCCTATAGGGCTTCTGCTGATCCTGCGGAGATCAGAAGTCGGCAGCTTGCGACGTGACAATATATATACCATATATATTATATCTGTTTTTACGTCAATTGTTTGTAAGGCACTGTATTTCCCCGCTGAGAGAGACTCTATATTTAATGGAACTGAGAATATAGGCTTCTTCATAATCACAATCTTAATGATTGCTTCACTATCTCAAGTCAAGCGGATCCACTCTAAATTATTTGTGTACGTTCTATATATAACTTACGTGATAAGCACGAACTCGAGAACCGCTTTCGCATTCTCCTTAATACTTGTTGGTTTTTCTTTGTTTGGAAGAATTAGTAAATTCGCCATTTTTTTGATGCTCGCTTCTTTACTTATCATTATGCCCATTGTGTCTGACGAGATTGAGGTATTATCACTCATACGAAAGCAGATGGAGATTTTTTTGGATAATTTGGGTCATGATGGAATATTGTACTCCCTATCTTTGATAGATGTTCGTGGGGTGCTTTATAGGGAGGCAATCGATTTGATATTTAAATCACCGTTGTTCGGAAACGGATCTGTCCCCCCGAGTATCTATGATGAGGATATTTATGGAATACCGGCGTTTCATAATTCGGTTCTTGATCTTTTGGTAACATTCGGCATCTTTGGATTTTTATCCTATGTTGTAGTTTTCTTTTCTGTGACTGGAAAATTTCTTAAGAAGGATGGGGGTTCGTATGCTTTAATGATTTCTGCATTCTTACTCTTAGGCTTTTTCCAACCAATTTTGTTTAATACCCAAGCAATGCTTATTTTTTTTCTATTGGTTGCGCTCTTGGAAGCGGGAGAGAGCGACAGCGGTAAAGCGGACGTACCGGTGAAGAACGTTGCTTAACGCCTCCAATCTCCACATGGGTGGCGGTGTGCAGGTCGCGGCCTCGGCCATTTCCGAGATCGCCGCGCGCCGCGATCTCGAAGTTCCAGTGACGATTCTCGCTTCCTCGACCGTCGAGCGCAATCTCGACATGCGTCTTGTACGGTCGGCGGGGAATGTGTGCTACGAAACTATGGACGTACGTGGGCTTGACCCGTGGAACCGCGAGGCGCGCCGCAAAATGGATCGCTTCGACAGCGTCTTCACCATTTTCGGGCCGCTCTACCGCTGGTCGCCGCCGTTCCGCAGCATCGTCGGCTTCGCCCAGCCCTGGATCATCTATCCGCATAACGAGTGCTATGCCCGGCTGCCGTTTCCGCAGCGGCTGAAGGCCCGGCTGAAGTTCTGGATTCACGCGCAGTTCTTCAAGCGGGCGGACGTGCTCGTGGTCGAGCTGGATCATGTGAAGGAAGGTCTCGTGCGCGAGCTGGGCATCCCGCCCGAGCGGATTCATGTGGTCCGCAACTGCCTGTCCGCGCTCTATCTGGACGAGGGGTTATGGCAGCCGGTCACCATGCCGCCGGTCGAGTGCGACCTGCGGCTCGGCTTTCTCGGCCGCAACTACCCGCACAAGAATACGGCGATTTTCCCCGAAATCGCAAAGACGCTCGAAACCGCGCATGGCATCCGCGCCCGCTTTTACGTGACTTTCACCGAGGAGGAATGGCGGGCTTGCCCGCAGGCGTTCCGCGACGTCTGCATCAATGTCGGGCCGCTGACGGTGGCGCAATGCCCGCGGTTCTACAAGGCACTGGACGGCGTGGTCTTCCCTTCGCTGCTGGAGTGCTTCTCCGCCACGCCGCTGGAGACCATGGCGATGGAGGTGCCGCTTTTCGCGTCCGATCGCCGCTTCAACGTCGACGTCTGCGGCGAACATGCCCATTACTTCGACCCGCTGGCGCCTGAAACGGCGGCAGGGCGGATCGCCGGCGTCTTCGGTGCGGGGGGCGGGCCGGATCCGCAGGCTTTACGCGCCGCGCGCGAACATGCCATCGCATTCTCTTCCCCCAAGGAGCGCGCGGAAAAATATCTGGCGCTGCTGACGCAGGGCGCATAGCGACCGCACCGGGAGGGAGGGGGCGCCGTAGTCGGCCGAGTTTATCCACGCCCGCGCCGGCTGGGCGATACTCGGGGCAGGTCCACATGAGGATAGCCCGATGGAAAGTACCACCAATCTCGACCTGCCCTACATCATGCCCAGCCAGGCGCAGAAGCACGTCACCCACAACGAGGCGCTGGAACTGCTCGATGCACTGGTGCAATGCAGGGTCGTCGACCGCGATCTGACCGCTCCGCCCGCCTCTCCGGGGGAGGGCGCATGCTACATCGTCGCATCCGGCGCGGGCGGCGTCTGGGACGGGCAGGACGGAAGGATCGCCTTGCGGCGCGACGGCGACTGGCGCTTTCTCCCGCCACGCCAGGGCTGGCTCGCATGGGTGCTCGACGAGAACCTGCTCGTTCACTGGACCGGCACAGTGTGGCAGCCGGTCGCGGATCTGCTTGCGGCGCCCCAGAACCTCGCCCTGCTGGGCGTCGGCACCACGGCCGACACGACGAACCCCTTCGCCGCCAAGCTCAACAAGGCTCTGTGGACGGCGCGCGCCTCGGGCGAAGGCGGCGACGGCAGCCTGCGCTACACGCTCAACAAGGAGGGCGCGGCGAACGTGCTGTCGCTCCTCATGCAGTCGAACTGGTCCGGCCGGGCCGAGATCGGACTGGTCGGCAGCGACGATCTGGCGATCAGGGTCAGCGCCGACGGCTCGGCCTGGAAGGAGGCGCTGAGGATCGACCGCAGCAGCGGCAGGGTGGCGCTGCCCAACACCAACATGCTGCGGGACGCGGTCTTCAACCTCTTGCCGGACAGCGGCCGTTTCGCCGGCAACAGCACCAAATCTGGCCCGGCGGGCGCCTTCGCCAAGCCCGCCTACCTGACGCTCCACAACGGCACGACGGCGGACGATAGCTGCAAGTTCATCACCGACAACACCGATTACGGCGGCGCGGCGGGCGCATTGCCGGCGGCGGTCAAGGACCTCGTCGACATGATCCGCGCACCCTCCTATCGCCGGCTGGGCGCCGAGTTTCGCGTGGCCGAAATGACCATGGGGGCCGGCACGGCGGCCGCGCAGAGCTTTGGAGGAAACACCTATTATCTGAGCAACTATATCGCCGCCACGCCGCGTCTGCCGGCGCAGACCTTTCATGCCTATATCCGCGCCCTCGACGGCCCTGTATTGTGGCGCTTGGATGGCGGGCAGGTCCTCATCCGCAACGGCGTAAGGAGCACGGTACCCGAAATTATCGCCCCGGCGGACGGATGGGTGTCGATCACCATGCAGGACGCCGTCTCGCCCTACAACAGCTACAATCACTATCCCTACATGATGAACATATACGCGCGCGCCAGCGGGCATCGCTACCTGCTGGCCTGCTTGACGCTGACCCCGGGCATCATCGAGATGGACGACAATGTCGGCATCGTCAACGGCATCAACGGATGGCTGCCGTAGCCGCGCTCCGTCCGTCGGAGGAGGCGAGACCGTGATCCACGCAGATCCGCCGCTCCCTTTGCCCGCCTTGCGAGGAGGAGATTCCGAGACATTGAGGACCCGTTCCGCCTTGTGAGAACCCAGGCTCCGGTCCGGGGCGGGGCCGCTTTACCTTTGATGTCCCGTTCGACTATACCTCGCCACACAGGTGCGATGGAAAGCGGCAGAATGAAAAACGAATGCGTTCTTATCACCGGTGGCACGGGTTCCTTCGGCAAGACCATGCTGCAAGACCTGCTGCAGCGCGGCTGCGGGGAAATCCGCGTCTTCAGCCGTGACGAGGAGAAGCAGGACGCATTGCGCAACAGCCTGCGCAGCGGCAACGTTCGTTTCTACATCGGCGATATCCGCGACCGGGAAAGCGTGGACAGGGCGATGGCCGGCGCGGATCGCGTCTTCCACGCCGCCGCGCTCGAGCAGGTGCCGTCCTGCGAGTTTTTCCCCCTGGAGGCAGTGCGGACCAACATATTGGGCTCCCACAACGTGATTCAGTCGGCGATGGCCGCCGGCGTGCGCTCGGTCGTCTGCCTGTCCACCGACAAGGCGGTGATGCCGATCAACGCCATGGGCATTTCCAAGGCGATGATGGAGAAGATCGCGGCCGCGCGCGCCCGCGCCATCGGCCCGGACGCCGCGACCACCGTGTCGCTCGTGCGCTACGGCAACGTCATGTATTCGCGCGGCTCGGTGATCCCGCTCTTCATCAACCAGATCAAGGCCTCCCTGCCGATCACCGTGACCGAACCGGCTATGACGCGCTTCCTCATGCCGCTGCGCGACTCGGTGGCGCTCGTGCACCATGCCTTCACTCACGCGCGCCAGGGCGACCTCTTCATCCGCAAGGCCGCCGCCGCCACCATAGCCGACCTCGTGCAGGCGATCGCCGACCTGTTCGGCGTGCCGGATCACCCGGTCGAGCGGATCGGCTGGCGGCACGGCGAGAAGCTCTACGAGACGCTGGCCACCGCCCAGGAACTCGGGCAGAGCGAGGACATGGGCGACTACTACCGCATCCGCATGGATGGCCGCGACCTCAACTACCAGGCCTATTTCACCGAGGGCGAGGACGAAACGGCGCGCCACGAGGATTATCATTCGCACAACACCGAGCGCCTCGACGTCGACAGGGTGAAGGCCCTGCTGTTGACGCTTCCGGAGATTCAGGCAGAACTGGACGCATGGACCGCCGAACGATGACGTGCATCGTTTCTCCCGGCGCGGACAATCGGTCCATCCGATCGGAATGGTGACAATGACCCGTCCGACCCATACGGTTCTTGTCCTGGGCGCCTCCGGCATGCTCGGCAATGCGGCAATGCGTGTCTTCTCCGAGGAACCCGGATACAACGTCTACGGCACGGTCCGTAACGCCGCTTCGATCCGCCATTTTCCGGCGCCGCTCCAGGAGAGGCTCGTCGCCGGCGTCGAGGCCGACAGCGCCGACCACCTGCTCACGGCAGTTGCGCGGTTCAGACCCGATACGATCGTAAACTGCGTCGGCGTGATCAAGCAGTTCGAGGCATCGAACGATCCGCTGGTGGCGCTGCCGCTGAACGCAATCCTACCTCACAGGCTGGCCCGCCTGTCCCAGGCCTGCGGAGCGCGGCTCGTCCATATCAGCACGGACTGCGTCTTCGACGGACGGCGCGGCGGCTACCGGGAAGAGGACGTTGCCGATGCCACGGACCTTTATGGCCGCAGCAAGCTGCTCGGTGAGGTCGACTACCCAAACGCGATCACGCTGAGGACCTCCATCGTCGGCCATGAGCTGAACGGCAATCATGCGCTTGTCGATTGGTTTCTGTCCCAGGAAGGGTCCATCAACGGCTTCGCGAAGGCCGTGTTCTCCGGCTTGACCACGGTAGAGCTGTCCCGCGTCATAGCCCGGCAGGTCATTCCCCGGGCTGATCTGCGCGGCCTGTATCATCTGTCGGCCGATCCCATCAGCAAGCATGATCTGTTGTCGCTCGTTGCGGAGATCTACGGCAAGAGAATAGATATCGTGCGTTGCGAGGAGCCCGTTATCGACCGATCGCTGTCGTCGGAGAGGTTCCGGGCCGCAACGGGATACACGCCGCCGGACTGGAGGACTCTTGTTCGCACCCTGAAGGAATTCTACGGCCGTTAGGCCGCGTTCGTGCCTTCGGGAGCAAACGGCAGACATCTTTCTCGAAGTTAGGAATCCGCCTTGCTCAAAGTCATGACGATCGTGGGGACCCGCCCGGAGATCATCCGCTTGTCGCGCGTCATGGCTCGGCTCGACGGGCTTTGCGAGCACCGTATCGTCCACACCGGGCAGAACTACGACTATGAACTGAACGAGGTGTTTTTCGAGGATCTCGGCGTGCGCCGACCCGACCACTTCCTCGGAACGGGCGGCGGCACTCTGGGCGAGACGCTGGGCAGGATCCTGACCGAGAGCGAGCGCATCATCGCTGCCGAGCGGCCCGATGCCGTGCTCATCCTCGGCGATACCAATTCCTCCCTGTCCGCGATCATGGCGCGGCGCATGAAGGTGCCGATCTATCACATGGAGGCGGGCAACCGCTCCTTCGACCGCAACGTGCCGGAGGAGACCAACCGCAGGATGGTCGACCACATTTCCGATTTCAACCTGGTCTACACCGAGCATGCGCGCCGACATCTGCTGTCCGAAGGCATCGCCCATCGGCGCATCTATCTCACCGGCTCGCCGATGCGCGAGGTGCTGGAGCACTATCGCGACCGCGTCGAGGCATCCGACGTGCTCGAGCGGCTCGCCCTCAAGCCGCGCGGCTACTTCATCGTCTCGCTGCACCGCGAGGAGAACGTGGATTCGGCCGCTCGCCTTTCGGCGCTGGTCGAGACGCTCGGCGTTCTTGCCGCGCGCCACGACATGCCGGTGATCGTCTCGACCCATCCGCGCACGCGCAAGCGGCTGGAGACGCTGGGCGGGGGTGCGCTCGACGCGCGCGTGCAGTTCATGAAGCCTTTCGGCTTCCACGACTACAACCGCCTCCAGATGAGCGCCTTCTGCGCCGTCTCCGACAGCGGCACCATCGCCGAGGAGGCCGCGATCCTCGGCTTTCCCGCCGTCACGCCTCGCGACGCGATCGAACGGCCGGAGGGGCTGGATGCGGGCTGCATCGTCATGACTGGGCTCGACCGCGACACGATCCTCGCCGGCGTGGACTACGCGACGCGCCTGTTCGCCGAGCGCGAGGCGGCGGGGCAGCCGCATCCGGTGCCCGACGACTATTGCATTGCCAACACGTCCGAACGCGTGGTCGGCCTGATCCTCGGCACGGCGAAGCTCTCCAATGCCTGGGACGGCATTCGCGTCAACGACCTCACCTGAGCGGGATGTCCGGCATGTATGCGAGCGGCGGCAAACGCCTGTGCGACCTGGTGCTGGCGCTCGCGATGGCGGTGCCGGCGCTTCTGCTTTGCCTCGGCTGCGTCGTCGCCATCCGGCGCGAGGACGCCGGCCCCGCCTTGTTCCGGCAGACGAGGGTCGGCCGTGACCGCAGGCCGTTCACTCTCTACAAGCTGCGCACCATGTCGACAGGCACCGGCGACCGGGCGAGCCATGAGGTTTCCACGGCACAGATCACCCGCGTTGGGCGCGTCCTGCGCCGAACCAAGCTCGACGAGCTGCCGCAACTGATCAACGTGCTGAAGGGCGACATGAGCTTCGTCGGCCCGCGCCCGTGTCTGCCGAGCCAGGAGGCGCTGGTCACCGAGCGCGACAGGCGCGGGGTCTATGCGGTGCGGCCGGGCATCACCGGTCCGGCGCAGCTTGCCGGCATCGACATGTCGACGCCCGTCGAACTGGCGCAAGCCGATGCCCTCTATGCGGCGCGCATTCGCTTCACGGACGACCTGCGCTACATCGTCCGCACAGCCACCGGCGGCGGCAGCGGCGACGCGGTCAAGAACGGCTGACCGTCTCGCGCAGAAAGGCCAGGCTTTCCGGCATGCGCTCGAGCGGGCGCCAGCCGAAGGCGGCTTCCAACTCCCCGACCGGGGCGACGTCGAGCCGGTCGATGGCGCCCGACACGAGCTCCATCTTGCCCGTCGCCGCCGCGGCGATCCGAAGAAGACCGAGGGGGACATGCAGAAGCTTCGGCGCAACACCGATATGCGCCGCCATGGCGTGCACCAGGTCGCGCGTGCCGACCACGACGCCATCCGACGGCTCGAAAACCCTGCCTGCCGCGCTTTTCCATGCGTCGTCGCCGGCATTCGCCATGGCGACGATCAGCGAGGCGAGATTGCGCCGCGAAAGATAGGATCGGGGGGCGGTCGCGGCGCCGAGCGGCAGCGGTAGTCCCTTGCGCACCAGCTTCGAGAGCATCGCAAACCCGCCTCCACCGCCGGGCCCATACACAGGCGGCAGGCGCAGGACGACCGTTCGGATATCGGTGGCGGCAAGGAATCGTTGCTCGATCGTACGCTTCGCCAGTGCGTAAGACGATTCTCCATTTCCTCTATTCCCCGCGGCGTAGACGCTGCTTGCAACGATGACCCCATCGACGCGGTTGCTCCTGATCGCCTCGATCAGCGCATCGCAGGCGCGGACGGTCTCCTCCGCGCTGCGCATGTTGTCCCGTGCGGGATCGTCGGCCAGATGCAGGACGTATTTCGCGCGGCCGAGTGCCTGCCTCAGCGCGGCCGTGTCGTCGTAGGAGCAAACGGTCGCCCATTCGATGGCTTGTCCTGCCCACGAGGGGCGGGTAGAACGCGAAAGCGCACGACAGGGCAATCCGGTTCCGGCGCAGTTTTCGAGCACGCCCCGTGCAATGAACCCCGTACCGCCCGTGAGTGCCAGCCTCACCTTTCCATTTTCGTTCATACGTGCCCTTTTCTTTGCTACGGTCCTCAGCAACCCGTCCTGATTCCTACTAATGCGTATTGCTCTTATATCGCAGTATTTCTACCCCGAGCAGTTCATGAATAATGCGCTTGCGCGCGAGCTTGTCCGCCGCGGCCATGAGGTCCACGCCTTTCCATGCGTTCCGAACTACCCGGCAGGGCGCTTTTTCGAGGGCTACTCGAACAAGAAGCGACGCGAGGAGGAATGGGAGGGTGTGCGCATCAGTCGAGCCTATACCGTGCCGAGGGGCCGGACCGCCTTGTCGCTGATCGCCAATTATGCCATCTACCCGGTCGCGGTAAGCTGGACGATTTTTCGCCGACTCCGGCAACGAGCCGACGTTTCTTTCGTCTCCATGCCGTCCCCCCTGTTCCAGGCATTTGCGGGGATCTTCCTGCGTTGGCGAACCGGAACGCCATGCGTCTACTGGGTCCAGGACATCTGGCCCGAAAGCGCGACCTATACGCTCGGCCTTCACAACCGCTTCGTCGTCGGCCTGCTGAACGCGATCTGCGGCTGGCTCTACCGGCGCGCCGACATCGTGATGGTCCAGAGCGCGGCCTTCCACGATATGATCACCAGGTTCGGGGTGCCTTCCGAGCGCATCCAGCTGCTGCCCAATACCGCGCCCGACCTCTATCGCCCGCTGACGCCGGAACAGGCGCCGGACCATGCCGGGCTCGTGCCGCAGGACGGCTTCCGACTGATGTTCGCCGGCAATATCGGCGAGAGCCAGGACTTCGATACCCTGGTCGCGGCCGCGGCGCTGCTGCGCGAGCGCGAGGACCTTCACTGGGTGATCGTCGGCAGCGGCCGCGACGGGGAGCGCGTCAAGCGCCTCGTGGCGGAAAACGGGCTTGAGGAACGGTTCCACTTCCTCGGGCGTCATCCCGAGGAGGAGATGCCGAAGTTCTTCGCCCATGCCGACGCGATGCTGGTCAGCCTGAAGGACATACCGATCTTCGCCTTGACGGTGCCCTACAAGACGCAAAGTTACATGGCCTGCGGCAAGCCGATCATTGCCTCCCTGAACGGCGAGGGCGCGCGCATCGTCAATGAATCCGGAGCGGGCATTGCGGTCGCGGCCACTCAGCCGCAGGCTCTTGCCAACGCGATCGCCACCATGATGGACGCCGGGCCTGCCCGGCGACAGTCCTATGCGGCCAGTTCGCGGAAGTATTTCGAGATGAACTATTCGGCTGACAAGGTCTACGCCGCTCTTGAGCACGCCCTCGCGTCCGTGGCACGGAATCGATAACGGGACACCGCCGGAGGCCATGAGGCGAGCTGTACGCATCGCGTGAGACCGCTTCCGGATGCGGTTTCCTAAAGCGCGTCGCGATCTTTCAGATTCGCTCCATGCGTTTTAGGTTTTTGATTTTACGCATGTCTTTGTCCCGAAACCGGTATCCACTTTCGGGAGACATGCGTTAGCCGGGCCCCGGCCGTCGGGAGACGTGCTCAGCCGCCGCCTGGTTGGCCGCTGTGAGGCTGTCGCCAAAAGGCCTGCCCGCCGCCATGCCCGCTGCCAGAGAACCCACGAAAACGTCGCCGGCACCGTGCGTGCTGACGAGTTCAACGGGCAGCGCCGGCAACTCGATCGATGGAAAGCCGCGCCGGCACCCGGCAACGCCATGTCCCCCCGCCGTGACGACAGACGACGCAAACATCGAGGAA
The DNA here is from genome assembly GCA_017305925.1 of Hyphomicrobiales bacterium. GTDB lineage: Bacteria > Pseudomonadota > Alphaproteobacteria > Rhizobiales > Rhizobiaceae > Arvimicrobium. The sequence goes on along the minus strand of JAFKJW010000180.1, from coordinate 124,192 downwards.
AGCTTTTCGGCGGCACGCGCTGCCGAAGCGAGATCGTCGACTTCGACGCCGCATAGCTGCTCTGCTTCGATGGCGTTGACAACCAGCATGTCGACCAATTCCCGAAATTCCGCCGGAAGCTCGCGAAACGGCGCGGCGTTGAGACAAACCATCGCGCCGACGTTTCGCGCGGCCCGCGCAGCCGCAAGGTTCGCCGCGACGGGAATCTCATTTTGCAGGACGAGCGCCCTGGCATCGATCCAGAGGGAAGGATCGGCTATGGCGTCCAGGTCGATCTGGAGATTGGCGCCGGACACGATCACGGCACCATAGTCGCCGCTGGCGTCGGAGATCGCCACGCTCATACCGGATGCCGCGCCGGGCAAGGTGGCCACCCAGGATCGGTCGACATCGCCTTCTGCCAGCCGAGCCAGGAGAAAGCGGCCGAAGTCGTCGTCACCGACCGCCCCGAGCATGCGCACCCTGGCGCCCGCGCGGGCTGCGGCCACCGCCTGATTGCCACCCTTTCCGCCGAATTTCGGCCGCCAGGCGAAACCCGTCACGGTTTCGCCCTTCATCGGCCGGCCCGGGGCGTCCACCATAATGTCGTAGTGAAGGCTGCCGACGACAACGACCACCGGCTTGTGCTGCTTGTTCATGGCCCACGTCTCTTGATCGTGACTGCATTCATCGTTGCGGCAATGTTTCGTTCGGCGGGCTGGAGATCACGCCGGCAACGGCGACAAGAACGGCATTGCAGATCAGCATCCGCGCGATATGAGCAGCCGCAATCTCTTCAGGCAAGGGCTGGCCTTGCGGCGGGGCGCAAAACGCCATCGGCAGCGGATGACGATGCCTCCACGCTTGCGTTTTCGAAGGCCAAGCCGGTGCGCCTTCGACACCGTCCGACCGCCGTGATGCATGTCTACCGGCGATCGGGCGAAACAACCCGGTTCGGCCGGGCAGATGGCGGCGACGTAGCGGCCGTGCTCCGAAGCGTCTGCTCCGGGCCGACCAGGCCAAGGATTCCGATGGTGCGCCTTATGCAGAGCCGCGGGAATGCCTCGCGCCGTGTGGAGCCGGGCGCAATGCTCTTCTAATCCGGGATTTTTCCGCCAGGTTCCTTCCAGCGCCTGACACGGCCGGTATCGATGTCGAACAGGTCGAGCGCGCGGCCGACGGTATGGTCGATGATGTCGTCGATCGTATGGGGCCTTGCGTAAAAGGCCGGGACGGGCGGCATGACGACCGCCCCCATTTCCGTCACCGCCACCATGTTCCTCAAATGACCGAGATGCAGCGGCGTCTCGCGCAGCAGCAGCACCAGCCTGCGCCTTTCCTTCAACGTCACGTCGGCCGCGCGCGAAACCAGCGTGCCGCAGGCGCCTGAGGCGATCTCGCCCAGCGTCTTGGTGGTGCAGGGGGCTATGATCATGCCGCGCGTGCGAAACGAGCCGCTGGAGATCGGCGAGGCCACGTCGTCATTGCCGTGGACGTGGTCGGCAAGGGCCTGCACGTCCCTGAGCTTGAGATCCGTTTCGTGGGCAAGGGCGACGACAGCCGCTTTCGAAACCACCAGATGGGTCTCGAAGCCAAGCTCGCGCAGCGTCTCCAGCAGCCGGATGCCGTAGACGTGACCGGAAGCCCCGGTGATGGCGACGATGAACCGTTCTTTCGACAAGGAGAACTCCTGATCCGCTTTCGGCCGTCAGTAAAGCTGCAGGTTCGCCCTGACGCGTTCGAGGATGTCCCGCGCAGGCGCGGCGAATTCGGAGCGCCCGCCGGGCTCGCCGTCGCCCGGCCGCGTCGTGGCGATCATGCCGATCTTGGTGACGACGAGATCCTCGTGCAGCGGGTCGCAGCGGTCAGCCCGGACGCCGGGCAGCACGAGCAGATCCTCATGCCCCCGAAACCGGGCCGCGAGCGACCATTCGACCTGCCGCGGGTCTTCGGGGTCGATGTCGTCCTCGACGACGATGACGAGCTTCAGCAGGTTGACCAGGCCCATCGCCAGGATCACCGCGCGCTTGCCCTCGCCGAGGCGCGGCCGGTGCATGGAGATGACCGCATGCAGCCGCCCCATGCCGCCGTCGGTGATGAAGACCCGCCGCACGGCCGGGATCGACCGTTGCAGGTCGCGCGTGAGGGTGGCGCCGATCGCGACGGCGCCCAGAAGGCAATGTTCGGGAGCATAACCGGGCAGGATCGCCTGATAGACGGCGTCCTCGCGGTGCGTCACGCAGCCGATCTCGACGGCGATCCCCGGGCCGTAATAGACGTAGAACCCCGGAAACTCGGAGACGGCTCCTTCCTCGATCAGTTCCGCCGGGCACAAACGGCCTTCCAGCACGATCTCCGCATGCGCCGGGACTTCGAGATCGACCGTCTTGCACTTCACCAGTTCCACCGGTTCGCCGAGCAGGCCGCCGACGATGTCGAATTCGTCGTCGCCGAGGCCGACATACATTTGCGAGCCGAGCAGGACGGCGGCGTGATTGCCGATGGCCACCGCGATCTCCAGATCCTGCCCCCGTTGCAGCGCTTTCTCCGCGATCCGGGCGAGGTGGTGGTTCCTGGCGATGCCGGCCATCAGCCTCGAACCGCCTTCGAGCCGCAGCCGGGCGATCGAGACGTTGCGCCGTCCGGTCTCGCGATCCTTGGCGACGATGACGCCGGCGGTGATGTAAGGGGCCGCCTCCCGCTCGAACCAATGCGGCACCGGCAGGAGCGTGCCGATGTCCAGCGGCGCGTGATGGACGACCTGCTGCACCGGCGCCTCGTCCACGATCCGCGGCGCGAGCGGCTGCTGGAGCGCCCTTGCGCAGGCCGCATCCAGCTCTCCCGGCTTGATGCCCAGCGCCGCGGCGAAGCGGCTCCGGTGATTGTAGAGATTGCCGGCCACCGGCATCGCGTAGCCGTCGACGCGAGCGAACAACTGCGCCGGTCCCCGCTGCCGCAGGGTCAGCACCGATGCGATCTCGAAGCGCGTATCGACGGCACGCTCGACGCGCTGCAATTCGCCGTTCTCCTCCAGCTCCGAAAGGAAGCCGCGCATGCTCTGGTCGGTCACTGCCACGCTCCTTGCATCGGGGTTTCATCCGCCGGGACGGCTTCCGTATCGAGGCGCATGGCCGTTTCGAGGAGGGTGGCGGCGCCGGCGGCTATCGCTTCGGGCGTCGCCCATTCCTCCGGCATGTGGCTGCGCCCCTCGCGGCAGGGCACGAAGACCATGGCGCTCGGCGCGATAGTCGACATGAAGGCCGCGTCATGCCCGGCGCCGGACGCCATGTCCAGGGTGGAATAGCCGAGGCCTCGGGCGCTCTGGCCAAGGAGCTTCCGCAGGTACGGATCGCAATGGGCGGGACGGGTTCGCGACAGAATCTTCCAGCCGGCCCGCTCGATGCGGGTAGCCTGCGCGATTGCCGAAGTCTGTGCGTCGAGGCTCGCGAGAAACGCGTCCAGAACGCCGTCGTCCTCGGCGCGGATGTCGACGACCAGGCGTGCTTCGCCCGGGATCACGTTTGCCGCGTTGGGCGAAAGGGTCACGATGCCGGTCGTCGCGACGAAATGCCCGCGGTCCGTCCCGGCGAGCCGGCCGGCTTCGGCTGCGACGAAGGCCATCGTGGCGGCAGCTCCCAGCCCCGCGTCGCGGCGCAGATGCATCGGCGTCGTGCCCGCGTGATCGGCGCGGCCCTCGAAGCGGATTTCGACGCGCGTCACGCCGGCGATGGCGGAGACGATTCCCAGATCGGTCCGCGTGGCTTCGAGGATTGGGCCCTGCTCGATGTGAAGCTCGAGGAAGGCGGCGATGTCGTCGCGCCGGGCCTGCGTGATATTGGCCGCGTCGCCGCCCATCCTGTCGATGGCGGCGACGAGCGTTTCGCCGCCGGCGTTCCGGTAAGCCAGCATGTCATCGAGAAGGCAGCCGGCCATCGCCCGGCTTCCTATGCAGGACAAGCCGAACTCGCTCGGCTCCTCCGCCAGGAAGTCCACCACTTCGACCGCATGGTTCAGGGCACGGCCGGCATTGCGAAGCGCGCGAACGACTTCAAGGGCCGCGATGACACCGGCTATCCCATCGAACCTGCCGCCGGAGGGAACGCTGTCACTGTGCGAGCCGATCATGATCGTGCTCGATGCCGGGTCTGCGCCCGCCAGACGTCCGATGCGATTGCCGCCGGCGTCGATCCGTACCGCCATGCCGGCTTCCGCAAAGCGCTGCGACAGCCATTCGCGCCCCTTCAGGAACATCGGCGAGAAGGACCGACGCGTGTAGGGGGCGTCCGGCTCGGTGAGTTCCCCGAGCGCCATGATATCCGCCCACAGGCGCCCGCGATCGACAGTCGGGCTCACGCGGCGAGGGCCGGCGTTACGAAACGGCCCGATCCCGGCTCGGCCAGCACCCGGGCGCCATCGAAGACGAGCCTGCCGCGCTGGAACGTGGCGACGGGCCGGAAGGGCAGTTCCATCCCGGCATAGGGGCTCCATGTCGCGACATTGTTGCCGCTGGCTGCCGGATCGTAGGACCGCGGATCGTAGGCCATGACGACGATGTCGGCGTCGCGGCCGATCTCCAGCGCACCCTTCCGGTGGCCGATCCGGAACAGCCGCGCCGGATTGGCCGCCAGAAGACGGGACGCCCATGAAAAGCTCAGCCCGCGCTCGAACAGGCCCTTGAGCAGGAGCGAATAGAGAACCTCCAGGCCGGGCGCGCCCGAGGCGTTGTTCAGCATGACGGGATCGTCCTTCCTGGCTGCGGACCAGCTCACATGGTCGGTCGAAACGATGGTGACGTTGCCCGAGGCGAGGTGCCGCCAAAGGGTTTCCACCTCGGCGCGGGAACGGATCGGCGGATTGATCTTCGCCCGGCCGCCGAGACGGGCGACATCGTGCTCCTCGTCGAGGACGAGATAGTGGATACAGGCTTCCATCGTCGTATCGAAGCCCTGTTCGCGGTAGGCGCGGCACAGATCGTAGCCGCGCCCGATGGAGCAATGCACGATGTGCGTCGAGCAGCCGGTCGCCGCGCCGATCTCGTAGACCGTAGCGGTCGCCACCGCTTCGGCGACGGGCGGTCGCGACAGGCCGTGCGCGCGATAGTCGGTGATGCCCGAACGCGTGACCCGCGCGGTGGCGGCGCGCACCATCTCGTCGTCCTCGTTGTGGATGCCCGCGATCAGGCCGTGGCGCGAAATCTCGGCGAAGCAGGCATGCAGCATATCCGGGGAGATGCGGGGGAACCGTTCGGGATGCGTGCCGAAGGTCGAGAACTTGAAGCCGGCCGCGCCGGCGGCGACCATCCCGGCGATATGGGCAGGTCCCTGCTCGGGATGCACGGTGCCGTAGAGCGCGAAATCGACGCGGGCCTGTTCCGCGGCCTCGCGCGCCTTGCGCGAAAGCCGCTCCGCGTCGCAGATGAGCATCCCGTCGTCATAGGGCATGTCGACGATCGTGGTAACGCCCCCGGCGGCGGCCGAGCGGGTGGACCAGACGAAATCCTCCTGCCCGGCCTGGGAGCGGGAATGAACCTGGGCGTCTATCGCGCCCGGCAGGATGAAGGCGTCGCCAAAATCCTCCCGACGCGAAGCCGCGGGGGGCGCGCCCTCGCCGACGCGCTCCACCAGCCCGTCCCGGACGGCGACATATCCCGCTTCGCGGACACGGTCGGTCCCGACCACCCGGCCCGTCAGAACCAGGTCAAAGTCTGACATCGGTCTCCCTCCTTGCTTCCGGCATCATCGGCTGTCCACCACCGGGCACACAATCCCTATTCTCCGCAAAGTCCGGGGCCAATGGCAAAGATCGGCGCATCCCTTGACGCTACCCGTCCGCGCGGCGCAACTGCACATCGAGGAAGCAATCGTGAACGTGCCGGGGTATAGCCATGACTGTCACTTTGACAAAGAGGGCAGACATCAACCTTCAGTCGGTCCTGCGCGTGGCATGGCAGGGCGAGCATGTGCGGATCGGCGAGAGCGCGCTCCAGGAGATCGCGCGCTGCCGGGAAGCGTTCCTGCACCTGATCGACAATGACCCCGACGTGATGATCTACGGCGTCACGACCGCCATGGGGGAACTGGCAAGCACGCGGCTTTCGACGGAGGAGCGGGAGCGGCATGCGCGGATCAAGGCCTTTGCCGCGGCGACGTCTTTCGGCGACCCCTATCCCGAGCGGGTCGTCAGGGCCATGATACTGGCCCGCCTCGCCAATTTTCTCGAAGGCAACGCCGCGACCACCCCGCGCATCGCCCTTGCCGTCGCGGAGATGCTCAACGGTCAGCCCCTGCCGAGCGTGGCCTCGTCCGGGCAGGGCGGCGCCGGGGAGATCCTGGCGCTCTATCCGCTGTTCGCGGACCTGACGGCGCGCTTCGACCTGGAGGTCAAGGAAAGAGGCTCGCTCATCAACGGCTCGCCATGCGCGGCAGCGCTGCTGGCAGACGCCGCGCTGGCCGCGCGTCGCCGCCTCGACCTCGCGGAACGGATCATGGCGCTTTCGATCGAGGCGTTCCGCGCTCCGATGGAGCATTACGACCGGGCGCTGGATCAACTCTGGGGCGACGAGCACGAAGCCGCGGCCCTTCAGGGATTGCGGCGCCTGCTCGAAGGGGCGGACACGGAGCGGCGGAACTATCAGGCGCCCGTGAGCTACCGCATCGTGCCGCGCGTGCTGGGCCATGCCCACCGCGCCGTCGCGGCCGCCGAGCGCGCCGCGAACATCTCGCTCGGCTCGGCGTCCGACAATCCGGTCTACATTCCGCCGGACGGCGATCACCCCTACGGGCGCTGCATCAGCACGGGCGGCTACCACAACGCGATGGCGGCGCCGGCGCTCGACGACCTGTCCGCCATCTGGGCCGATCTCTGCCTGCTCTGCGACCGGCACGCATCGAAGCTGCTGAGCGGGGCCGTGTCGCACCTGCCCGACATGCTGATGGTCGGGCGCCATCCCAGCGACAGCGACGGGCACGGCAGCCTCGGCTATGTACCCATGGCGACGACGGGCTATCTGGAACAGGCGAAAGCGGCCGCGCAGCGCACCTTCATCCCCGGAACGGAATCGGCGGGCGCCGGGCAGGACGACGTCGCGGCAACCGCCTTTCCGGCCTGGGCCAAGGAGGAAAGAGCCGGGCGCTATCTTGACGCCTGCCTGGCGAGCCTTGCCGTCATCGCCTCGCAGGCGCTCCACGTCACCGGCCGCCGGGCCCCGGTTCAGCTTGCCGGCTTCGTCCGGGAGGTTCGGGAGGCGGTTCCCCCGGTGGGCAATGACCGGGTTCTGGGGCCGGAACTGGCGCGGCTGACAGAGCGGTTCACGCAGAAGGTCTTCACCCCATAGGGTTCATGCCGAAACCTGTCGGCGGCGTGCCATGCGGCGGAGCGGAATCGCGCCCGCTTCACGTCACGAGCGCCCCGATGAATCGATGGACCGCGCCGACGCTCTCCAGACAATGCCGCGCGGCGGTTTCGCCCGAGGATTTCACGCGGATCGACACGCCGCCATGCGTGTTCACATAATCGAAGCCGTTTTCATCCGACACGTCGTCGCCGATGAAGATCGGCCGGCGGCCGGCAAAAGGCGCAATCTCCAGAAACCGCTGAATAGCCGCGCCCTTCAAGGCCTCTATCGGAATGAACTCTATGCCGGCATGGCCGGCGACGAGACGATAGCGGTCCGTCAATTGTGCAATCGCGGCCTCGGCGGCGCGACGGACTGAGGGGAGGGCGGCCGGCGCGGCGCGCGTATGGATGGCGAGCACCGGCCCCTTGCGCTCGAAATAGACGCCCTCGACCGTATGGAATTCCCGGTGCAATGCGTCGGCGATGGCGGCCAGATCGGCAGGTTCGTCAGCCAGTTCTGCTTCGTCGCCGGTGCGCAGCCGGTGCTCGAGCCCGTAGAGGCCGGCGACCGGCAGACTGAGCGGCGCGAACATCGCGTCGACCATCTCGATCGAGCGGCCTGTGACGAGCGCAAGCGCCCCGGATAGTTTCGCAGACGCCGTCGCGAGCAGATCGAGCAGTTCCCGATCTGCCTTGGCATCGGTGGGATGAGGCCGGTGCTCGATCAGCGTGCCGTCTATGTCCAAGAAAAGCGCCACCTCGCTTGCAGGTAGCGGGAGATCCAAAGCGTCCGTCATGTTCATTGCCGGGCCCGCCATGCCGGCCCTATCCTTCCTCGGCGATGGGTTGCAATTCGCTGCGCCGGCGCGCCTGTACGGCGTCGAGCAGCATATGGCCGGCCCAGCGATAGACGTTGCCGGCGCGTACGATCTCTCGCATCGCGCGCATCCTCTGGCCCTGCTCCTCCGCGGGCATGGTCAGCGCGCGGTGCATGGCTTCCGCCATGCCGGTCGCATCGTAGGGATTGACGATCAGTGCGTCGGCAAGTTCCTGCGCCACGCCGGCGAAAGCGCTCAACACCAGAACCCCTTGCTCGTCGTCCCGGGCCGCGACGAATTCCTTGGCCACGAGGTTCATTCCGTCATGCAGGCTGGAAACCACACAGACGTCGGCGGCACGCAGCAACTCGTCGATGGCGTTGCGGCCGTGGTGGCGCTCCAGCCAGATGACCGGCCGGTAGATGCCATGGCCGTGACGCGCGTTGAGCTGATCGACCATCTCGCCGCATTCGCGGCGCAGGCGCTGATAGGCCGGAAGGTTGCTGCGGCTGGGCGCAGCGACCTGGATGAACACCAGCTTTCCGCGCCATTCGGGGTGGTTCCCGAACAGCGTGTCGAGGGCGTGGAAGCGCTCCACGATTCCCTTGGTGTAGTCGAGGCGTTCCACCCCGACCATTATCCTGTGATCATGGGGTATGTCGTGACGCGCCGTCACGCGGTCCCGCGCGGCCGCGCGGCTTGCCGTGGCCGCGTCGGGCCAGCGGATCGAGATCGGATAGGCGTTGACGGAGGTCATCTGACCGTTGCGGTAGACCGCGCTCGCCTCGCGGTCGATGCGCGATTCGAGGAAGCGGTCGACGCTGTCGAGGAAGTTGTTGCAATGAAGCTGCGTCTGGAAGCCGAGGATCGAGCTGCCGAGCAGCCCGTCGAGAATCTGCTCCCGCCAGGGGCAGACGCCGAACAGCTCGCTGTTCGGCCATGGAATGTGCCAGAAGGTCAGGATGGACGCGCCCGGCACGAGTTCGCGCAGCATCGCCGGCAGAAGCGCGAAATGGTAGTCCTGCACCAGCACGACCGGCCGCTCGGTCTTTGCCTCCCGCGCGACGATTTCGGCAAACCGCCGGTTGACGGCCCGATAGGCCTCCCAGTCCTCGGCACGGAAGACCGGGCGCGCGAAGGCGACATGGCAAAGCGGCCACAAGGCCTCGTTGGAGAAGCCGGAGTAGTGGCCGCGATGGTCCTGCGGGCTGAGCCAGACGCGGCGCAACGTATATTCCGGGTTGTCCGGCGGCACGGCGACATGGTTCCGGGCGTCCACCGTTTCCCGGTCGGCGGAGCCGCCGCCATAGGCGATCCACGTGCCGGAGAAGGCGCGCATCACCGGATCGAGAGCGGACACCAGGCCGCTCGCCGGCGTGCTGAGCTCGATCCGGCCATCGACCCGCTCGTGGACATAGGGCTCGCGGTTGGAGACGACGATCAACTCGGCCTGCTGGAGGTCTTCCGCCAGAACGGCGCGCAGCGTCTGCGGCGACCATTGGATGAGGGTGTCGTCGATCATGAGCGCACCACCAGCGGCGCCAGCCCTTCGTGGCGCTCGTCGAGATAGCAGACGATGCGGTCGCCGATCCGCTGGAAATGCAGGTCGACGGCCGCATTGCCCACCCTCAGCCGGCGGATCGTCAGATTGTCGATGCCGATCGGCAGGCGTGGCCGCTCGACATGGATCTCGCCTTTCCAACCGTCGACCGTCAGGCCGAGGCAGGCCTGGATCATCATGAAGGCGGCCCCGGCCGACCAGGCCTGAGGCAGGCAAGCGACCGGATAGGCGATCGGCGATTCGCCCGGCTGGCGCTCGAAGCCGCAAAACAGTTCCGGCAGCCTCATCTGGAAATGCACGGCCGCCTCGAACATGCTGCTCGCCAGCTTCACCACCTCCTGCCGCCGCAGATAACGCGACATGCCGGCGGCGACGATCGCCGTATCGTGCGGCCACACAGATCCATTGTGGTAGGACATGGGGTTGAAGGGGATTTCGGCGTCGGCGAGCGTGCGGATGCCCCAGCCGGTGAAGAAACGCGGGCTCGTCAGGTTGTCGATAAGCCGGGCGGCGCGCTCCGGCGCGGGAAGGCCGACATAGAGCAGGTGCCCCGCATTCGACGCCGATACCGCGCAAGGGACGCCGTTGCCGTCTATGGCGAGCGCGTAGGTGCCGGGCTCGTCGAGCCAGAAATGGTCCTCCACGGCTTGGCGCAGCCGCTCGGCGAGAAGGCGCCATCGCTCGGCCAGACCGTTTTCGTGACGCCGCTCGGCAAGCGCGGCGAGGCCTAGCCACGCCGTATAGGCATAACCCTGCACCTCGACCAGCGCGATCGGTCCTGGCGGAAAGCTGCCGTCGGCATGGAAGATGGAATCCCAGCTATCCTTCCACCCCTGATTGGAGAGGCCGGTCTCGGCGCCGCGCTTGTAGGCGATGAAGCCGTGCGAATTGCGGGCGGCAACCTCCTCCATCCAGGCCGCAGCCGCTTTCAGCGAGGGCCACAGCCGGCCGATCAGAGCAAGGTCGCCGGTCCGGTCGGCGTAGCAGCAGGCGAGATAGACGTAGAGCGGCGTCGTGTCGACGCCGCCATAATAGCGGCCGAACGGCAGCTCGCGCAGCATCGCCATTTCGCCGCGCCGCGTCTCGTGCATGATCTTGCCCGGCTCGGAATCGTTGAAGGCCGACGCCTCGGTCGCCTGATGGCGCGCCAGGAAGCGCAGCACGCCGAGCGCCATGCCGGGGTTCAGCCAAAGCATCTGCAGCGCGGCCACCACGCCGTCGCGGCCGAAGGCGGTGGAGAACCATGGGATTCCGGCGTAGGGATAAGGCCCGGTCCTGAGCGTGGTGGTCAGCAAGGCGATGTCGGAACGGGCGCGCGTCAGCCACTCGTTGAAGACGCGGCCGGAACTCGACACGGAAGCACCGTGCCGGCGCTTCGAACGCATCGTCCAGCGCGCCTGCGCCGCCGCCTGGCGGTAGCGTGCGCGGCTCGGCCGGCGCGCCTTGTCCCCGACCTCGATGTAAAGCTCGCGACGCTTGCGCGGCGCGATGTGGAACAGGAATTCCGTGGTGGAAGCGGTCCTCGCCCTCGGAGGCTCCGAGAACGACAGCGCCGACGAGCGCTCGCGATCGTCCAGCCCGAGATAGCGGAAGACGACGGCATTGCCGGCAAGGGTCGCGTCGCGGGCAAGCCCGCGCCTTGAGCGGCTGGAGCCGCGCACCTCGAACATGTCGCGAAAATCCGCGGCATATTCGATGCGGACAGGCATGGACACCGCCTGCGCCCAGTAATTGGTCAGGACGATCCGTTCGTAGAGCCGGTTCTTCCAGAGAAGCCGGGCACGATTGATATGGATCGTGCCCGGCGGCGGCGATTCTTCGGGGGACCTCCCGGGCCTGTTGGTGAGATTGGCCCGGAACAGGATATTGTCCTGCGACAGGGAGGCGCCCAGCAAGGATGGGACTTGCCCATCGATATAGAGCCGGAACAGCGACAGGAGCCGCGTGTCGTCGCGAAAGAAGCCGTCGCCGACGCCCCGGATGTCGCCATGTGCGTCCGCAACGATAAAGCAGTCCTCGTGCTTCAGCGCGAATTGCCGGTGCGGCTCGCGCGGCGTCTCTCCATCGAGCGCCGACAGGGCGACCGCCGGATCGAGCTGCCGTTCCTGGAGGTGCGGCGTTCCGGTCATGCGTCCTGCTCGAGCCTTGCCTGCCGCCGGTGCTCCATCAGCAGGCGATAGGTGGCCTCGTAGTCGTCGGTCATGCGCGCGACGGAAAAGCGCGTCTCGAAGACACGGCGGATGGCGGCGCGGTCGAGCCGGCCGGCATCGCCCACCCTGGCCGCCGCCTCCTCGACCGACGAGACGAGAAAGCCGGTGACGCCTTCGTCGACGATCTCGGGCATCGCGCCATGGGGCCAGGCGATCACCGGCACGCCGCAGGCCATCGCCTCGATGACGACGAGGCCGAACGGTTCGGGCCAGTCGATCGGGAACAGAAGCGCCGCGGCGTTGGCCAGGAAGCCGCGCTTGGCCGATTCATCGACCTCGCCGACATATTCGACATCGATGCCGTCGATCTTTGGTTCGATTTCCTTCTGGAAATAGTCCTTGTCCTCCGGGTCGAGCTTGGCGGCGATCTTCAGCTTCATGCGACAGCGCCTCGCGATCTCGATCGCGCGGTCCGGCCGCTTCTGGACGGACATGCGTCCGAGGAAAGCCAGATACGGCTCGACGGCCGGATCCGGCTTGGCTTGCGGGAACCTGTCGGACGGCAGGCCGTGATAGATATTGGCCACCCAATTGGCCGCCTCCAGCGGCTGGCGCTGGCGCATCGATATGGAAGCCAGGGGAAATCCCGGCCAGCGAGCCAAGGCCTCGGGCAGGTCGCGGTAATCGAGACGGCCATGTGTGGTGGTCAGCGTCTTTTCCGGACAATGCTCGAACAGCGGGAAATGCTGGAAGTGCCCCAGATGGACGTGGATCACGTCGAAATCGTCCGCCATGCCGCGCACCTTGTGCAGCATGGCGAGGTGGGCGGCGATCGGGGATTGCAGCGGGTCCGGATCGAGCCGCAGCGACATGTCGCGGCAGGGGACGAGGGTGGCGGCGGTGACGGAATCGCCGCTGGCGAAAAGGGTTACGTCATGACCGCGGCGGACGAGTTCCTCGGTGAGGTAGGAGACGATCCGCTCGGTGCCGCCGTAAAGACGCGGCGGCGTCGCTTCGTATAGCGGTGCCACCTGGGCGATGCGCAACCTGCCGAGCGCAGAGGTGCGGCGGCGCTCAAGAGGCTGTGCCGTATAGCCGTGGACGGGGGTGCCGACGCCATTGAGCTTCTGCCCGACATGGTCGCGCCAGACGCTGTCGTCGCTCCTGCCTGGTTCTCCCGTTCCGATCCCTCCAATGCGAATGGGCTCTTCCGGCTCCTCGTCCTGATCCGGCGACTGCCGTATTGCGCCGGATGCCACCGCCTTCTGCGCCATCTTGCCTGTGCGTTCCATGATCCTCTATCCGGATGCTGCAACGCAACGACCCGCGACCGGGTTCCAGCATCCATGAACGGGAGGCCGCTTGGCGGGTGGCGATGTGGTCCGGACAGCCTTGCTCTGTCGAAGACGCTCGGGCGGACGGAACATTGCGCGCCCTGCAAGGTTAAGCTCCCGGACTTAGGAAAGCTCCCCGGGCGCTCCTAAGGACTGGCCGCCGCATGAGGATGTTCCCTGCATCGGCCCTTCCAGTTGCCGTTTCGGCTTGAAACCGCCGGCCTTGCCGGCGTCATCTCGAACAGGAGGTACATGACATGACCACCCTTCACGGACATACCGAAGCCATCCGCGCTACACGTGTCATCGGCACGGATGTCTACAATACCGCCGGAGAGCATATTGGCGAGATCAAGGACGTGATGCTGGAAAAGATGTCGAACGGCATCATGTTCGCCGTGGTCGGCTTCGGCGGATTCCTTGGCATCGGCGAGAAATACCATGCCATTCCCTGGTCATCCCTGGACTACGACCCCGATCAAGGCGGCTATGTCGCGCCGTTTACCAAGGAAGAGCTGATGGCAGCGCCGTCCTATACGATCGATGAACTGACGAAGGACGACGGCCGCATCGCACGCGATGCTTCCTACAGCTATTACAAGGTCGATCCCTACTGGAACTAATTTTCCAATGCGACGAGGCGGCATTCCAGGTCGGAAGATCCGGAATGCACCGCCGCTTCGCTCAAGCGGTCTTCAAAGTGCGGCAGTCGCAGGAAGGGCGAACCGTTCCGGTGCCGGGAAAGCGCGGGAACGGATCTGCGCGGGTAGGTCCGCCCGGCCGGCCCGGCCGGGACAAGCCCAGGCCGGATCGGGATCAGAAAAACCCAGGCGATCTCAGATCATATAGTCCCCGCCATTGACGTTGAGGCTGGCCCCGATGAAGTAGGAGCCTTCGTCCGACGCAAGCAACAAAAACACCGGTGCCACCTCGTCGACCTCGCCGAAGCGGCCGATGGGCAATTCATTCTTCTTCCGGTTCAGCCAGTCCTGCGGGAGGGAGTTGAGAAGCGGGGTATTGATCGGACCGGGGTTGACGCAGTTGACGGTTATGCCGTCGCGCGCCACCTCATAGGCAAGAGCCCTGGTGAAGCCCATGATGCCCGCTTTCGCCGCCACATAATGCGTCATGGTTGGTGCGCCTTTGTGGGCGAGCTGCGAGGACAGATTGATCACGCGGCCCCATTTCTTCTTTTTCATGCCGGGCAGAACGGCGCGCGTGAACAGGAAGGTGCCGCGCAGGTGCACATTCAGCATGCGGTCCCACATGTCCGTCGGCATGCCGTCCAGCTCATGCGTGGTATCCATGCCGGCGTTGTTGACCATGATGTCGACGTCGCTGCCCAGCGCGGAAACGAGCGACTTCAGGCCGGCCTCAACATCCGCTTCCTTGCTCACGTCGCCGATGGCGATCGCGGCCTTGCCACCCTCGGCCGCGATCTCGTCGGCGACGGCCTTGGCATTGGCCGCGTCGAGGTCGAAAATTCCGACCGCGGCGCCCTCGCCGGCGAAGAGCCGGGCCACGCCGCGTCCGATGCCGCTGCCGCCACCGGTGATAACGGCGACCTTGCCGTCGAGCTTGCCCATGATCGATCTCCTGCTGTGATGGTTAAACGGTGCCGGACGCCGGGATGCCAGCGCCGAGTATCCTGTCCGCCTCGGCCTGGAAGCGTCCGAAACTGTCGAAATCCTTGTCGAGCGCCGCCACTTCGGCATGCCGGTAGCAACGGACGCTGTGATGTTCCCCGACCGTCTCGACCGGCGGCATCTTCTCGCGGCAGGGGTCGATCACCATCGGGCAGCGGCCGGCCAGATAGCAGGCCGGCGGCAGATTGATCGGACTGGGAATCTCCCCCGCGAGGCGGATCCTGCCGCCGGCCCGGATGCGGGGGTTCGGCAGCAAAACGGAGGAGAGCAGCGCGACGGAATAGGGATGGGACGGCTGTGCGAAAAGCTTCGCGGACGGCCCCTGCTCCACGATCTTTCCCAGGTAGAGCACGGCGATGCGGTGGCTGATATGGCGGACCGCGGAGAGATCATGGCTGATGAAGAGGTATGCCGTCCCCTGTTCGCGCTGGATGCGGATCAGAAGATCGATGATTTCCGCGCGCGCGGTGGGATCGAGTGCGGAGGTCGGCTCGTCGAGCACGACGATCTCGGGGTCCGAGATCATGGCGCGCGCGACGCCGACGCGCTGCTGGAGGCCCATGCTGATCTCCGCTGGATAGCGCTCGAGCAGCGCCTCGGCGAGACCGACCCGCCGTGCGGCCTGCCGGACCTTCTTCTCGCGGTCGGCGCGTGCGACTTTCAGCGCGCGCAGCGGCTCGTCGATCTGCTCGAAGACGCGCATACGCGGGTTGAGGGACTCGGCCGGCTCCTGGAACACGAGTTGCAGCTTGCCGCGCAGCTCCGGCGAACGGATGGTGCGCGAACCGCCCAGCGCCATGCCGTTGTATTCGATGCGCCCATCCGTGGGCTCTATGAGGCCGAGCACGCAGCGGCCGATCGTCGTCTTACCGGAGCCGGATTCGCCGACGAGAGCCAGGGTCTCGCCCTTGTCGAGCGAGAAGGAAACGCCGTTCACGGCTCGCACCACCGATTTCGAGCCGGCAATGGGGAAATGCTGGACGAGTTCGTCTACGGTCAGGACGCTCACGGCCGCTCCACAGGAAAATGGCAACGCACGAAGTGCCCGGGCTGTCTTTCCAGCAGTGCGGGATGCTCGCCGCGGCAACGCTCCTCGACCCGCACGCAGCGGTTCTGGAAAGGGCAGCCCACGGGGCTCGGGCCGGTGTACTCCTGCACCTTGTCGCCGCCCAGCCAATAGCGCCGCAGGCGCTCGTTCTGGGCAAAGGCCGCCAGCAGCAGCACGGTGTAAGGATGCTGGGGATCGTCGAAGAACACCTCGCGACCGGCCACCTCCACGATTTCGCCGGCATAGATGATGGCGATCCTGTCGCAATAATGTGCCGTGATGCCGATGTCGCGGGTGATGAACATCATCGACGTGCCGCGCTCGCTGACGAGGCTGCGGATCAGTTCCAGCACCTGCGCCTGAACGGTCACGTCGAGGCCGCTCGTCGCGTCGTCGGAGATGATGAAGCGCGGGGAGCAGGCCAGGGCGATGGCGATGACGACGCGTTGCGCCATGCCGCCGGAGAGCTCGTGCGGATAGGCATCCATCCGGCGCTGGGGATCGGGAATGCTCACCTGCTTGAGAAGGTCGAGAGCACGCTCGCGGATCTGCCTGCGGGTAAGGTTGAGATGGTGGCGCAGCACATTTCCAATCTGCTGCCCGACGGTCTGCAAAGGATCGAGCTCGCCGCGCGGATTGGAGATGATCATGGCGATGTCGCGTCCGCGCATGCGCCGCAACTGCTCCTCGTCGAGCTTGCCAAGATCCTTGCCTTCAAAGCGGATGGTGCCGGCCGTGACTTCGCCCGGCGGCGGCACCAGCCCCATGATGGCGCGCGACAGCATCGTCTTGCCCGAACCGGACTCGCCGACAAGGCCGAGCACCTCGCCGCGGCGTATGTCGAGGCTGACGTCGCGCAACGCCTCGGATACCGGCGCGCCATAGCGCGGAAAGCTGACCGAAACGCCCTTGCATTCGAGCAGCATGTCGGCCGCGTCGGGCAAGCCTGCCTTCGGGTTTTCCATCGTTTCGGCCATCAGCGCGTCCTCGGATCGATGGCGAAATAGATCAGGTCGACGATCAGGTAGATGACCAGCGACAGGATCGCCGAGTAGAGCACGAAACCGAGCACCGGGTTGAGGTCGGCATTCAGGACGCCCTGCACCGCATATTGCCCGGCGCCGCCCCAACTGAACACGATCTCCACCAGCACCGCGCCGCCGATGAGGAAGCCGTAGAGCACGCTGACGATGGTGATGACGGAAGGAAGGGAATTCCTGAGCGCCTTGCGCGCCACGACCTTCGGCGGCAGCCCGCACATTTCCGCATAACGGCTGAAATCCGCCTCCAGCATGCGCTCCATGGTCGACAGGGTCATCTTGAGGATCGGCGCGGCGTTGATGAGGCCGAGCGTCAGCACCGGCAGGAGCAGATGGCCGGCGGCATTGCGAAGCGCCGGCCAGTTTCCGCTGATGACGCTGTCGATCAAAAGCGATCCGGTCACGTCCGGAGGCGGAATGATGGTGAAGTCGAGCCGGCCGAGCGGCGCCGGGACGACACCCAGTATGGTGTACAGGATGAAGATCAGCACGAGGCCGAACCAGAAATCCGGAAGGGCGCCCGCTGCGAGCCCGTAAATGTCGGCGAACTTGCGGACGATGCCGTTCCTGTTGCGGGCGCCGACGACGCCGAGCGGCATGCCGATCGCCAGCGCCAGGAGCAGCGACAGCGTCACCAGTTCCAGCGTCGCCGGAAAACGCTGCGCGAGATCGGATGTCACCGGCATGGTGGTCTGCCAGGACGTGCCCAGATCCCAGTGCAACACCCGCCACAAATAGATGCCGAACTGCTCGACGATGGAACGATCGAGACCGAGCTCCGTGCGCAGCCTTGCGAGGCCGTCGTCGGTCGCGAACGGGCCCAGCATCATCACGGCGGGATCGCCCGGAATGAGCTTCAGCAACAGGAAGGTGACCAGGAGGATGCCGACCAGCTGCGGCCCCACGAAGATCAGGCGGCGACCGATATAGGTGAGGATCTGCAAAGCGTCCTCCTAGGCGCGGGCCGTTGCCGCAGTCTTGCGAACGCGCTTGCTGCGGATCTCGCCGGCCAGCCGGCCGCGCCGCACCGGGTCGGCAAGCACTTCCACGCTGGAGCCCACCAGCGAGAAGCCGAAAATCGTCAGGGCCAGCGCAAGTCCGGGAAAGATCGAAGGCCACCAATGGCCGGTGATGATGTTCTGATAGCCCATGGCGATCATGCTGCCCCATTCAGGGGTGGGCGCCTCGACGCCGGCACCGATGAAGGAGAGCCCGGCGGTGAGCAGGATCGACCAGCCGATATTGACCGAAAGCTGCGCGAGCACGGGCGCCATCGCGTTGGGAATGACATGACGCGCGAGAATGCCGAGATCGGACGTGCCGGCGATGTAGGCAGCCTCGACATACCGCAACCGCCGCACCGACAGCACCTGGCTGCGCATGAGGCGCAGATAGATCGGCGCGTTCACGAAGGCCACGGCAAGCACGATCGATTGCAGGCTCTGCCCGAGCACGGCGACGACCGCGATGGCGAAGACGAACACAGGGAACGCCTGCACCACGTCGGAACTGCGCATGATGAAGCCCGCGACCATCCGCCCGAGGCCGCGCTTGGTTTCGTAATAGCCGGCGATCGCGCCAAGAATGGACCCGGCGAGCGCCGACACCACGGTGCCCGCGAGCGCGATGGTGAGGTCGATCCGCGGGGCATAGATGACGCGCGAGAAGACATCGAGGCCGGTAGCGTCCGTACCCATGAGATAGGGCCAGCCCGGCTTTTGCAGGAAGGCGGCCGGGTTTGCCTGCCGCGGGTCGAACGGTGCTATCAGCGGAGCGAAGATCGCCAGCAGGACGATGAGCACGACGATGCCGTAGCCCAGGGCGAATTGCGGCCGGGTCCTGAGCACAGCCAGAAAAAAAGACCACCCGGAAGCGGGGGCATTCCCCGCTTCCCTGTCTGCCGAGACCTGGAGCGCGCCGGCGCCCTGGGGTTGTCTGGTCACGAAAGCCTCAGCGGCTGAAGTCCTGGAAACGGATGTTGTTGGACGTGTAGTAGGTCCAGCCCTTCAGGTCCGCCTTGCGCGCCATCGTGTAGTTGGGATACGCCACGAACGTCCAGGGCGCCTCGTCCACGATGATCTTCTGCGCGGCTTTCGCCTTTTCGATACGCGCGGCCTCATCCGCCGTCGCGGCCATTTCCGCCAGGAGCTTGTCGACGTCGGCGTTGGCGTAGTTGCTGTAGTTCACGTAGCTCTTGCTGTCGAAATAGAGCGTCAGGGAATAACCCGGATCGGGGCACCACGGGCTGTCGACGTAGAAGATCATCGGCTGCTTGCGGTCGGTCACGAAATTGTAGAAGGAGCCGGCCGGCACCTTCTTGAGTTCCAGTTCGATGCCGATCTTCTTCAGCGCCGACTGATAGATGATGGCGATCGGCTCCTGCACGGGATCGCCGGCATTGTAGGCGAGCGTGCTCTTGAACCCGCTGCCATGGCCCGCCTTCTCCAGCAGCTCCTTGGCCTTGTCGAGGTTATGCTCGTAATGGAAGGCCTCGTCCGTGAAGCCGGGATAGATGTTCGGCATGCAGCCGTTGAGGGGGCTTGCGAGATCCTGGTAGATCGCCTTGATCACCTCCTGCTGCGGAAACGCGTAGTTCATGGCGCGGCGCACGTCGACATTGTCGAACGGCTCGATCTTGGCGTTGAGCTCGATCCAGATCATGAAGGACGCCGGAACGGTTTCCACGGCGACGCTCGGCACGTTCTTCAGGCTGATGATTTCCAGCGGCTGCAGATACTGGGCGATGTCCACGGCGCCGCCCTGCAGAAGCTGGACGCGCGAGGCCGAGGTCGGCACCTCCTTGAACACGACCGTGTCGATGGCCGGCTTGCCGCCATAATAGTCGGGACGCGCCTGGAACACGGCCTGCTGGCCGCGCACGAGCTGCTGGAGCTGATAGGGGCCGAAGCCGGCGCTGTTGTTCTCGATGAACTTGCGCGCCCAGGGATCGTCGGTTCCACCCTCGGCCTTGCACTTCACGCTGTCATAGACGGGCGTGTAGAGGTTCGTCTCGATTTTGAGCAGGAGCGGATTGGGCTCGTCGACGTTGAAGGAAACCACATATTTGTCTTCCACCTTCACGTCCTCGGGCCTCTTGAGGCCGCAGACGGCCGTGTAGAACGCGCCAAGGGCGCCGAGCTCGAAGGCGCGGTTCCAGGTCCAGCGCACGTCCTCGGCGGTCAGTTCGTTGCCCCAGTTGCTCATGACGCCCTGGCGGAGCTTGAACACGACGCGCTTGCCGCTCGGATCGAGCTCCCAGCTTTCCGCCAGCTTGCCGACCATGTTGACCCCGCCGGGCTTGTCGGCATGAAACGCGATGTCCTCGCGCCGCGCATCGGGGGCCTGCGGGTCGGGGATCTTCTCATAGCCCAGGAGGCCGTCATACAGCGCGGCGATCGCCTCGAAGGTGCCGAGGCTGACATCGAAATTGCAGTCGAGACTCTGCGGCGTGGCGGGCGCGGCAATGACGAGCGTCGAGCCGGCCTGGGCGTAGGCCGCCGGGATATCCAGGATACGGGGCATCACCGCCGCAGCGGCCGAAGCCGAAGCTGCCTGAAGCAGATTGCGACGATTGAGATTGGGCAGATGGAAATTCCGGGCAGACATGGACGTTCCCCCTTGTTGACGAAAATTGTCGGCGCGCTTCCCTACAGGAAGCCCCGGATCTTATGGATCCTATGGGCTCCGGCGCGATCGTTGTCCAATAAAGAAAGAACTTGGTATTGATACGAAATTTGGCATCAGCGCCTCGTCCTTGGCTCGCCCGTTCCATTCGGCGCTTGTCGTCCAGCGCGGTCTGATCGGGCCATGATGCTCACCGGCATCGCTGCGGCGGGTGCCCGAATTCAAGGGAGGCGGCCACGGAAATCATTGGCATGAAGTCCGATCTGACGGGAGTTCCTTCAGGCCGGGCCCTATGCCGTCCCGCGCCACTCCGGCTCGAGGCTCTTCAGGAAGCGGTCGAGGATCGGGTCGAAGCGGTCCGGCGAATCCCAGAAGGGTGCGTGGCCCGACTTGCTGATGACGTGCTTCTTGCCTTCCCAGAGGTTGGAGAACGGGATCGTGTCGACGAAGGCGACATTGACGAAGGGCTCGTCCGCGCCGTTGACCACGGCGATCGGCGGCGTGTCGCCGAGCACGATCTTGGACTGGTCGCGGCCGACGCCCTGGGCGAACTTGCCGAGCATCATCGCCCGCGCCCGCCCGTCGGTACGCTTCACCGCATCGTAGAGCAGCTGGTCGAAGGGCTCGCCGCAGGTGCTGTGCGCATAGGCGTCCACGTCCTCGGGCGTGAAATCCTCTTTGCCTGCGAGCCCCATATGCGGGCTCGGCAGGAAGCCGTTGGAGAGGTCGGCGGCCGAGACAGGCGGCGTGCCGGTGATCATCAGGCCGAGCATGCCCTTGTAGAGGCCGATCATCTCCAGGCCGATATGGCCGCCGAGCGACCAGCCGAAGATGGCGGCGCGGTCGTAGCCGAGCTTCAGCATGGCCTCGGTGAATGCGTCCGCGTAGCCGGGCATGTTGTAGGTGCGGTCGGGATCGATCGCGTCGGAGGATTCGCCATGGCCCGGCAGGTCGAACGCGATGAGGTGGTAGTCGCGCCCGATGCGGCCCTCGAACTGGTTGCGGAAGACCTCGCTGCACGAGGAGTTGCCGTGGATCATCAGCACCGGCATTCCACCGCCCTCGGACTCGCGCACGGCGAGCGTCCCGTGGCTCGTTTCCAGCTTCGACTTTCTTGCCACCCGAGCCTCCCGGATTCGTCTGTCTCAAAAACGCTCGTCACCCCATGCCGCGAGCCGGCGGAGAGCAAAAGAGCGCGGCAAAGTGTGGAGATGCCTTTTCAGATTGGACCGCCTGTGCGTAGATTGTCAATTATCCAACCTAGCCAACAGCGTCACAGAGGGGTCGCGCCATGATGTCGAAAACCGCGGGCTGCCGCATCCGCAGCCTTCTTCTGGGGGCGTCGGTCGCCGTCCTGGCCGCCACTGCCGCGACGGGCGCCTGGGCCGATACGATCAAGATCGGGCTGCTTGCGCCGCTTACCGGACCGGCCGCCGCCGACGGCCAGGAATTCCAGCGCGGCGCACAACTCGCCATCGACGAGATCAATGCCGCGGGCGGCTTCGACGGCAACACCTTCGAGCTGGTCGTCGGCGACGTGAAGGACCAGTCGGCCGGCAACGTGACCAGCGCCGTGGAGCGCCTGCTCGGCGATCCCGACGTCCATTTCATGACGACCGGATATGCCAGCCTCACCAATTTCGAGATCGAGAACATGGCCGAGGCGGAGATGCCCTACATCCTGTCCGCCACCTCGCAGCAGACGCGCGACATCATCGCGCCCGATCCCGAGAAATACGCCTGCTGCTGGTCGCTGACGCCGTCCTTCGATGCCTACAACACCGACGTGACCTATTTCGTCGAGAAGCTCGCCAAGGACGGCAAGGTGCAGCTTCCGACCAAGAAGGTGGCGATCATCTCCTCCGACAACGCCTATTCGAAGACCATCTCGGAGGGCATGAAGAAGACCTTCGCCGAGCAGGGCTGGACCATCACGGTGGACGAACTCGTGCCGTTCGGCGAGGTGACGGACTGGCGCTCCATCCTCGCCAAGGTTCGCGCCGACGTGCCCGACCTGGTCATCAACACCGACTACCTGCCGGGCAATTCCGCCTCGTTCCTGAACCAGTTCCTGGAGCAGCCGACCAAGAGCCTCGTCTTCCTGCAATATGCGCCGAGCGTGCCCGAGTTCGTCGAGTTCACCAAGAAGAACTCGGACGGCGTCATCTACGACCTGCTCGGCGGTCCGCTGACCACGCCGAAGAACCCTCGCGCCGCCGAAGTGGCCGACAAGTACAAGGCCAAATACGGTGTCGAGAGCGGAACCTACGGTGTCGCGCTCTACGAGACGGTCTATGTCTATCTCGACGCCGTCAAGAAGGCCGGCGGCTTCTCCGACCACAAGGCGGTCATGAAGGCGCTCGGCGAAACCGACAAGCAGATTGCCGCCGGCCGGCTGAAGTTCGACCCGGCCACCCACCTCGCGACGCAGGGCGACGACTTCATCCCGATCACCTTCTTCCAGATCTGGGACGGCCAGCGCACGCTGATCTCGCCGGCCAAATACGCCACGGGTGAGTTTCAGACCCAGCCCTGGATGAAGTGACGCATGGCGCTGCTGGAGCTGGACGGCGTCTCGAAGGCCTTCGGCTCGCTGAAGGCCGTGGACGGCGTCTCCTTCAAGGTCGAGGCCGGCGAGATCTTCGGGATCGCCGGTCCGAACGGCAGCGGCAAGAGCACGCTTTTCAACACCATCACGGGCATACCCTTCGGGCCGGACCGGGGTGTCGTCCGCTTCGACGGCGCCGAGATCCAGGGCCTGCCGGGGCACCGGATCGCGCGGCTCGGGCTGGCCCGGACCTTCCAGCGCGAGACCGCCTTCGACGGGTTGACCGTGTTCGAGAACGCGCTGATGGGGGCGACGTTCGCCGGCTCGGATGGCGGGACGGCCGCGGAAGCCGCCGCCGAGGCGCTGGAGTTCGTCGGCTTCGATCGCGCGGACCTCGGCCGCTCCGCCGGCGAGCTTTCCGTCTTCCAGCGCAAGTGCCTGATGCTCGCCACCGCGATCGCGACAAGGCCGAAGATGCTCCTGCTGGACGAGCCCGCCTCCAGCCTGACCAAGCCCGAGATCGACAGCTCGATCGACCTCATCCGCCGCATCGCGGCGCGCGGCATAACCATCCTGCTGATCGAGCATGTGCTGACGCTGCTGATGAGCCTGTCGCAGCACCTGCTCGTCCTCAACGAGGGCTCCGTGCTGGCGCTCGGCGATCCGCGCTCCGTCGTTGCCGATGCCCGCGTGGTCGAGGCCTATCTCGGAAGCCGGAAGGCAGCATGAGCGAGCCGATGCTCCGTGTCGCCGGCCTCGCCGCCGGCTACGGCCGGGTGACGGTGCTGGGCGGCATCTCGATGGAGGCGGGGCGGTCGGGCAATGTCGGCCTGTTCGGGCCGAACGGACACGGCAAGACCACGCTGCTGCGCGCGGTGTCGGGTCTCCTCAAGCCGCGCGGCGGGACGGTGCGCTTCGACGGCCACGACATCACCGGCATGAGCCCGCGCGCGATCGTCGACCGGGGTCTGATCCACGTTCCCCAGGGCAACACCCTCTTTCCCGACCTCACCATCGCCGACTGCCTGACGCTCGGCGCCTATGCGCCGCGCGCCAGGGCCGCGGAGGCGGCGAACCGGGAGAGGGTGCTGGCGCTTTTCCCCAAGCTCGGCGCCCGCTGGCGCCAGCGCGTGCGGACCCTGTCCGGCGGCGAGCGGCAGATGGTATCGATCGGCACCGCGCTGATGGGTGATCCGAAGCTGCTGATCCTGGACGAGCCGACGCTCGGCCTGGCGCCGAAGATCAAGGACGAGCTCTGCAAGGCGGTGTTCGACATCTCCAGGAGCGGCGTGCCGCTGATCGTGGTCGAGCAGGACGTGGAGTTCCTGCTGGAGCTGACGAACCATCTCTATTTCATCAATCACGGCCAGGTCGAGACGGAGATCAGGCCGGGCGAGAGCCTGGCCCATTCCGACATCATGGCCATGTATTTCGGACACTGACGGATGAACACGGCAGCGGATATCCTGTTCGGCGGTCTGTTCCAGGGGTCGCTTTATGCGATGATGGCCGTGGGGCTGGCGCTGGTCTGGACCACGATCGGCGTGTTCAATTTCAGCCACGGCGTGCTGATGATGCTGGGAGCCTATGTCGCCTGGCAGCTCGGCGCATGGGGCCTGCCGCCCTTCGCCGCCTTCCCGCTCGCCGTTGTGCTGACGGCCGGCGCCGGCTGGTTGCTGCAGGCCACCGTCGTGCGGCCGCTGATCGGCCGCGCCAACCTCGTTCTCGTGGTGGTCATCACCACGCTCGCGGCCGGCTCTCTGATCGAGAACGGGGCGCTCGTCGTCTGGGGGCCGCGCGCCAAGCAGGTGCCGCCGCTGCTGGACGGCAACGTGATGATCGGCGGTATCGGTGTCTCCCTGCACCAGATTGCCATCATCGTCGTCACGCCGGTCATCCTTTGCGCGCTCTGGCTGTTCCTCAACCGGACCAGGCTGGGGCTCGCGCTGCGCGCCGTCGCGCAGAACGAGGACGCGAGCCGGCTCGTCGGGCTGAACGTGACGGTGCTCTACGCTCTGGCCTTCGGCATCGCGGCCGCACTCGCCGCGCTTGCCGGCATCTTCCTCGGCGGATATCGCTTCATGACCCCGGTGATGGGCGCGGACCCGCTGCTGAAGGCCCTGATCGTGGTGGTCTTCGGCGGCATATCGAGCATTTCCGGGCCGATCTTCGCCGCCTATGTGATCGGCTTCTTCGAGGCTGTGTGCAGCTATTATTTCGGCCTCTACTGGACGCCGGCCCTGCTCTTCGCCGCGCTCATCCTGACCCTGATGGTGCGTCCGGAGGGCCTGTTCTCGACCGGTCGCGCAAGGGGTCTCGCATGACGGCGGCAAGGCTCGAAGACGAGGAGGCCATATCCCCCGCCTCCCTCGCGGGCGTTCCCCGCGCGCCCGGCCGCGTCTCGTGGCGGCGCGAGGCAGCCGCCATGGCCGTCGGCTTCGCGCTGCTCGCGCTCGCCCCCTTCGTCTTCGCCGACAGCTACAGCCGCCATGTGCTGATCATGGTGTTCATCTACGCGATCGTCGCGTCCAACTGGGACCTGAGCCTCGGCTATGGCGGCGTCTTCAATTTCGGCCACATCGCGCTGTTCGGCATCGGCGTCTATGCCTACAGCCTGCTGACCAAGCTGGCGGCGATGGACCCGTGGATCGCGATGGCGGCGAGCGGCGTCATCGCCGTCGTCGCCGCCGTCGTCGTCACCATCCCCATCCTGCGCCTCAAGGGCATCTACATCGTCCTCGTCACCTTCGGCTTCGCGCAACTGGTGATGCAGGTCATCCTCAGCCAGTCCGACTATACCGGCGGCACCCAGGGGCTGGTTCGCATTCCCGGACTCTACGTCTTCGACCACAACATGGTCCGGGATGCCAAGTTTGCCTATTTCTACATCGCGTTCGGACTGCTGGTGCTCAGCACGATATTCCTGCGCCTGTTCGTGCGCTCGCGCACGGGCATCAGCGTCGTGGCGCTGCGCGACAACGAGGAATATGCCGTCAGCCGCGGCATCTCGCTGGTTCGCCAGCGGCTGATCACGCTGGCCGCGAGCGCCTTCTTCACCGGCGTCGCGGGTGCCTTCTACGCGGCCTACCAGCGCAACGCCTCCGTCGAGGTGTTCGGCATGAGCCTCGCCACGATCGTCCTGTCGATGGTGCTGCTCGGCGGGACGGGCACCATCTACGGTGCGATCGTCGCCTCCTTCGTGCTGACGATCTTCTCCGAGGCGATGGCCGACTTCGGCGCCTGGCGGCCGATCATCACGGCGCTGCTCATCCTGGCCGTGATGCTCGCCTATCCCGGCGGCATCGTCGGCATGCTGCGCAGCGGCTGGACCGGCTTCGCCGGCCTGTCGAAGCGCGCGAAATAACGCCTCGACAGGCGCCGACAGGTCAGCGAATGCCGCACCAGTCGATGACAGAGGCCGCGATGACCTTGGCGCTGGTCACCAGCGATTCGATCTCGACATACTCGTCGAGCGAGTGGAAGCCGTCGCCGGCCGGACCGTAGATCACGCCGTCGACGCCTGCTCCGGCATAGTGGGCCGCGTCGCAGACGGCGATGAAGCCCTTCATCGCCGGGGCCTTGCCGGCCGCCGCCTGTCGCTTCATCAGTGAAGCGACCAGCGGATGGTCGGGCGGCGTGTTCATCGGGGCGAAATGGAGTCCGCCGAGTTCCCAGTCGATCCGGATTGGGTTTTCCTTCAGCCAGTCGTCCATGGCGCAGAAATGCGCGACGAATGCCTCGAAATCCTTGCGATACTGCTTCGAGTTCTCGTCGGGCAGGAACTTCATGTCGAGATCCAGCACCACGGCGTCCGGGATGATGGCGGGATTCGTCATGACGGTCGGCAGGCCGTTCTCGCCGAGACCCGTGCCGCCCCACATCACGCCGATGTTGATCGTGTTCATGCCTGCCGGCAGCAGCGGGTGCGACCTGGCGCGGACGCGGTTCTGCTCGAAGAGATGCACGGCCTGGATGAAGCGGGCGGCGATGTCGATGGCATTGACGGCCGGGACGATGCGATCCGGCGCGTGCTGCTGCGGGTAGATTTCGTTGAAGCGGAACGCCGAGTGTCCGTTACGGCCGCGGATCGTCACGCGCGCCCATTCGAGCCCGCCTTCCGCCGGATGCACATCGCCCCAGCTTGGCTCGGCCACGAGGATCGCCCTGGCGAGCTTGCCCCGCTTCACATTGGCGATCGCGCCGCCGCCGCCGGCCTCCTCGTCGACCACCGAATGGAAGGCGAGCCGTCCGTCGAGCCCGACGCCCATCCGGTTGAGGGCGCGCATCGCGGCGACGCAGGCGGCCACGCCGCCCTTCATGTCGATCGCGCCGCGCCCGTAGAGCCTGCCGTCGCGGATCTCGCCGCCGAACGGATCGACCGTCCAGTCCTTCAGCGCGCCGGTCGGAACCACGTCGATATGGCCGCACAGGATCAGGCTCTTCTCCTCGGAGCCCGGTTTCTCGCCGATCAGGTTGGGCCGGCCCGGCAGGGCGTCGAACTGCTGCGTCGCGAACCCTTCCTCCCTGACGGCCTCTTCGAGCAGCGCCTGCACGTCGCCTTCGCGGTTGAGTCCCGCGCCCGTCTCGAACTTCGGATTGACGGACGGAATGCGGACGATGCCGCGGGTCAGGTTGATGACGAAGTCCCGGTCCTTTTCGATGAAGTCCTGGACGGCTTTGATCGTGGCTTCGGTGTCCGGCATGGCGTCTCTCATGTGCTGTTGGCGGGTGGGCAATGAACGTGCGAGGGTCCGTGTGGCGAGGATCGGTCCTTTCCGCGGCCGATCCGCAATGAAAGCCCTGCTTAATCGTCGTCAAAGAGCGGCGCAATGTCGACATCGGCGTCGTCTCGGACGGTCGCGCGCTGCGTGCGTCATCTGCCGGGCAAGTCGGCAAAGCCAGCGGCATGATCGGCAATGTGGTGAAACATCGCATCGAGGCGGCCGGGCGTGAAGCCGAAGACATGAAGAGCTATATTGCTTCAGGGCCCGGTCCTGTGAAAGACAAGGCCGGCACGGCAGGAGGCGATCAATTCGATGGAAGGGGAGGATTTTTGCCGCAACTTGGCGTTGCTGTGCAGTTATGAAAAGTCGATCGCCGAAGTCTGTCGCCGTCTCGGTATGAACCGTCAGCAGTTCAACAAGTATCTCTCTGGCTCGGTTTTTCCTTCGCGCAGCAATTTAAGGATCATCTGCGATCATTTCGGCGTTCTCGACTCCGAAATTCTGCTGCCGCACGCCAATTTCTCCGAGATTATCAAGCTTAAGCCGCACAGTTCCAACGCCGTGCCGGTCTTGACGCCGGCGGCGCAGACGCTGCGCCGTCTTGAGGCACAGTCGGAAACAATCCCCGATCGCTACCTCGGCTACTATTTCCGTTACTACTACTCTTTCGCCTTCCCGGGCTACATCACGCGATCGCTGGTGCGGATCTATCGCAGGAATCGCATCTGCTACTGGAAGAATATCGAAATCATCCGCCGGCGCGACCGTAGCGAGCACACCGAAGCCATCTTCAAATATCTGGGCCTTGTCACCTTCATCCTCGACCGCCTGTTTGTCTTCGAGGAGGAGGTCATCCTCAAGAATTCGGTCACCCAGACGATTCTCTATCCGAGCCATGCCAGCCGAATCCACCAGTTGATCGGCATCCAGACGGCGACCTCCAATCTCAACCGGCGCACGCCCGCCACCTCGCGCGTCCTGCTCGAATTTATTTCGCCCACTATCGACACCCGCAAGGCGCTCAGCCGCTGCGGTCAGTTCCCCGAGCATGACAAGGAGATCCGGCCCGACATCGAAATGCGCATCACCAACAAGATGGCGCGTGGGGAAAAGGTGCTGGGTGCCTGGGTGAACGTGTGATGACTTTTATGATGCTCAGAATGCGTCAGAATGCGAAGGGCTTGTAACAATCAGCGAAATGGCTGGTCCGCCATTTTTGGCACATCTTTCTCCGAGGGATGAGCGGAGGGGATAGACAAGCACGACCGGCGACCGGCCGGCACCTTTCAAGAGGTCCGCGCGACCTCCTTCACCTGTTGCCATGCGATCACTGCCACAGCTCACATCGGCCCGGTCACCAGCCGGCCATCCAGGGAGACTTCCATGATCACTCGCAGAAATCTGCTGCTGTCGGCTGCGGCGCTCACCGCCGCCCACCCCTTCAATCTTGGCATCGCGAGGGCGGAAGGCTCGACCTTGCGCTTCGGTCCGCAGCTTGATCCCGGCACGCTCGATACCCTTACCAATGTCTATGACTATCCGTACCCGCCCTTCAGCACGATCTATGAAGGGCTCACCAGCTATATGCCCGGCAAGGAGTGGAAGGCGGTCGACCGGTTGGCCGAAACGCTCGATCTGTCGGCCGACGGCAAGTCGATCACCTTCAAACTGAAGGAAGGCATCCAGTTCCACCGAGGTTTCGGCGAGCTCACGGCCGAGGACGTGAAATACTCCTTCGACCGCGCCACCGGCAAGGTGAAGCTTTATCCCGATGCAGGCGAGGGCGACGTCTCCTATTATGGCGGCGACTTCGGCAGCTACCAGGAAGTGCAGGTCACCGGCAAATATACCGGCGTGATCGTCTTCGAGAAGCCCTTCGCACCGATGCTGCGGCTGACGCTGCCCTATGCGACAAGCGGCATGATCGTCTCGAAGAAGGCGATGGAGGCGCTCGGCAAGGAAGGCTGGCTCAAGGCTCCGGTCGGCACCGGTCCTTATGAGGTGGTGAGCTACATGCCGAACAAGGAACTCGTCATGAAGCGCTTCGCCGAGTACAGCGGCGCTGCCGGGCGGGACGCGAAGTCCTGGCCATGGGACGAGATCAAGGTTTCGCTCGTCAATTCGAGCAGCGCGCCGACGGGGGCGGCGCTCACCGCAGGCGTTGAAAGCGGCGATTTCGATTTCACCTACAGCGCCTCGCCGCTCGACGCGCTCAGGCTGCAGAACAACCCGGCCGTGAAGGCCTATATCGTGCAGCAGCCGATGAGCTATAATTTCCTCCAGCTTAACGTGCTGCATCCGAAGCTCGAGAATCCGAAGGTCCGCGAGGCGATCCGCTACCTCGTCGACGTGCCGGCGCTTATCCAGGCTCAGGATCTCGATGTCGAGACGCGGCTCAATGCGCTGATCGCGCCGCAGATGGGGGTCGGCTACTGGCCGGAGGCGCCCGTCTACGAACGCGATGTCGAAAAGGCAAAGGCACTGCTCGCCGAAGCCGGCGTCTCGGCACTCGAACTCGACCTGGCGACGCCGGCCGGCGGCTCGGCAACCGCCGCCACCGTCATGCAGGTGATCCAGGCCAATCTTGCCGAAGGCGGCATCCAGGTGAATGTCCTGCTGACGCCGCCCGACAACTACATCAAGGACAAGTCGGTCGGCCAGCTCTCGTGGAGCAATTATGGCGGTGCGCCGGATCCATTCTACCAGTTCGAATGGTTCACCTGCGATCAGTTCGCCCAGTGGAACTGGGCCTTCTCCTGCAATGCCGACTACGACAAATTGCAGGCGGAACTGGCCGCCGAGCGCGACGAGGCCAAGCGCACCGAGATCTCCATCAAGATGCAAAAGCTCATGGATGTCTCGCTCGGCTATATCTGGGTCAACTATCAAGTGGCCTGCGCGGTGTCGGCGGCCAATGTCGAGGCCGCCTTCGATCCGAACGGCAATCCGTATCTGCAGTATTTCGAGAAGGTTTGAGGCGGCGGGATCGGCGGCGTGGCGGGGTATCTGCTCAAGCGACTAAGCGGCGCCGTCGTCGTCCTGTTCCTGACGGCGCTGTTGCTGGCCGCAGCGGTGCATCTGGTGCCGGGCGATCCGGCGCGCGCGGTGCTGGGAGCGCATGCCACGCCTCAGCTCATCGCACAGGTGCGTCTCAAAATGGGCCTCGACAAGCCGGTCCTCGTGCAGCTCTGGGATTTCTTTTCAGGCCTGCTGCGCGGCGATCTCGGCACCGATTTCGTCGGCGGTGTTCCCGTGACCACGCTCATCGGTCAGGCGCTTCCCGATACGCTGGCGCTGGCCTTCGCCAGCATAATCCTGGCGGTGGCGGGCGGCCTTCCGCTCGGCATCGCGGTGGCGCGCCGGCCGGGCGGCATCCTCGACCGGCTGACCCACGGCCTGTCGATGATCTTCGTCTCGGCGCCGGCCTATGTGACATCGCTGATCCTCCTGCTGATTTTCGCGGTCAAGCTGCGCTATCTGCCGGCGATGGGGGCAGGGCAGTTCTCGGATCCCGTCAACTATCTCGCGCGCCTGATCCTGCCGGCGACGGCGCTCGCGATGTTCTGGTGGGGCTATCTGCCACGCATCCTGCGCTCCACGATGCTGGAGGTGCTGGGAACGCAGTATATCCGCAGCGCTCGCGCTTTCGGTTTCCGCGAGACCGTGATCTTCTACCGTTATGCGCTGCGCAACGCGGTGCTGCCGATCGTCGCCTTGTTCGGGCTGATGGTGGGCTACAGTCTCACCGGCACCGTCTTTGCCGAGACGATCTTCGGCCGCTCAGGCCTCGGCACGCTTGCGCTGTCGGCGATCGACCAGCGCAACTGGCCGGTCATTCGCGGCGTCGTCTTCACCTACGCGCTGTTCTTCATCATCGCCAATATCCTGGCCGATCTTTCCTACCGGATGCTCGACCCACGCGTGCGGCTCACCGAGGAGTTCGAGACCGGTGCATGAAGTTCGCCGGCTTCTCATGCGGATTGTCGGGCGACCGGCCGGCATGATCGGCTTCGCCATTATCGTGCTGACGCTCTTCGTCGCGCTTGCGGCTCCGCTCATCGCTCCTTACGACCCGGCCGTCATAGCCATGGCCAAACGCTTTGCCGCGCCTTCGGCAGAGCATTGGCTCGGCACGGATCATCTGGGCCGCGACAATCTCTCGCGCGTGGTCTTCGGGGCGCGCCTTGCGCTGACCATCGCCATTCCGGCCGTTCTCAGCGCCTTCCTGGCGGGTCTCCTTCTTGGGCTCGTCGCCGGCTATGTGGGCGGCCTAATCGATCGCGTGCTCACCGTCATCGCCGACACGTTCCTGTCCTTTCCATCGGTGATCCTCGGCCTGGCACTTCTGACGCTGGTCGGCCAGTCGGTGCTCAACACCACTCTGGTGATCGCATTGTCGCTCTTTCCCTATTATCTGCGCCTGGCGCGCGGGCTGACGCTGTCCATCCGGCATCAGCCCTATGTCAGGGCCGAGCGCTCGCTCGGAGCCGGGCGCGGGCGCATCATGTTCGTGCATCTCCTGCCCAATATCCTGCCGCCGCTGCTGGTCGTCGTCGCCATGGACGTGCCGAGCGCCATCGTCATCGAGGCCGGCCTCGCCTTCCTGGGCCTCGGCGTGCCGCCACCCGCTCCAGACTGGGGCGTCCTCCTCAATGAGGGCTTCGTGAACGTGGCGATCTCGATCTGGCCGCTGGTCGGTCCGCTGACAGCCATCGTTTTGGTGACCACCGGCTTCACACTCCTGGGCGAGACGTTCCGCGATGTCGCCGATCCGAGGCTGGCGGGGATCGGCCGGCGGCACGGCCGTTTCCTGATGAGGCGGGCCCGATGACGAAGCCGCTCCTCTCGCTCCGGGGGCTGGACGTCTCCTACCATCTCGACGGCGACGTCTATGCCGCCTTGCGCGATATCGGGCTCGCCGTCGGGCCCGGTGAGATCGTCGGCGTGGTGGGCGAATCCGGCTGCGGAAAGTCGACGCTTGCGGCAGCGCTTCTGCGACTTCTGCCGGACAATGCCGAGATCGAAGGCGGGGAGGCTTGGCTGAAGAGCCGCGACCTCCTGAAGCTCGGCGAGGAAGATCTGCGCCGGATGCGCGGGCGCGACATCGCGATGATATTCCAGGATCCGATGCAGAGCTTGAACCCGACTTTCAGGATCGGCTCGCAGATGGCCGAGGCCTGGCGCTCACACCAGGACCGGCATGCGCGCTTCGCCGATTTTCATGACCAAGCGGTGAAGGCCCTGACCAGTGTCGGCATTGCCGACGCGGCGGAGCGCCTGGCGAGCTATCCGCATGAATTTTCGGGCGGCATGCGCCAGCGTATTTCAATCGCAACAGCCTTGCTGCTCGAACCCGCTATCCTTGTCGCCGACGAGCCGACGTCGGCGCTCGACGTGACCCTCGAGGCGCAGATCCTCGAACTCCTGACGAAGCTGCGCGAGGAACACGGCACCGCCATCGTCTATGTCTCGCATGATCTGGGCACTGTGGCACGGCTCTGCGACCGTGTCGTCGTCATGTATGCCGGCCGGGTGGTCGAAGAGAACGACGCGGTGTCGCTGTTCGATACGCCGGCGCATCCCTATACGCGGGCCCTCGTCGACTGCATACCATCGCGCTATCGCCGCGGCGAGGCGCTCGCCACGATTCCCGGGCGGGTTCCGAGCCTGTCCGCCTTGCCCAAAGGCTGCGCTTTTGCCGAGCGCTGCGCCATGACTCGGAGCATCTGCCGTGAAGAGGCCCCGGGATTCGTCGCGAGGGCGGGCGGCGGCGTGCGTTGCCATATGCATGATCCGGCCAAGGCCGAGTTCTGGCGCGTGCCGGGCCGGCCTGTCACCATCGCCGTCCCGCCGGTCAAGGCATCCATCCGCGAGCCCGAACGCGAGCCGCTGATCGAAGCGCGCGACGTTCGCAAGCATTTCGGCGGAGCATCGGGTTTCATCGGCAAGCTCCTGGCCGGCAAGAGCAAGCCGGTGCGGGCGATAGACGGGATCACACTTACGATCAGGCGCGGTGAGGTGCTGGGACTGGTCGGTGAATCCGGATCGGGCAAAACGACGCTCGGCGAGGTGATGCTGCGGCTTCAGGCGGCGACCGATGGCGAGATCACCTTCGCAGGAAGAAAGCTCGGGCAAATTCCGGAGAAGGAGTTCCGCCGCCGGGTTCAGATGATCTTCCAGGAGCCGCATTCGAGCCTGTCACCGCGCCAGCGCGTCGGTTCCATCCTGACCGAGCCCTACCGAATTCACGGCATCGCGCCCAAGGAGCAGCGCAGCGTCGACGAACTGCTCGCCATGGTCGGTCTTTCAGCCGATCTCGCCACCAAGTTCCCGCATCAATTGTCGGGCGGTCAGGCGCGCCGCATCGGTATCGCCCGGGCCTTGGCGCTCAAGCCGGACTTCATCGTGGCGGACGAGCCGACCGCAGGGCTCGACGTGTCGGCGGCCTCGGCGATCCTCAACCTGATGCGTGACCTCCAGCAGGAACTCGGCCTGACCTTCCTCATCATCACGCATAACATCAACCTGATCGCCTACATGGCGCATCGCATCGCGGTGATGTATCTGGGCCAGATCGTCGAGATCGGCCCAACCGAGGCCGTCTTCGACCGGCCGGCGCATCCCTACAGCGCGGGGCTTCTGTCGCTCAGCTCGCAGATCGATCCGCATGACCGGACGCGCGGCCGGCTTCTGGTGCCGGGCGAGATCCCGAGCCCGCGCAATCCGCCACCGGGCTGCCGCTTCCACACACGCTGCGTTCATGCGCGTGAGCGCTGCCTGAGCGAAATGCCCATTCTCGACAGCGCGGGAGACGACCACCAAGTTGCCTGCCACCTCTGGCGGCATATCCTACAGGAGAAGCCATGAGCTACGCCCTCTATATTGGAAAGAACCATACGTCGGACGGCGTGCCCTATCTTGCAGGTTATGGCGACGAGCCGTCGAGCCACTGGCTGGAGATCGTGGCTCGCCGCGAGCATGCGGCCGGTGCCACGGTGACGGTCGGCGTCACGGCAGAATCGGATTTTCCGGGATCGCTTTCCGAAATTCCGCAGGCGCCGGAGACGGCGCGCCATGTCAGGGTCAGCTACAGCCATTTCCGCGGCGTGCCGGCGCCGCTCACCAATGGCGGACTCAATGAACATGGCGTCGCGGTGCGCGATGTCTGGGCGGTGTCACGGCCGGAACTCAACGCCATGACGCCCACGACCCAGAACGGGCCCAACTACAGCGATCTCGCCCGCCTTGTGCTGGAGCGCGCGAAAAGCGCGCGGGAAGGGGTGGAACTGATCGGCGAACTCATCGCCCTGTATGGCCATTCGACCTATGGCGGCAATTCGCATCTGATCGCCGATGCCGAAGAAGGCTGGGTTGTCATTCAGTTTTCGGGCGGCCAGGGCCTGTGGGCGGCGGAGCGCCTGGGCGCAGACAGCATCCGCGCGTCAAGGCCCGGCTATATCCGCGATATCCCGTTCAAGGAGAGGCACCCCGACTTCCTCTATTCGGCCAATCTCATCTCGTTTGCGGTCGAACAGGGCTGGTTCGAGCCTGCGGCCAGCGATGTATTCAACGTCAACAAGATCTATGGCGACGGGCTCCTGCGCTGGGCTGGCGTTGCCTGGATCGAGGACGAGATGAAGGCGAGGGCGAAGCGTCCGACCAAGATCGGCTTCGAGGACATCGCCTGGGCGATCCGCACGCCCGAGCTTACGGGCGACACCGCGGGCTATGGTCAGATCGTGCCGCTCGAGCATCCGCGCCACGATGAGCTGAGGGTGCTGTGGCACACCCAGGTCGGCGCGCTCGCGGCGCCTTTCGTGCCCGTTTACATGGGTGTCTCCGATGTGCCCGAGGAATTCAAGATGCATCGCTATCTGACCAGCGGCGAATCCGCCTGCTTCATCGACCTGCGCAAGCCGGACAAGGTTTCGCTCGTGCCGCAGCAGATCGAGGCGACGCGTTCGGCGGCCCAGGTGTTCAAGCGCCTTCTCTATGTGATGCTGCAGGAGCATGAGATCTATCTCCCGGAAATCACGGCGGTGTGGGAGGGCGTGGAACGGAAGCTGCGCCGCATGCATGCCAGCGTCAGCCAGGCGGCAGACGTGCTGATCGGCGCCGGAAAGCGCCAACTCGGCACGGACTATCTCACCTATTTTACCCGGAGCGAGCTCATGAACGCGCTCAACCTCGCCGAGACGCTGGCGGACGCTCTCGAAGCCCGCACGCGGGCGCTGCACAGTTTCGAGCCATGGCCCCAGCCGAAGACAGTCGATCAGATCTGGTGACGCCTCGTTTGCGCGCCGGATTTTGTCGGTGCGCACAAACTGTGCCTGATGAGACAGCGGGGCAGGTGCTCATCCAGAGCGGTTGAGTGATTGACGGAATCGTTTTCGGATTCCGGCGTTGCTGGTTTTGTGCTTCAAGATGCTGGCTGGAGAGGCGGCCGGCATCTGATGACAGCACGTCTATCCAACGACCTTCGCGGGCGAGCAGCTGCCGCGCTTGAGGCGAGCGAAACCTACCCTTCAACGGCCGCGACGAGAGCCGCCTGTATGGATCAAAGATAGGTCACTCCATGCCGGTGAGATTGTGTGGAAGCAGGTCGAGAAATAGCAAGGCCATACCAGATATCCCACAGGAGCCACTATGACGGTCTCTCCACTGCGTGGCGTCTTGGTTGCGCTGGCGATCATCTGGATGTCCGCCGAGCGGGCATTCGCTGAGTCAGTCCTGCTTCCCGATTTCACGGATTCGGTTGCCGGCAGGGAGGATGTGACCTTTGCCGACCTTGTTCGGCTTGTCGTGCCGGGGACCGCCGGTAACGAGACGATCGATGTCAGGGACATCGGCGGCGAGGCCGTCGAGGATCTCGAACCCGAGTCAACCGCATCTCTCCGGGTCACGGCCGTGCCGGTGCGCTCCGGTGGGCTGGGCCGGATGGCTTTGCTGCTGGACTTCGGCCGCGGCAGGGATGTTGTCGGACTGGCCATTCTCGCCCTCTTCGACGTCGCGGACAAGCCCAGGCTTCTCGACGCCGCGAACGTCGCCACAGGCAACGAGACATCTTTCCTCGATCCCGTCCGGCTGGCGGTCGGCAGCGGCGACGATCTGCTGGCGATACGCAGCACGCATGCGAATTCCAGCCAAAATTATACGACGGCGGCGCTGGTTCTCGTGCGCAACGACCGGCTCGAACTGGTCGACATGATCTTCGTTTTCGGTGAAAGGGCTTGCGCCTATGAGCGGACACAGCAGCTCGACCTGAAGCAGGGTGCGGGAGAACCCTTTTCGGACATCGTGGCAACCGTGACCGATCTGACGACGCCTTCGGGACAGGACTGTGACGAGGCGGCGCCGCCTGGACCAGGGACGCGCACGATCACCGTGACCTATCACTGGGGCAGCGCCGAACAGCGCTACATCCCTGACTCCGACGCGTTCGACGTGCTGGCGCGAGAGAATGAGGAGCGCTTTTGAGGCAGCGGCGATGTCATGACGCGCGCCGCCGGCGTGCAGCTTGGCTCCCAGCCAGGTTGCCCCGCGCCGGACCGGCCGGCTCTACACCGACGTGTCGGCGCCGACGGAGGCGAAGGCCTGCTCCAGGCGGTCGAACAGGTCCTCGATCTCATCGTCCCGGATGATCAGGGGCGGGGCGACCACCACGCATCTGGCGCTTGCGCGCACGATCAGCCCCGCCTCCTGCGCAGCGGCGACGATGCGCGGCGCAAGGCCGTCCGCCCTCATGCCCATGACGCCCCGCTCGACCTTGATACCGCCGAGCAGGCCGGCCTGCCGGACCGATATCACCAGCGGGTACACGCGCAGCTTCTCCAGCCGCTTCGTGAAGGTCCGGGAACCCTTGCCACATGACCGCCGATATCGCGCTTCTCGTAGATCTCGAGGCATTTCAGCGCGATGGCCGAGGCCAGAGGATGGCCGTGATAGGTGCCGCCATGCATCAGGAAGCCGTTGGCGTCAGCCGCCTCGGTGATCTCGTCGTAGAGCGGCTTGGAGAAAGCGAAGACGCCGAGCGGGCAGTAGCCGGAGTTGATTCCCTTGGCGAGGGACATGGCCTGGGGCCGGAAGCCGAACCGCTCCGTCCCGAAACGTGTGCCGAGCTTCCAGCAGCCGGTCACGACCTCGTCATCGACGAAGGGGATGTCGTGCTCCGCCAGGACGGTCTCGATACCGGCGAAATAGCCCTCGGGCGGCACGGCGACGCCGGCGCTCACCGAAATCGGCTCGGCGAAGAGCGCCGAGATGCGATCCGGCCCGATCCTGTTCACCAGCGCGCGCAGTTCCTCCACCAGCCGGGCCGTGAAGGCGGCTTCTTCCTCCCCGGCAGCGCATGCTCGTCATAGTCGGGCTGCGCCAGGAAGGCACGCTCGCTGGTCTCAAGCCCGAAGGCGTTGTGGACGTTGCTGCCGCCTCCGAGACTGGCGGTGGCCTGCGTGCTGCCATGATAGCTGTTCCAGCGAGCGGCTCCTCCAATGGCAGGATCTCCGCCAATCGCTCCGCAAGCGCCTCGGTCGGCTCCGACAGCTTGTGGCTGAGCGTCGAGAAATTCGCGATCTTGGCGAGCTGATCCTTGGCCGCCTCGATCAGCTCCGGATCGGAGAAGCCGAGGGACGCACTGTAGAAATTGGCGACGCCGTCGAGATAGTCGCGGCCATAGCGGTCGAAAAGATGCACGCCTTCTCCGCGGACGATCACCATCGGATGGTGATGTGCCTCGCTGCGCAGTCGCGAGAACCCTATGATGCCGCGGAAGGGCGAGGTGTTGGGCAGCGTCGGCATCGCCTCCGGGCTCCTTTGCCGTTGCGTTCGGGCCGGGTTCAGAGCACGCCGTATTTCCGGTAGACGTCGCCCAACAGGAGACCCTGCTCCAGTTCACTTCGCGTGTTGTTCTCGCTGGTGATCTTGGCCAGCGCCGCCTCGACCACCTTTTCGGCGATCGCTCCGGGAATGACGACCACGCCATCGGCATCGCCGAAGATGAAGTCGCCGGGATCGATCAGGACACCGCCGCACATCACCGGTACGTCCATTGCCATCATCTTGCCGCGCCCCTTGGAATCGAGCGGGCCGATGCCGCCGTGGAACACCGGAAAGTTCATCCGGCGGATGGCGCGAATGTCGCGGACGAGGCCGTCTGTCACGCAGCCGGCGGCGCCGCGGCAGCGCGCAGCGGTGCTGAGGAGCTCTCCCCAGGGCGCAAGGCGCTCCGTCGGTCCGTCGCAAGCGAGCACGGCGACGTCGCCCGGCCCGAGATCGTCGATCAGTGTGATCTCGAGCTCATAGGGATTCTCGCCCTGCTGGACAGAGTAGCTGTTCATATAGAGGCCGGTCCGCACCCGGCCGAACAAGGTCTGCTCTTCGTCGAGCGGGCGGACGAAGGGCCTCATCGCTTGGTGCCTATGCCCCAATTCGTCGAGAAGATCCGACAGGACGGCCGAATAGAGGACGCTTTTGAGTGCGGTCGTATCGATGGACATGGCGCGTTCCTTCCCGGTGGGTTTCATGGGGTCGGCGACGGGGTGGAGGGCGCGGGATCGACGGGCGTGGCGTGCCATCCCTCGGCGCGTTTCTCCCAGAAGCGATGCAGCAGGCGGCTGGAGACCGGGCCCGGACGATCATTGCCCATGATCCGCCCGTCGATCCGCGAAGCCGGGAAGACGCCGCCGGCGGTCGTGGCGAGGAAAATCTCGTCGGCCTGTCGCAGCTCCTCCGCCGCGAGCGGGCGAACCTCGCACGAAAGCCCGAGTTCGGCGCACAGCTCTATGATCGACAGCCGCGTGATCCCCTCCAGCACGCCCCGGTCGGGCGTGACCACTGTTCCGCCAATCACCGCGAAGACGTTGAAGCCCGGCGCTTCCGTCACGAAGCCGTCGGCATCGAGCAGCACGGCGGTATCGCAGCCGGCGTCGAACGCCTCGAACAGGCCGCGCGTCAGGTCGCCCCAATGGAAATTTTTGACCGTTGGGTCGATGGCGGCTTCGGCTATCCGCTGCGTCCGCGCCACCATCAGATGCGCCCCCCGCTCCAGGCTTTCCTGGGGAAGGTTCCATACCCACGGTATCGCGTAAGCAGCCACGTAATTGCGGCAGTAGGCCGGATGGCGCGGCTGGCCAGGACGCGGCCGTCCGCGCAGGCAATCCATCGCGACATAGGCCTCCCGCAACCCCGCCCGCCGCACGCATTCGAACAAGATGTCGCGTATCTCGGCGTCACTCTCCACCGGCGCGAGCCTGAGGGCGTCCATCGAGCGCCGGAAGCGCCGCAGGTGATCGTCCAGCCGGAAGAAGCAGCCGTTCCAGACCCCCACCACGTCATAGGTCGCGTCCGATCGCCGGTAGGCCCAATCGGTCATCGGGATCGTGGCTTCCTCGATCGGCATATAGCGGCCGTCAACATAGGCGGCGCCATTGCTCCACAGCGTTCGGGTTTCAGCCGGCATCGTCTTCGCCTCCCGATCCATGGCATCTCTCCTTCAGGACTCAGGCCTGCGACGCGTAGCCCCCGTCAACCGGGATGGCCGTGCCGGTGACAAAATCCGATGCGCGCGAGGCGAGGAAGACGGCGATGCCTGCCATATCGGACGGCAGCCCCCAGCGGCCGGCCGGCGTGCGTGCGAGCACCCGCTCATGCAACCCCGTCACCTGCCGCTTCGCCTCCACGGTGAGGTCGGTGTCGATCCAGCCGGGCAGGACCGCATTGACCTGGATGTTGTCCTTGGCCCATGAGCCGGCGAGCGACTTGGACATCTGCACCACGCCGCCTTTCGCGGCCGCGTAGGGGGCCGCGAAAGACGCGCCGAAAAGCGACATCATCGAGCCGATATTGATGATCTTGCCGCCGCCTGACGCCTGCATCCGCGGATATGCGGCGAGCGAGCACAGGAAGGCGGACGTCAGGTTCACCGTTATGAGGCCGTTCCACTCCGCCAGGGTGTAGAGTTCCGGTGCCTTGCGCTCGTTGGTGCCGGCATTGTTGATGAGAATGTCCAGCCGGCCGAACCGATCGGCCGTCTCCTCGACCATGCGCCGGCAGTCCGCCTCCTGCGTGACGTCGGCCTCGATCGCCGCGACCTCCGTGCCCATGGCGCCGAGTCGTTCCGCCGCCGCCTGGTTCTTACCGGCGTTGCGGCCGACCACCGCGATGCGGGCTCCTGCCGCCGCGAGCCCTTCGGCCATGCCGAGGCCGATCCCGCCATTGCCGCCGGTAACGATCGCAACGCGATCAGACAGGTCGAACAGCGGGTTCATGGCTTGGCCTCCGCAGCGAGAACCGGAGTTACATCATCGATGGCGAGAGCCAGGCGATCGACGAGATCGTCGATCTGACGATCGGTGATGACGTAGGGAGGACAGATGCCGAGGATGTCGCCCATCATGCTGCGCAGCACCAGCCCACGAGCCTTGGCGGCTTCGTTGACACGGCCGCCGGCGTTGAAGGCCGCCCCGAATCCCCGCCGCGCCGCCGGATCGGCCGCCATTTCCACGGCGTAGATCAGGCCGCGCCCCCGAATGTCGCCGACGAAGGGATGGCCGTTCAGGCGCGCTCTCAGGCCCGCCCCCAGCCGCTCGCCCTTCTCGCGGACCAGCGGGAGCAAGTCCATGTCCCGATAGACGTCGAGGGTCTCGAGGGCGATCGCGGCACCGACCGGATGGCCGGAATTGGTGAAGCCGTGCCCGAAGACCGCTCCAATATGATGGTCCGCGAGCACCTCGTAGATCCGGTCGCTGATCAGCGTGGCGGAAATCGGGAAATAGGAGGAGGAGATCGACTTGGCCAAGGCCATCATGTCCGGGCGCATGCCCATCGTCTCGCAACCGAACCAGTTGCCCGTACGTCCGAACCCGCAGATGACCTCGTCGTCCAGCATCAGGATGCCGTAACGGTCGAGCACTGCCTGCACGAGCGGGAAGTAGTCGGCGGGCGGGATGACGACGCCGCCGCCGCCCATGATCGGCTCCGCGATGAAAGCGGCCACGGTTTCCGGGCCTTCCTGCAGGATCGTTTCCTCCAGCTCGTTCGCCAGGCGCTGCGCGAAGGCCGCTTCGCTCTCGCCCGCGGCGCGCTCCCGGTAGGGGTCGGGACAGCGCACATGGATGAAGCCGGGCAGCGGTAGGCCATACTCGCGATGCATGTCCGGCAGGCCGCACATGCTGGCCGCAACGATCGTGCTGCCATGGAAGCCGCGATCGCGGCTGATGACCTTGCGCCGGCCGGGCTCGCCGCGCGCGGCATGATAGGCCCAGGCGAACTTCACCATCGTCTCGGTCGCTTCGGAGCCGGATGTATTGAAACAGACCCGGTGCAGCCCCTCCGGTGCCAACTCGCCGATGCGTGCGGCCAGATCGATGGTCAGTTCGGGCGTG
This sequence comes from Hyphomicrobiales bacterium, assembly GCA_017305925.1. GTDB lineage: Bacteria > Pseudomonadota > Alphaproteobacteria > Rhizobiales > Rhizobiaceae > Arvimicrobium. The sequence goes on along the minus strand of JAFKJW010000180.1, from coordinate 82,004 downwards.
TGATGGGCGAATGTGTGATAGAAGCCAAGCTTCTCGAGCTGCCGCGCCCCGGCCTGCGCCAGCCGCGGATGGTTGAAACCGAGCGAGGCACACCACAACCCCGCCATGCCCTCGATATAGCGCCGTCCGGACGCGTCCTCGATTTCGGCTCCCTCCCCACGCTGGACGATAACGGGACCCGAGGCCTCGTGCTGGCGCCAATTGGTGCGCGGATGAAGGTGGTGGGCGATATCGGTCACCGCGAGGGAATTGCGTAAAGCTGACATGGGTAAAATCCTGATGCAGGCGGAAAGTTAGTCTTTGTGCTCGGCGACCGCCGGGACCAGGCGCCGTATGAAGCGCCAGCGGCCGCGTGAGGCCGGCTCCCGCGAGGTCCGGTTGTCGAAGCGGCTCTCGATATATTCGACGAGTTTCGCCACGGGATAGCTGATGCAGAAATAGATGATCGCGACCAGCGTGAAGATCTCGAAATGCTTGAAGGTCGTGGATGCCAGAAGCTCGCCCGTGAACATCAGGTCCTTCATGGTGATGACCGAAACCAGCGCGGAATCCTTGAAGATCGAGACGAAGAAATTTCCGATCGGCGGGATGACGATCCGGAATGCCTGCGGCAGGATGATGCGGCGCATCAGCAGGCGCCGCGACATGCCGAGCGAACGTCCCGCCTCTCGCTGTCCTGCAGGGATCGCCAGAATACCGGCCCGGAACACCTCGGCCATATAGGCGCTGTAGTTGATCGCCAGGCCCGCCACCCCGGAGGTGAACGGCGACAGCACGATGCCGCCATAGGGCAGCACATAATAGATGAAGAAGAGTTGCAGCAGAAGCGGCGTGCCCCGGATGAACTGCACGTAGACAGCCGCCACCGCCCGCACCGGAAGAAAATGCGAAATCCTCGCCAAGCCGAACACCAACTCTCCGACGAGGGCGAGCGCATAGGCCAGCAGCGATACAGAGATCGTGATGCCGGCGCCCTCCATAGTCCTTGGAAATATTTTCCAAGTAAAGAAGGGACGTTTCGGGTGTCGGCATCCGAGGCATTCTGGACAGCTCAGCACGTTGGGGCCGATTTTGACCTCCCGAGCGTCACCCATGCGCCACAAACCGGATATGCCGCCTCACGCGACGATCCGCATGACGAACTAGCGATTGTGCTGGTTAGCCAGACTGGTTATCCAGTTATCTCAACCAAACTCAGCACCGGTGTCAAGTCGCCAAGTCATGTCGAAGCAAGAGCGCAACTACCTAGCCGTCGCAAGCCAGATCGAGGACCTCATCCGCTCCAAATATGAGGACGGAGACCGAATTCCCGGCGAGCGCGATCTCGCCAAGCGCTTCGAATCCAGCCGGCCGACCATCCGCGAGGCGATCGTCAGCCTCGAGATCGCCGGTCTCGTCGAGGTGCGCAGGAACAGCGGCATCTATGTCAATGACAAGAGCCGCGCCCCAAAACCGGATGCCGGCTATCCCCCTTTCGAGATTCTCGACGCCCGGATGATCGTGGAACCGGAGGTGGCCCGGCTTGCCGCCAGGCAGGCCGGCGCTGACGATTTCGAGAAGATGGCCATCGGCATAGAGCAGATGGTCAAGGAGGATGCTCAGGACAGGCCGACCGAGCAGGGAGACCGCGCCTTCCACCTCGCCATTGCCGGCGCATGCGGCAACGCCATGCTGCGCCACATCGTCGAGCTGCTTTGGGACCAGCAGCAGCGCAGCGAGCTATGGCTGCGCGCCGACGCCTATGGCCGCACCAAGCCATTCCGGCATGTCTGGATCGAGGACCACAGCGCGGTGATGGAAGCCATCCGTCGGCAGGACCCGGACTTGGCAAGGAGGGCAATGCGGTGCCATCTGGCCAATACGCGGCGCTGCCTTCTGGAAGCCGGGCAGGCCTGACGGGCGGCATTGGAAATCGAGCCTGATTCATGGGGGCATGGGTGGGCGTCGAGCCGCCACGCCCGGCGGCAGCCGCATTGAATGACGACCGATTCAGATGGAGACCCCGGCCAGGAACCTGGAAAATAATTCGCGTTGAGAAGATATTTCGAGCTTCGCATAAATATTGCGCCGGTGGATGCGAACGGTTCCAGCAGAGATTCCCAGGTCCTGTCCCGTCGCCTCGGAAGAATGCCCTCGTAATATGTAGGATACGATCTCCAGCTCGCGCCGCGTAAGCCTTTCGAGTCCCGGACCCGCGATTTCGGCAGGTGGACTGTCATGCAGGTTGCGATCATTTGCGATTTTGGCCCAATGCTTGCGGATAAGGGCGACGACGACCGGTGCAACCTGACCTAAACGTCTGAAAGCCGGAGCGCTGAACAGCTTTTCCTTGCGCATGAGCGACCACACTACTTGATAGCCCTCGCCGATTGCGGAGAAGAAGCCAATCTCTTCGGCTATTTCGGTGCGTTTGTAATACGTGCGAAAGTATTCTCCCTGGTAAAATCGGTCCGGAGCCAGATCGCCTAAACGATAGAGGCCCTGCTCCACAGGCAGCATCGCACCCTTGTAGAACGGATCCAGAAGATACGGGCCGACGACATAATCATTCACGAAAATCTTTCGCCGGTCGGGCGGAAAATCGTCGTAGAGTTCTATAGGCTTGCTCGCACCGTGATATCCGAAAACCACGGTATGGTCGAAGGGAACGATGCAGTGCAGCCAAGCAGCGAGCGCGGGACAGAAGCGCAGGCTGCCGACGCTGTCGATCGCCTGGCCCAGCAGCCCGGCGTCCGCGGCTCCGAAAACCATATTGGGCAACATCGCGATTTCTATGCTTTTTGTGGTATATACACTCGTTCAGGGTTTTGTATATTTTTTTGTCATTGAAGCAATAGGTCGATGCGACGCCCGAGCGTCGCGGCCTGGCCGGCGGAGCGCGAAACCGAGCCGGCAGTTCAATTGCCGATCACGTTGGCAGATCGTGGCACGGCGGAGGAGAAGCGAACCGGTTGCCAGCAATGGATGGCGGCCGGTCAACCGGGGCGAAGGCCCCGGCTGATCATCAAAACAAGTCGATTTGTCAGGAGGAGAATACAATGAGGCTTTGTCGTTTGATTGCCGGCGCAGCCGTGGTCGCCTTGTGCGCTGCGATGCCAGCCCATGCCCAGGACAAGAAACCGCGGCCCGAAGGCGGATACAATGTCGGCTTCGTGACCGCTTCCGTCGGTCTGACTTTCTATCAGGCCATGAAATGCGCCGCCGAGGCGACGGCGAAGGATCACGGGGTCAACCTGATCTGGCAGGGCTCGCAGTCGATCTCGCCTCGTGACGAGCTTCAGGTGCTGCAGGCCGTCGCATCGCAGTCGCCGGACGGAATCCTGCTCGTTCCTTGGGACTCGACAGCATTCATCGCGCCGACGAAGGAACTGATTGACGCCGGCACCCCCGTCATCACCGTCGACGGCAGCCTGACGGAGCCCGTCGACATCCAAAACATCAGGACGTCGAACCTGGAGGCCGGCAAGCAGGCGGCGCACGATCTCGCCAAGATGATCGGCGCGAAGGGCTCCGTGCTCATCCTGACCGCGTCCCCGGGCAACGCCGTCCAGAACGAGCGCTGGGCAGGCTTCAAGGAGGTGCTCGACAAGGAATATCCGGACGTGCACCTGCTGGATGTCCAGTACATCGAATCGAATGCCAGCAAGGCCGCTTCCGTCACGGCGTCGGTGCTGACGGCCAATCCGGACCTGGCGGCGATCTATGCCACCCAGGATGCGGGAGCCGAAGGCGCCGCCAACGCGCTCCGCTCGGCAGGCAAGCGTGGAGAAGTCAAGGTCGTCGGCTACGACGCTACGGAAAGGCAGGTCGAGCTGCTGAAGGCGGGCGACCTGGACGCCTTGGTGGCCCAGAGCCCCAGGCAGCTCGGCAAGATCATGGTGGAATCCATGGTGAAGGTTCTGGAGGAGGGCCGCGAGGCGGCCAATCTGCCCTACCAGGTGTTCACGCCCGTGAAATTCCTGACGCGCGACAATATCGAGGACGACGATAGCAAGGGTTATATCTATTCTCCGAACTGCGAATGACGTCAGTCGGGAGGGGGCGGTGCCTGCCCCCTCCGCAACCATGGGCAGCGGAGGAACCATGTCTCATGCCGATCCGGTCCTGGAGATCAGAAACGTCGCCAAGCAGTACGGGCAGATCACCGCCCTGACGGGCGTCAACATCCAGATGTTTGCCGGCGAGATCGTCGCGCTTCTGGGGGACAACGGTGCCGGCAAGTCGACGCTCATGAACATCATGTGCGGCGCCTTGCCTCCGAGCTCCGGCGAGGTGCTCGTAAGGGGAGAGCCGATCACCTCCCTGCATCACGCCCAGGAGATGGGCATCGGCATGGTCTATCAGGACCTTGCGCTCGCCCATCATCTCACCGTGGCCGAAAATATGTTCCTGGGCCGGGAACTCCGCAGTTCCGGTCTTGCCGGGACCCTCGGATGGCTGGATTCCGCAAGGATGGACCGCAAGGCGACGGAGGAGATCGCCCATCTCGGCATCTCGACGCTACGCGATGTGCGGATGCCCGTCCGGCTGCTTTCGGGCGGCCAGCGCCAGGTGGCGGCGATCGCCAGGGCGCTGATGTGGTCCAAGGCGGCGTTGCTGCTCGACGAGCCCACGGCGGCGCTCGGACCGAAGCAGGTGGCGCTCGTGCTCGAGACGATAAAGACGATCGCCGCCAAAGGCATGGCCGTATGCCTCATCGCACACGACATACCGAGCGTCCTTGCGATCGCCGACCGTCTGATCATCCTGCGGCGGGGCAGGATCGTCCGCACGCTTCCGGCGGCCGGGCAGACCGTGACGTCGGTGGTTTCCATGATGGTGGGTGAAAATGATGACGCGGCCGCTGCGTAGCGTGTTCTTTCGCCCCTCGCCGGCAGGCGGCCCCGCCGTCGGCGCGCAGGGCAGGCAACCGGAGACAAGCTCCATGGATCGCTTCCGCCACCCTCTTCTGGGTGGGAACACTCTTTGGGTCCTGGGGCTCGACGTGCTTCTGGTGATCATCTTCCAGTTAGCATCCGCGAACGGCGCGTTCCTCAATCCAATCAACGTCCAGGCAATCCTGACCACCTATTCGCAGGTCATGATGCTGGTCATCGCCCAGACCATGCTGCTCGGCGCCGCGCAGATCGATCTTTCCCAGGGCGCGACGGCCGTCCTGGCTTCCGTCGTCGCCGGCACGGTTCTCGTCTCGATGAGCGCCGGTGGGGATCCCGGGCCGCACATCACGCTTCCGGTGCTATTCCTGGTCACCATCGTGGTTGGGCTGCTCGCCGGCGTCATCAACGGCGTGCTCGTCGGATGGCTTCGGATCAACTCGCTGGTGGCGACGCTCGGTACGCTCGGCATCTATCTCGGAACCGCGCAGGTCATCACCAACGGCGAAAACCTTTACGGCGTGCCTCTGTCGATCCAGTCGGCGTTCGGAAGCGTCTATCTCTGGCGCGTTCCGCTCTCGACACTCCTGGCCGCGGTCGTGGTGGCTGTCGTGTGGATACAGTTCAGGCGGGGGAGCTTCGGCACCCATACCATCGCCATCGGCTCGTCGGAGAAGGCCGCCATCCGCAACGGTATCGATACCCGGTGGCATATGGTCAAATTGTATTCCGTGGCAGGCGCCCTGTGCGGTATCGCCGGAGCCTTCGATCTCGCGCGGTTCACCACAACCGACATAGGCGGCCACGGCAACGACGCGCTGGCGGCCATATCCGGCGCGGTGATAGGCGGGACGAGCCTCTTCGGCGGGAAGGTCTACTTCTTCGGCGCCCTGCTGGGCGCGCTCCTGGCGCTGATCCTCCAGTCCGGCCTTGTCATCCTGCGCTTTCCGCCATTCTACCAGGTCATCGCGATAGGCTTCATCCTCATTCTCGCGGTGGCCATCGACAGCTTCAGAAATCGCAACGAGATGCGTTGACCGACGCTATCTGTCATGTGGAGACCATCGATATGAGTGACAGCAACCGGGCATTGATCGAGCTCTATACGAGCACGGATGCAGTCGGCCTCGCGCAACTGGTCAAGGAGAAGAAAGTCAGCGCCGCGGAGCTGGCCGAGGCGGCGATCGCGACGATCGAAGCGGTCGATCCGAAGATCAACGCGGTCGCCATAAAGACGTACGATTTCGCGCGGCGGGAGGCGAAAGCCGGCAAGGAGGGCCCGTTGGCCGGCGTGCCGTTCCTGCTCAAGAACGTCATGTCCGCCTGTGAAGGCATCCCCCTGGACCAGGGCATCGCGGCGCTGCAAGGAAAGCCGTGGAAGACGCAGACGGAAATGGTGCGCCGCATAAGGGAGGCGGGGCTCGTCGTTCTCGGGCGAAGCAACGCGCCCGAATGCGGCTGGTCGATCGGAACGGAAAACCGGCTCTATGGCGCGACCCTCAATCCTTACGACACCACCCGCACTCCGGGCGGATCGTCGGGCGGCGCGGCAGCCGCGGTCGCGGCGCGGCTGGTGCCGCTGGCCGAAGGGTCGGACGGAGCAGGCTCGATCAGGGTTCCGGCCTCCTGCTGCGGCGTCGTCGGTCTGAAGCCGTCACGCGGACGCATAACATACGGACCCGACATCGCCGATTGCTGGTTCGGAAACGTCTATACGCTCTGCAACAGCCTGAGCGTGCGCGACACCGCCGCTTTCCTGGACGTCACGGCCGGTAACGAGCCGGGCGATCCCTATACACCCGAAAGGCCGGCCAAGGGATGGCTGGCCGCACTCGACGAGGCCCCTCGGAAACTCACCGTCGGCTATACGCTCGCCAGCCCGTGGGGAGAGCCCCTCGATGCGCAGGTGCGCTCGGCGGTCGAGGACAATCTGCGCCTGCTCGAAAGCTTCGGCCACACGCTGGTCGAGCATGACCTGACCACGGACATCGAGGGCGCCTGGTGGAACTACAACGACATCGTTTCGGTGGAGTACACGCGGGATTTTCGGACGCTCGGAAGCGATCTCATCGGGCGCAGCCTCCGCACCGACGAATTCTGCCCGTTCAACCAGGCCATGATCGCGCATACCGAATCCCTGAGCGCCGAACAGTATTCGGCCAGCATCGCGAACACCCGGCGCGCGGGTCAGCTTGTCGCGCGCGAGATCGCGCCGTTCGACATTTACGCGACGCCGACCCTCACCCAGCTTCCGAAGCCCGTCCACTACTGGTCGATGGAAGAGGGCGACTACGAGACGTATCTCGCCCGCTGGTGGGATTCCGCCTTCATGTTCACGTTCAACATCTCAGGCAATCCGGCGATTTCCGTGCCTGGCAAGCCTTCCGCGCAGGGCCTTCCCATCGGCGTTCAGTACGTCGCCGCCCATGGTGATGAGTCGCTGCTTCTGAGATTGGCACGACAGGTCGAGATCGCGGCGCCGTGGCGCGACCGGCTGCCGGTCGTCCACGCCACGGCCTAGGCGCCGCCCGGCGTATGCGACTTGCTGCGGAGCCGGCGGCGGATTGCCGGGCCGGCCAGCGCGACGAGCCGAAGGAGGTTTCACGATGAGCGATTTCCTGCGCTGGGGCCGCTTCGAGGTGTGGGATTCCCGCCCGCTCGCGCACGATCGCTTTGCCGCGGAGGACCCGGAGGCCGGGTTCTCCACGTTCCGCAGCCCGTGGGATCCGGAACCGTCCATCAGGATCGAAAACGGACGGGTCGTGGAACTGGACGGCCGGCAGGAAGCCGATTTCGACATTCTGGACTGCTTCATCGCCCGCTATCACATCGACGTGGACGTCGCGACCGAGGCGATGGCCGCGGACCCTGTCGACGTCGCGCGGATGCTGGTCGACATCAACGTGCCGAAGGAAACCCTGGAACGCCTGGCGCGCGGCATGACGCCGGCGAAGCTGGCATCGGTCGTCGCCCAAATGTCGGCTCTCGAGCTGACCTTCGCCTATTCGAAGATGAGGCAGCGCCGGACGCCCGGCAACCAGGCCCATGTCACGAACGCCAAGGATGATCCTCTCCAGCTCGCGGCGGATGCGGCTTTTGCCGTCGCGCTCGGCTTCGACGAGGTCGAAACCACCATGCGCGTCGCGGACAATTCGTGGGCGAACGCCCTTGCCTGCACCGTTGGAACGGCCGTCGGGCGGGCCGGCACGTTGTTCCAATGCTCGATCGAGGAATCCGAGGAACTCAAGATCGGGATGGCCGGGCTGGCCTCCTATGCCGAGACAGTGTCGGTCTACGGGACGGAGGGCGCGTTCGTCGACGGGGACGACACCCCGTGGTCGAAGGCGTTCCTGACTGCCGCCTATGCGTCCCGCGGGATCAAGGCGCGCTGCACCTCCGGTGCCGGCGCCGAATTGCTGATGGGGCTGCACGAGCGGAAATCGGTCCTCTACCTGGAGGCGCGCTGTCTTTGCCTGCAGCGCGGCATGGGCGTGCAAGGCACGCAAAACGGCGGGATCGACGGGGCCCCACTCACCGCGTCCATGGCCGGCGGCGTCCGCGAACTGATAGCGGAAAATCTGATCGCGGTCTGGCTTGGCCTGGAATGCGCCTCGGGGAACGACACACGCATCAGCGAATCGGAGCTCCGCGTCGGATCGAAGATCACCCCGTACATGATGGCCGGCTCCGACCTGCTATGCTCCGGCTTCGGTTCGATCTGCAAGTACGACAACACCTTCAATCCCTCGCTGTTCAACGGAGAGGAGATCGAGGACTTTCTCGCCATCCAGCGCGACCTCGAGGTCGACGGCGGCCTCACTCCGGTCAAGGAGAGGCAGGCGGGTGAGATCAGGATGCGCGCGCTCCGCGCGCTCCAGGCCGTGTTCAGCGAACTGCAACTCGCCGACCTTTCCGAGGCCAGACTGCGTTCGGTCGCGGCGGCGTCCGGTTCCCACGAGACGGACACATTCACTCCTGGGGAAGTCACGAGGATCAGCCGGAAGATCCGCGACAGGAAGCTCACCGCCATCGATCTCGTCCGGGCGCTTGCTGCCCGGGGCTTCCGGCAGGAAGCCGAAAACGTCCTGTTCATGCTGCATCAGCGCGTTCGCGGGGACTATCTCCAGACCTCCTCGATCCTGCGCGACGGCAAGGTCGTCAACGCCCTCAACGATCCGAACGACTATCGCGGTCCGGGGTCCGGGTATCGGATGACGGCTGAGCGCTGGCATGACATCCAGGACATGCGCAAGCTCGTGACCAGGCAGAGTGTCCTGGAAGCGGCACACCGGACGGACGCCGCGGAAGCCGACTGGCTGAATACGACCGGCCCGGCGCAAAAGGGCGCGGATCCCCATGAAGTCGTGATCGGGGTCAGTCCGGCATTCGGAAACCGGCTTCAGCGAACGACGGCGGATCACGATCTGGTCGACGTGCTGATCGCGATCATGGAAGGAATTCGCGACCGTGGCGGAGCCCCGAGGATCGTCCGCTTCCTGCACACGGCCGACACCTCGTTTCTCGGCCTTTCGGCGGCCCGGCTCTCCGGCTCGGGATATGGCATCGGCATCCAGGCGAAGGGCACGGCCGTGATCCATAAAGCGGATCGGCTGCCGCACTTCAACGTCGAGCTCTTCTCCAACGCGCCGGTCACCACGCTGGATCACTATCGCGGGCTTGGCCGCAACGCCGCCGACTACATGCTGGGCCGCGTGCCCGAGCCCATCGTGGTGCCGGTGGACGGGCAAGCGCTGAGCGCCCGCTATCATGTACAGGTTTCGCTGCTCCACGCGATTGAAACGGCGATGGTCGATCGCGATGCGGCACCTGTCGAGCTCGCCGTCAACCTGGGGCAAGACCGCAGATGAGCACCAATGGTTCAACCGGGGAAGCTTCGGATGAGGATGCCGGCGCGACCATCCGCGCGGCTTCGGGAATGCCCCTCGCCGGACTGACGCTCGAGGCGATCGTTTCCGGCAAGGTACAGCCGGGCGACATCAGCATCTCCGCGGACACCCTTTTGCGCCAGGCGCGAATAGCCGAGGAAGCGGGGCGGGTTGCCCTCGGCGGTAACTTCGCACGCGCTTCGGAACTGGTTGGCGTCCCCGACGACGTGATCATCGACACATACGAGTTGCTGCGGCCCGGCAGGGTCAGCGACCCGCAGGTGCTGCTGGAACGCGCCCGGATGCTGCGCGAGGAGTACGGCGCGAGCCGCATCGCCGATTTCCTCGTCGAGGCCGTCGAGGTCTACCGGCGGCGCGACCTGTTCAGGAAGCGCTACTGACCGCAGGCATCGGCCGGAACCCAGCCGATCCCGCTCCCGGGCGGGATGGAGCTGCCGCGAAAAAACTTCCAAACGACGAGGAAGGGCATAACGATGAGACTTCATGGCAAGGTGGCCTTCGTGACCGGCGGCGGCTCCGGTATCGGCAGGGCGGGCGCGATGGCGATGGCGTCGAAGGGCGCGCATGTCATCGTGACCGATCGCGACCAGGCCGCGGTCGGCAACGTCGTCGAAAGAATCCGAAAGGCAGGCGGCTCGGGCGAGGCGGAAGTCCTGGATGTTGCGGATGACGCCGCCATAGCCGCCGTCCTCGCCGGGGTCATCGACAGGCACGGACGGCTGGACGTTCTCCATTCCCATGTCGGCGTGCAGGTGGACGGGTCGCTGGAGCAGGTTTCGGTCGAGCAGATGGACAGGTCGTGGGCGCTCAACGTGCGCGCGCACTTTATCGCCGCCCGGGCGGTGGTGGAACAGATGCGGCGCCAGGGCGGCGGGTCGATCATCATCACGGCGTCGAATTCCGCGACCCAGATTGACGCCGGGATGATCGCCTACACGACCACCAAGCACGCCGCTGTCGCGATGGTGAAGCAAATGGCGAAGGACCTGGCGCCCGACAACATCCGCGTGAACGCGCTCTGCCCCGGCTTCGTCGACACCCCGTTCAATGCCGGCTTCGAGCGACAGATGGGCGGCCGGAGTCAACTGGAAGCCTATATCGCCGAAGCAGTGCCGATGCGGCGGTTCGGATCAGCCGAAGAGATCGCGGATTCGATCTTGTTTCTCGCCTCGGATGCTTCGCGATATATGACTGGAGTCGCCTTCGTCGTCGATGGAGGTGAGAACCTGTGAAGCAGTGCCACGCTCACGAGGACGTGTCGCCGGAAACCTTCCGTCTCATCTCCCAAGTGGGCTGCCTCTATCCCGGTAGACGAGCCCTGCCTGTCTTTCGGTATGCTGTGAATGCCTTATCGTGTTCCCTGGGCGAGCAGCCGATCGAGCCTTACGGCCGCTGCCCGACGATGGCCCTCCAGGCCTTCGCGGCCACTTTGTCTCACCGCCGGCGGCGCGACAGTCTCGACCCCGCGACGGTCAAGCCACTGATGGGTACAAATCTTCAGGTATGACCCGACCCACAATCCACCCGTGTAGCGACCTGCCCCCATGGTCGGAAGAGTGTGATTTGTCCCACAGCATTTGTCGGAATAGACGACGCTTGCGAGCGGGCCGATAAAAAGTGACCCATAGTTGCTGAGCTTCGCCCCCATGGCGTGGCTATCGGCCGTATGGACCTGCAAATGTTCCGCGGCGATTAAGTCGGAATAGGAGATCATGGTGGCTTCGTCGGCGCAGAGTGCGATCTCTCCGTAATTGTCCCACGCAGCAGCGGCAACAGGCGCCGTCGATAGATCCGCCAACTGGAGCTGGACATGCTCCAGGGTCGATTCGGCCAATTGGCGGTCGGTCGTGATGAGGCCGACGCGTGTTTTTACATCATGCTCGGCCTGTGCCAGCAGGTCGATGGCAATGAGTTCCGGGTCTGCGGTGGAATCCGCGACGATGAAGATCTCGCTTGGGCCCGCCAGCTGATCGATGCCGACCGGTCCGAAGACCTGCCGCTTCGCCTCGTTAACGAACGCGTTGCCAGGGCCTACGATCTTGTCGACCTTGGGAATGGATTCCGTTCCGTACGCCAGAGCCGCTATGGCTTGCGCGCCTCCAACTCGAAAAATCCGGTCTGCGCCGGCAAGGTGGCAGGCTGCGATGACGTCCCTGTGGCTGCCGGGAGGTAGGCAGGCAATTACCTCGGAACATCCTGCAACTTTGGCGGGTACAATAGTCATTACCGGGGCAGACAGGAGAGGGTAGCGTCCTCCGGGGACATATGCGCCGATGCGTCTGATCGGTATCACCCGATGCCCGAGATGCAGGCCTGGGAGCGCCTCGATCTCCAGCGGCAGGATGGTTGCCCTTTGGGCCTTGGCAAATGCTCTCACCCTCTCGATTGCAAATTCCATATCGGCACGCGCTGCCGGATCGAGCCCGGCAACAGCGGCTTGGCGCTCCTCATCTGTGATCTCAAGTGCTTCCACAGTCACCTTGTCGAACTCTTGAGAATACCGGCGCAGCGCTTTGTCACCCTCAATTCTTACGGCAGCAAGGATATTCTTCGTGACTTCTTCCACCTGACTGGTATCGGATACCAGGTTCCGGGCGGGCGCTTTGACATAGGTGACACCGTTCATCATTCAGTCCTGCGGCTGTTCGGCAGCTGCCGTTGCTTGCTGTTAAACCTGTTAAATCCGGAAGCACCCGCGGAGCAAAGCGGAGGAAAGGTGACTGTCCAGTATTCTAACCGGCTGACGGGGCTCTCGACGAGGCCGTCAGTTAGGAGAAGGCAAAAGTCTGGGAATGGTTGTCCATCATAGTGACCATCCGCAAGGAGCGGCTTGCAGGATGATCGGGACTGCCGCTTAGCTTGCGATGATTTCGGCGGACGAGGAGCATTCCGGTGAAGAAAATGCGAATTCTGTCCGGGGGCATCCAGCAGGAGTCTCACAGCTTCAACCCCACGGTCGCCCAACGCTCGGATTTTCAAGTCACGGAAGGTGCGTCGGCAGTCGAGCAGGCACGAGGTTCGAATTCGACGCTTGGCGGTGTCGTCGATGCGGCCGAGAGAGCCGGCGCAGACGTGATCGTGCCGACAATGTTCCGGGCGCAGTCCGGAGGTCCGGTCGACGACGCAGTTTACGAGGAGGTCCGCGACCGGATGACCGAAGCCGCGCGGGGGGGCAATTTCGACGCGATCGTGCTTCCCCTTCACGGTGGCATGCTTACTCCTACGCTGTCCGATCCCGAGGGAGACCTCTTTCGAGAACTCAGGAAGGTGGTCGGCCCGGAGGTCCCTATTACGTCAGCTTTTGACCTGCATGCTCATGTCACCCACGACACGCTGGTTCACTGTGATTTCCTCGCCGCATACCTCACCAACCCTCACGACGACCAGGGCGAGACGGGGCGCAGGGCTTTCGAGGCGGCAAGGCGGATGATCGAGGGGAACTTCGATCCGGTGTGCGCTGCCGTACACGTGCCAATGCTGACGCTTGGAAACGACCGGACGGACGAAGACCCGCTGCAGCGAATACACCGATGTGCCAGCGAGGCTGTCTCCCGCGGCGACGTCGAAGACGTCTCCATATTCAATGCTCAGCAGTTTCTGGATGTCGCGAACCTCGGCCAGATGGTGCTGGTCTACGGCAATGGCGAGAATGCGCGAGCCGCGACGCTGGCAAAGGAATTGGCGAACATGCTCTGGGAGGCGCGCGACCAGCTGATCGGTACCTATCCCTCCGTCGAGTCGTGCCTCGATGCCGCTCGGCAAGCCATCGGCAAGACACGCTATGTCCTTGGTGACCAGGGCGACCGTGTCGCGGCAGGCGGACCCGGCGACAGCACCTTCATTCTAGACAAGCTGATCACCAGCTATCCGGATCTGCGTTCTCTCGTGCCGATCGCCGATCCGAATGCGGTACAGGCGTGCATGGCTTCCGGGCAGGGTTCGACACTGACGTTGACTGTCGGAGGCCACGGCTGCGCCGTGTCGCCGCCGATAACCCTGACTGGCGAGGTGCTCTCGGTCGGGCAGGATGCGTCGCTTGTCGTCGCCGGCCCGCACGACGCGGGAACCCTTACCAACATCGGGCCGTACGCGCTGCTGAAGGCAGGGAACATCCACGTTGCTCTGACCGAGAGGCCGAACGCATACCTCGATCCGGAATACTTCCGTGCGATGGGTGCAGAGCCGACGGAAATGGATATCGTGGTCACGCGTTCCGGCTATCATTTCACGCTCAACTTCGCAGACGTGGGACGCTGTGTGACGGTCGACACGCCCGGCATGACAAGCTACCGCGTCGAAGAGCTGCCGTTCAGCGTGGCTCGGCCGTTCTATCCGGTAGATCGGATAGACTTTTCGCCTGAGGTGCGCCTGCGTCGGCGCCGGTAGGTCGATCTCTTCGTCGGATTGTCGCAGGTAGCGGAATCTGCTCCCAACCGGAAGAACGTTCTATCGCGCGACCTACCTGGAGCACCGTGGCCTCGTCAAAGCGACGGCCGATTACCTGTACTGCCAACGGCATCCCATTCTGGTCGAGTCCGATCGGCACACTCATCGCCGGATGCCCTGTCAGATTGAACGGGCTTGCCTGCAACGGCCAACCGAGCGGCTGCACCAGGTCCTCAACGAGGGGCGCCGTGTCGAGCGAGATCGCGGTCACGAAACCGTCGAATTCCGCAAGCGCGCGATCGACTTCAGTCGTCAGCCATCGCTGCAGCTTGAGTGCAAGCCGGTAGTCTTCGGGATCGACGGCGAGGCCGGCCAAAAAACGGACCGTCGTGAGCGTGGCGAGATCGTCCAGCCTTCCACGAAGATGCGTCCGGTGCATGGCGTACATCTCGTATGCCATGATCACTCGAACGCAGGAGAGGAACGTGCCGAAGGGCGGAAGCGTCACGGTCCTGATCCGGGCGCCTTGTCCTGCCAGTGCGCTCAACGTGTTTTCGATACCGCGCCTCGCGTCGTCGCTCAGATTTGGCGCAGACTCGAAGAAGGCCCGCGGAACGCCGATGCGCAAACCGGCAACTCCTTTTTCGAGATCGGAAGTGTAGGTGCGGGGCGGCACGTCGGCGCTGGCAGGATCGAGCGTATCGCGCCCCGCCAGCGCCTGGAGCGCTATGGCTGAGTCATGGACATTGCGGGTCAGCGGTCCGCAGTGGTCGAGGCTCGGTGCCAGCGGATGGCATCCTCGCCGCGACACCAGACCAAAAGTCGGCTTCAATCCTACCGCGCCACACCAGGCCGCCGGTCCTCGAATCGACCCCGCGGTGCACGATCCAATCGTGAGGCGAGTGTAGCCGGCTGCGATCGCCGCCGCGGAACCGGATGAGGACCCTCCCGTCTGGCGCGAAGAATCCCACGGATTGCGGGCCGGCGGCCAGGGGAGCTCCAGACTTGGGCCGCCAATCGCAAATTCGAATGTTGCCAGTTTTCCAAGCAGGATGGCGCCGGCCGCTTGCAGTCGTTCGACGACCGCGGAATCTGATGCGGCGATCCCATCGCAAATTCTTGAACCGCAGGTCGTAGGCCAGCCGCGGGCGTCGAAAATGTCCTTCAACCCGTACGGAATCCCATGCAGATCCCCACGGTCGATGCCGCTCCGCAGTTCGCTATCCGCCTGCCGCGCCGCCGTCAGGGCGGCGTTGCGATCTATGCGTATAAAGGCATGGATTGAACCGTCACCTGCCGATATGCGGTCAAGTGCGTCGAGGGTGAGGTCTTGCGAAGTGATGCTGCCATCCCGCAGCATTCCTCCGGCTTCCTGGATCGACAACTCCGCCAGGTTCATTGCCTCGTCTCGTCGGGCTGAGTGGCTCCCGCTATCATTTCCGTCACTTCCCGGACCGCGGCGATGTGTCTCTTCATATCGTCATAATCGTCAAGGACGCGTGGAAGAAGGTCCGGTCGGAGCCGAATTCCTGCGTCGCGAAGGCGATGCCTCAGCTCCTCGAGCTCGCTTGAGCGATCAGGTTCCAAGCACTGCCCCTCCCATCGGGTACGAAGGTCCGGGCCTGAGATTTTCCGGCTACGAACAGCACAATTTTGTTCATTCTAGCATGCGCCTTTGCCTGCAAGACCCTTTGGCGTGATTTGCGTCAACTATCCTCACCAGCGGCGACGGCGAAAGGCATCGGCCGCCGATTGCAACTAAGGTGATGGCCGCGACGGCACCCGTGCACCCGGCACGCCGGCGCCATACCGAGGTCTGTCATGAGTCATATCTTTCGTGTCGGTAACTGTGCAGGATTTTCAGGGGACCGGTTGGATGCCCCGATCCCGGTTGTCGACACGCTCGTTCGATCCGGCGGCCCCGCAGCGATCTTCTTTGAGGTCCTGGGCGAGCGCACGGTGGCGCTGGCGCAACTGGCGCGACGACAAGACCCTCAACAGGGCTATGAGCCGATGCTCGAGAGACTGGTCGCCCCGATACTCGGCACCTGCTTTCGAAACAACATTCCGATATTGGGAAATTTCGGGGCGGCAAATCCCCCCGCCGCAGCGCGTCTCATTGCCAAGATCGCGCGTCGTCTCGGCCATGATGATCTTCGGATTGCCGTTGTTGCCGGAGATGATGTCCGCGGACATATCGATCTCGGCGGGCTGGAGCCTCACGAAGCCGATGCCGGGTTGGAGGGAGATGCCAATGCCTGCATCGCCGCGAACGCCTATCTCGGCGCCGCGTCCCTGGTGCAAGCGCTGCATGAAGGCGCGAACGTGGTGGTGGCGGGAAGGACCTCCGATCCGGCTCTCGCAATCGCGCCGATCGTTCACCATTTCGGCTTTTCCATCGACGATTGGGATCGAATGGCGGGCGCAGCGGCAGCAGGACATCTGCTGGAATGCGGCAGCCAGGTATGCGGCGGCACATTCTGGGATCCCGGGCCCAAGGTCGTTCCGGATCCGGCAGACATCGGCTTTCCTATTGCGGAGATCGACGATGAAGGCGTTCTGACCATCACCAAAGCAGAGAACACGGGCGGGCTGGTAGATGAACGAACCGTCAAAGAACAGCTCCTCTATGAGCTCCACGACCCGGCGAATTACATTACTCCCGATGTCGTGGTCGATATTTCTCAGGTTCGCGTCGCGCAATGCGGCACCGACCGCGTCCGCGTAGAGGGCGTTCGCGGCCGCCCGGCGCCCTCGGATCTGAAGGTCACCGCCTGCTACCAGGGCCGCTGGCTCGGTGAAGGCGAGATCACGGTCGCGGGAATGAACGCGTTGCGCCGCGCCAGGGAAACAGCCGACGTGCTGCTCGAACGGCTTCGCCGTCGCAAGCTCGACGTGCGGGCGCGCGCCGATCTTATTGGCATTGCCAGCGTGCATGACAACGATGCCGGCGATCTGTGGCGCGGCTTCAATGGGACGCCGCCCGATGAGATCCGCGTTCGGCTCGCTGTCGAGGGAAGCAACGCCGACGACGTCGAGCAGGCAGCACGCGAAGTTCTCGCTTTGCTCTGTTGCGGAGCAGCCGGAAGCGGTGGCGCGAGATGGCGCGTTACTCCGCGCATCCTGACGAAGAGCTTCCTCGTTCCGAGGGAGCGCGTACCGACCTCGGTCAGCGTTCGCCCCGCGAGGGAACTGGCATAATGGAAACGATCATCGAACTGCCTCTCTACGCCATCGCCCATAGCCGGGCTGGCGACAAAGGCAACCGTACCAATATAAGCCTGATCCCCTATCGGCCAGAGGCCTATCGGCTGCTGTCTGACCAGGTTACCGAGGAGCGGGTGCTGGCGCTGTTCAAGCATAGAGGTGCCACGCGCTGCCGTCGCTATGATCTGCCTCGTCTCGCAGCGTTCAACTTCGTTATAGATGATGCGCTCGAGGGCGGCGTGAACGGCAGCCTCAATGTCGATGGCCATGGGAAAACCCAATCGTTCCGTCTGCTATCGCTCAAGGTGACGCTCCCGCGAAGTTCGGCGGAGGGCTTCGTCGGACCGAGCCTGTCGGTCGAGGATTTCATGCGAACCGAAGAGTGAGCCATTTCCCCGCTCGGTTGACATTGCGGCGGTCGAGCGCGATAGCGGGCCACAAATGCTCACGCGAACTTCAATGCAATGCCGAAGATCGGGTCCAAGTTAAGAGAACTCAGGCGCCGCCGTAACATCAGCGTTCGGAGCCTGGCAGAGCGGTCGGGCGTATCTCATTCCGCGATCTCCCTGATCGAACGTGACCAGATGAGCCCATCCATCAACACGTTGGGCGCCATGCTGGATGCTCTCGGGACGACGCTGACGGCATTCTTCTCGGACCTGCAGTCGGTTTTTCCCTATACGCCGTTCTACGCTGCCGCTGATTTCGTGGAGATCGGCAAGGCCGAGGCGATCTCATATCGTATGCTCGGTGTGAACCACCCCAACCGACAGATGCTGGTCCTTCGCGAAACCTACTCGCCCGGTGCCGACACCGGAGAGACCTTCTCTCACAGCGCCCAGGAAGCCGGCATCGTCTCGCGTGGTGCGGTCGAAGTGACGGTTGGGGAGCAGACACGCACCCTTAGGGTCGGCGACGGCTATTATTTCGACAGCCGCATCCCGCATCGCTTTCGCAACGTCTTTGAAGGCGAGAGTGAAATCCTCAGCGCGATCACGCCGCCGACATACTAGCCGGTCCAAGACCGTCAGCCTGGACTTTGGTCAGAATACTCACCAGTAACGTCCATGTCGGATGCCTTGCGAAAGCCTTTGTGTATGGTTTCCCCCAGGGACCCTCGAAGGAAGCCCTGCAAGAATGGGAGAATATACCGCGATGAAAAAACTCTTGAGCCTGCTTCTCATGGGCGCGTGCCTGATCGGCGCGGCCTCCGGCGCCCAGGCGGCCGATGAGCAGAAGAAGGTCGTCATTGGCATGGCTGCCATCGACCTCACCAATCCTTGGTTCGTACGCATGCGCGAGGCCGGCGACAAGGCCGCCAAGGATTATAACGCCACGGTCGTCTGGCAGAGTGCCGAAGCCAATATCGAGAAGGAGATCTCCGTCATCGAGAGCTTCATCAATCAGGGCGTGGACGCGATTCTGATCGACCCGCTGGACAAGAACGCGCTGCTTCCGGTGATCGCCAAGGCCAAGCAGGCCAATATTCCCGTCATCACCGGCGGCAATCATGTGCTCGGCGACGGCAACCACTCCACGCTCTATCCGGACGATGTCGATCTGCGGGTCGTGGCCCGTGCGCTCGGCTTGGCGATGGACGGCAAAGGTCAGGTCGCGTTCCTGGTCGGCACCCGGGGCAACTACGTGTCCGACACGCGCGAGAAGGCGTTCACGGAAACGCTCGCCAAGGAATTCCCCGATATCGAGTTGGTCGGCATCCAGCCGACGGACTGGAACACGACCAAGGCCGCCGACGCCGCGCAGACCTGGCTCACCACCTATCCCGATCTGCGCGCGATCGCCTGCGTTTCGGACTCCATGTGCCTTGCCGCCAACTCCGTCGCCGAGGCGCTTGGCCGCGACGTCCTCTTTGCCGGCGACAATGGCGACGAGGAGATGATGCCTCTCGTCGAGAGCGGCAAAATGATCATCACCGTGCTCACGAGCCCGCAATATGTCGGTTACTGGAACATCGCTGCGGCGGTTCGGCTTGCCCGCGGGGAGAAGCTGCCCGATGTGCTTTATATGAAGACGCACTACATCATGTCGGACAAGACGGCCGAGGCGCTCAAGGCCAAGGGTCTTGACGTGCCGTACATCACGCCGGCGCAGGCGACGGTGGAAGCGGGCAACGTCTCGTCGCTCGGGCCGGACATGCCCTCGTCGGCCATGACGTCCGCTCCCCAGTAACCGTTCGACGCAAGCCGTTATTCCGCAGATGAGCGTCATGTCTCCACCGAGTGCGAACGATGCAGTTGAGAGCCGGTCCGTCCGCCGCCGGTGGATGGGCTCGCACGAATTTGCCATAGCACTCGTCACTCTGGCGACGCTGGCGATCTTCGGCATCGCAGAGCCGCGGTTCCTGGCAGTCGGCAACCTTCTGGACATTCTGCGGCAGACCGCGGTCATCGCGATGCTCTCCTTCGCGATGACCGCGGTCATCATCACCCGCGGCATCGACGTGTCGATGGGCGGGATACTGGCCCTGAGCGGCATCGTGCTCGGGCTCGTCTTCCAGGCGAGCGGGTCCTGGGTTCTCGCCTCCGCCGCGGCGCTCGCGGCGGGTGTCGCGGTCGGGCTGCTCAACGGCCTGCTGATCGGCGTGCTCGGCGTCAGCGCTTTCCTGACGACCTTCGCCATGCTGGTGGCGACCCGCGCGGCGGCGCTGGTCGCCAGCCACGCCAGCAGCATCCTGATCTCCGATCCGGTCTTCATCTGGCTCGGCCAGGGTGACCTGTTCGGGTTGCCGTCCAGCGTCATCATCCTGCTGCTGCTGCTGGCGATCTGGTCGTTCGTCATGCGCAGCACCCGCTTCGGGCGGTATATCTTCGCCATCGGCAACAGTCCTGCGGCAGCCGCTGCCTCCCTGCTGCCGATCTCGCGCATCCTCGTATCCGTCTACGTGCTCAGCGGGCTGTCGGCCGCATTCTGCGCCATCCTCACGGTCGGACGGCTCGGCTCAGCGCAGCCGCTGGCAGGGGCTGGCGTCGAGTTCGCGGCGCTGACGGCGGCCGTCATCGGCGGCTCCCGGCTCAGCGGCGGCAAGGGCACGATTCCAGGCACCTTCCTCGGCGCCCTGCTGCTCGGCTGCCTGTCGAGCGGACTTTCCTTCCTCCAGATTTCCCAGCAGATGACCTACGTCGTCACCGGACTGCTGATCATCCTTTCGGTCATCGTCACCGATCCGGAGTTCCGCTCCGGCCTGTTCGCCTCCGGTTCTCGGCTTCGCTCCCCATCGGCAGGCCAGGCGGTCGGCGGTCGGTCAGGGTTCGTGCGGCGGCTCACCGATGCGACGTTCCAGGAGGTGACGCTCGAGAATGTCTCCAAGGCCTATGCAGGCGTGCGCGCGCTGCACGGTGTCGGCTTCCCGATCCGGCGCGGCGAGGTGCTGGCGCTCCTCGGCGAGAACGGAGCCGGCAAGTCGACCCTGGTGAAGTGCCTTGCGGGCGCGGTCGAGCCCGACTCCGGGACCGTGACCGTGGGCGGCGAGCGGTTCGATCTCGCCAGCCTCAAGGACGGTATTGACTGTAGCACGGTGCACCAGCATTTCAGCTTGGCACCGGACCTGTCGCTCGTCGACAATCTGGCGGCCTTCAGCAAGGGCTCGATCCTGGCCGGACGTCAGCGCCGCAAGATTCGTGAACGCATCCGGGCGCTGCACAGCAAGTTCGGGCTCGACGTGAATGCCGAGGTGCCGATCGGCACGCTCACCGTCGGGCAGCGTCAGTTGGCCGAGATCGTGAAGGGCCTGTTCGATGGCCGATGGCTGATCATTCTCGACGAGCCGACCAGCGCGCTTACCGTACGCGAGCGCGACTCGCTGTTCCGGGTGATCGAGCAGTTGCGCGCCGAAGGCCTCGCGATCATCTATATCAGCCACAAGATGGAAGAGATCTTCGCCATCGCCCAGCGCGTGGTCGTATTGCGCGATGGTCAGTTCGTCGCTGAACTTCCGGTCGCAGACACGACCGAGGAACAATTGATCCAGTTGATGGTCGGTCGCAGGGTGGAGGCGGTCTTTCCATATTTCAAGGCCGAGGTCACCAGACCTGCGCTGGTGGTCAAAGGCATTTCCGACGGTGGCGTGCTGCGCGACGCCAACCTGACGGTGAATGCGGGCGAGATCGTCGGTATCGCCGGCCTCATGGGCAGCGGACGCACCGAGCTGCTGCGCTGCATAGCGGGGCTGAGCCGCCGCACACGGGGCGAAGTCGGGATCGGCGGCCGCGCGCTGTCTCCAGGCGATCCGCTCGACTCCCGCGCAAGCGGCTTGGCCTATGTGCCGGAAGACCGGTTGTCGGAAGGCGTGTTCGCCGACATGTCCGTGCTCGACAACCTGACGCTCTGCTGGCTTTCACGCGCCGGCGCCCTACCGAGCCGCACAGCCACACGGCGCGAAGCCGGCAAGTGGATAGAGGCGCTCGACATCCGTCCGCGGCAGCCGACGTTGCGGGTCGGAAGCCTGTCGGGCGGCAATCAGCAGAAGGTGGTGCTCGGCAAATATCTGGCGATGAATCCGTCGGTGCTGCTGCTCGACGAGCCGACGCAGGGCGTGGACGTCGGTGCGAAGTCGGAGATCCACCGGCTGATCGGCGAGCTCAAGAAATCCGGCATGGCGACGCTGATGGTGTCGAGCGAACTGCCGGAATTGCTGAGCGTCGCCGACCGGGTGTACGTCATGGCCCAGGGGCGCAGCTTCGGCCCCCTCTCTCACGGCAGCTCGCAGGAAGAGGTGATGGAACTCGCGCTACAGTCCTCCAGCGTGTCGCCGCACAAGGAGATCGTCTCTTGACCGTGTCGCGCCTGCTGGGCAACCCTCGTACCGCTCCCCTCCTTATCCTGATCGGGCTCGCGCTGGTGCTCGGGCTGATCGACCCACGCGTGGTGTCGCCGGCGAATCTCGGCACGATCGTGATCGTCGCGGCTCCGGTCGTGCTGATCGCACTTTCGGCGATGATCGTGCTCATCTCCGGCGGTATCGATCTGTCGGCGGGCATGACGGCCACGTTCTGCGCCATCGTCATGGGCACGGTGCAGGTTACGACCGGATCGTTGGCTCTGACACTGCTGGCCGGGCTTGCCGCGGCCATGGTCGTCGGGTTGGCCAACGGATTGCTGGTCAGCGTGCTGCGCATTCCGCCCTTCATCGCCACGCTGGCGACGATGGTGATGCTGCAGGGGCTGACGCTGTATTCCACACGCGGCGGCGTGCTGATCGTGAAGGACCCTGTTTTGCGGCTGATCGGCCAAGGAACGATCTTCCAGGTGCCGCTGATCGTGCTGTTTGCTGCTGCGGCGGCGGCGATCTGCGGCTTCGTCTTGCGCAATACGGTTCCGGGGCTGCGCATCTACGCGATCGGCTCCGACCCCGTGGCTGCGAAGCTCTCCGGGATCAGGCCGATCCGGCAACTCGTCGTGACCTATCTGTTCGCCAGCGTGTTCATTTTTCTCTGTGCCTGCGCGCTGATCGGGCGCGTGCCGATCGTCACGCCCACCATGGGCGGCACCTCGCTGCTGCTCGACGCGCTGTCGGCGGCGGTGCTCGGCGGCGTCTCGATCTTCGGTGGCAGCGGCACTGTCGTCGGCCTCGTGTGCGGCGCGCTGGCCGTCAGCCTGATCACCACCGCCACGCAGATCTTCGGCCTCGATCCATCGGCGATCGGGTTGGTGAAGGGCGGGATCATCCTGGTGGTGCTGGCGCTCAACCGCGGAATCGCCTGGGTGTCGTCGCGGGCTATGCGGCTGCCGGCATGAGGACCGTCATTTCCCGCAGCGATATCGAGACGATCGCCGCCGAGCTGGGCTTGCGCTGCACGGCCGACGACGTCGACCAACTGGAGCGGGCGCTGCCGGCCTATCTCGGCGACATCGATGCAACCGCCGAGCTGTGGGAGACGATCTCCGGCGAGCTGCCGGTGCTGCCGGAGCGCGAATTTCGTCGACCCGAGCCGCATGAGGACCCGCTGAATGCCTGGACGGTGCTCTGCAGCCTCCGCACTATGGAAACCGGTCCGCTTGCCGGATACACGGCGGCGGTGAAGGACAATATCGCGGTTGCCGGCCTGCCGCTCACGGTCGGATCGCGGATGCTCGACGGTTATCTGGCGGAGTTCGATGCGGTGGCGGTGGCTCGCATGCTTGCCGCCGGCGTCACGATCGCTGGCATCACGCGCTGCGAGGACTTCTGCCTTTCGGGCGGCAGCCATACCGGATTTGGCGGGCCGGTTCGCAACCCGATCGACCCCGCCCGTACCACCGGCGGCTCCTCCTCCGGCAGCGCCGCCGCGGTCGCGAGCGGTATCGTGGACCTGGCGCTCGGGACGGATCAGGGCGGCTCCGTGCGAATCCCGAGTTCATTTTGCGGTATTGCCGGTCTGAAGCCGACCTGGGAGCGCATTCCCTATTCGGGCGCGATGTCGCTTGCGCCCGGCGTCGACCATATCGGACCGATGGCGCGCACCGTTGCGGAGCTGCGCGGCTTCTTCGCCGTGCTGGCCGGTGAGAGCCCCGGAAGCGGCGATGCCGCTCTTTCGGCCGAAGGCCTGCGGATCGGGATGCTTGCCGAGGGTTTTGGCCGGGCCTACGGTGAGCCGCAGGTCGACGAGGTCGTGCGCAATGCGGCCCTGCAACTCACCTCGGCGGGCGTCGCCGTCACCGACGTGTCCGTTCCCATGCATAGGGCCGGCCCGGCGATCTGGACGGCGGTCGGCCTGGCGGGCCTGCGGCAGGGGCTGCTCTGCGGCGATCCCTGGGGCATGAAGTTAGAGGCGCCTTACCCTTTGACATTGCTGAAGACGTTCCGGGAGCATCGGGCGCGCAAAGGCTTCGATGCCTCGCTGCGGACCCGGCAGTTCCTGATCGCGGCCGAATTCACGCAACGATTGCACGGTATCGAGGCTGCCGCGACAAGCCAGTGCGCGGCCGCCGCGCTACGCGCGCGCTACGACGCGGCACTGGCGGAATGCGACATGCTGGCCATGCCGACGACGCCGCATACCGCCGCGCTTTTGCCCAACCCCGACGATCTGCGCGCCAGCAACTTCGCCGCCGAATCGATGGCGGCCAATACGTGTCCTTTCAATCTGACACATCACCCGGCGTTGAGCGTGCCATGCGGCTTCGTGGACGGCCGGCCTGTCGGGCTGATGCTTGTCGGCCGGCACGGGGACGAGGAACTGCTCTTCCGCGTCGGCGCGGTGGTGGAGCGTCAAGCGGGATCGCGGTGAGGGCTGGATGCTAGCGCCTGAGTTTGAGGTGATCGAGCCGGCATTCCGGCGGCTGATCCTTGCCCATGTCGGATTGCGGCAGCTCTTCGGCGATGGCGCCTGGACCGAGGGTCCGGTGTACGTGCCCGCCGGCCGCTATCTTCTCTTTTCCGATCTGCCAAATGACCGCATCTTGCGATGGGACGAAACGAACGGCGTCATCTCTGTTTTCCGGTCACCCTGCGGCTTCGCAAACGGGAATACGCTCGACCATCTTGGCCGGGTCGTCACCTGCCTGCATCAGGCCCGCTCAATTGTGCGGACTGATCATGACGGCGTGACGCGGACGCTGTGTTCAACGCATGCATCGCGGCGCCTCAATTCCCCCAATGACGTGATTGTCAAAAGCGATGGCTCGATCTGGTTCACCGATCCAACATACGGCATCGACACGGACTACGAGGGTGATATCGCTACGCCGGAGCAGCCCGGCCGCTATGTCTACCGGCTCGACGATGGTCAGACGGAGCCAGTGCCGGTCGCGACCGATTTTTCACAGCCCAACGGACTAGCGTTCTCGCCTGACGAGTCGCATCTTTATGTGGTCGACAGCGGATTTAGCTCAGACCCGGAGCTGCCCCGTCACATTCGCCGATTCTCCCTGCACCCGGACCTTACGCTCTCGGGCGGTGAGGTGCTGGCGACCTGCGATGTCGGGATCTTTGACGGCTTGCGGGTCGATATCGCCGGAAACCTGTGGGTTGCCGCCGGTGACGGTGTGCGCTGTTACGATTGTTCGGGCATGCTGATCGGACGGATATACGTCCCGGAGGCGGCTTCCAACCTCTGCTTTGGCGGCTTGAAGCGCAACCGTCTTTTCATCACCGCAACCAGATCGGTTTATACCGTTCCGCTCAACGTTAGGGGATGAACCGGCTCCCGTTTTTCGGGTGGTTCGGAAACTGTCGCTCCTGGCGTCATCGACGCAGATCGCAATTTTACGGGTGAACATTAGTTCTGCACGCGCGTTCTGCTGCATGTCCGCCCAAAGCAAGCTCTTCGAGCGTCAGCGTATCCTCGCCGCTTTCGGCGATTTCGTTCTGGATCACGATGATCTCGACCAGATCCTGGCGGAGGGCTGCCGGCTGATCGCGGCGGCGCTGGAAACCGATCTCGCAAAGGTCATCGAGATCGAACGTTCGACGAATACCGGGTTCATTCGCGCAGGCGTGGGATGGAAAGACGGCATTGTCGGTCACGAGCGCATCGGTCTCAACGATCGCTCTTCCGAAGCCTTCGCGATCCGGAAGACCGAACCGGTCATCTCCAACGATATCGCCCACGAATCCCGCTTCGACTTTCCAAGGTTTCTTCTCGACCATGGCGTCGTCGCATTGGTGAACGTACCGATTCTCCTGCCGGGGCGCAGGCCATATGGTATCCTGCAGGTAGATGCCCGCGAACCGCGCCACTTCGACAAGGACGACATCGAGTTCCTCAAGACCTACGCCATGGTGCTCGGACCGGTAATCGACCGTCTCAAGACTGCCGCCGAGCTGCGCAGCACCGACGAGCGTCTGCGTCTGATCGTCGACAACGCGCGCGCCTACGTCATGGTGGTGAGCGACGCGGACGACCATATCACCGACTGGCTGGGCGGCTCGGAGAAGATACTGGGCTGGTCGGCGTCCGATGCACTCGGGAATCCGACGGATGTGATCTTCACCGATGAAGATCGCGCAAACGGAGTGCCCGAACGGGAGCTGTCGGGCGCGCGCAAGCACGGATCGGCCTCGAATGTGCGCTGGCATCGACGCAAGGATGGCAGTCCCGTTTTTCTCGATGGTCAGACGATCGCGCTCAGGGGCCGGGACGGTCGCCTTCGCGGCTATTTCAAGATCGGCCAGGACGTCACCGAGCGAAAGCGCGCCGAGGAGCGGCAGAACGTTCTCGTCGCCGAGCTGCAGCACAGGACGCGCAATCTGATCGGCGTGGTGCGCTCGATGGCCGACAAGACGGCGCGGACCAGCACCGATCTGCAGGACTTTCGCGCACGATTCCGCGACCGGCTCGATGCTTTGGCCCGCGTTCAGAGTCTGCTCTCCCGACTGAAGGATTTCGACCGGGTGGCTTTCGACGACCTTATCCGGAGCGAACTTGCAGCTATGGGGGGCAGTGGGGACCGGATAAGGCTCGATGGTCCCGCCGGGGTGCGCCTGCGCTCCTCGACCGTGCAGACCCTCGCCATGGCCTTGCATGAACTTGCGACAAACGCGATCAAATACGGCGCTCTCCGGCAACCCGACGCCCATCTGGCCATCACCTGGTCGCTCGAACCGTCCGGCGCTGACGGCAAGCCATGGCTTCACATAGACTGGCAAGAGACCGGCGTGACGATGCCGCCGGCGGGCGCGGCTGCCGTCGGAACCGGGCAGGGACGCGAACTGATTGAACAGGCTCTTCCCTATCAGTTGGGCGCCAGGACGACCTACACGCACGGGCCGGACGGCGTGCACTGCACGATTTCGGTTCCAGTGTCCGAAATGACGGAGGCCCAGCATGGTTGAGCGGTCCCTCCGGCGCTCTCGGATTCTTGTGGCCGAGGATGAGTACCTGCTCGCCGACGAATTGCGGATGGAATTGACCGACGCAGGGGCCGTCGTGCTGGGCCCGGTAGGTACCGTCGGGCGGGCGGCTGATCTGGTGCAGCGGGAAACGCGCATCGACGGCGCCATTCTCGATGTCAATCTCGGCGGCGAGATGGTCTATCCTGTCGCCGATCTGCTGGTCGGCCGCGATACCCCATTCGTCTTCACGACGGGATATGACGCGTCCGCCATTCCGTCCCGATACGATCACGTCCCACGGTACGAGAAGCCCGTGAGCATGGTCGAGTTGATGGAGGCGCTTGCGCGTATCATGAACCATGGGATCGGACTGCAAGGACGAGCATCCGATCGCTCATCCGACCGGTAAAGCTTTTCAATCCTTGGCAGCCCGTCCGTAGACGCGCCGCAACTCGTCCTTCGCCTCCTCCAACACCTTCCTCCGGCTCGCCGAAAGGTTCTTGCCGGCGCGGTTGATGTAGAAAGTCAGCATGGACATCGCGGAGCGGAACGGCTCCGTCTTGCGCTTGTCGCTCTTATCGGCAGACCGCTTCAAGGAGGCTGCGATCTCCTTCGGGTCGTCCTTCTCGAACACATGCGCTTCCAATTCGAGAGCATCGCTGTGTTCCGTGACGTCCGCCGACCATTTTTCCACCTCTTTGGGCATGGAGCTTCTCCGTCCGATGGGCGATGCACGACTCTGAATCCCAATTTCCCGGTGTCGCCGGGATCGTTCGGATGCGGAGGCGATGATCTCGCCGTGGCTACGAGACATCAGTTTCCATTCAAGGCGACGCCTGCTGCCGCCCCGCAATCACGCGAAGCGGCATCCTCGTAATTGGCGAGTCCTACCTAACCCTGGAAATGTCGCATTGTTCCGGAGCATCCGCCGGCACGGGAACAACGCGTCGGACGGTTTGTTCGGTCTCGGCGCACAAGAATGACCCAATGCCACCGACCCGTTGGCAGCCACACAGCGGCGCAACCTACACAGGCGACATCCGCGGCCTCGATGCCTGCTGCGGCGACGTCGGGTCGCGGAACAATCGGACAGGAGCTCTGTTCGGTCCTCGTTCCATTCAACGGAGTGACCGAGCGATGGCCAGGAGCGGCAAGAGCAGGACTTCAGCAGCGGAAATCCACGACCAGAAGCTTGTTCGCGGCAACGGCGGCGAATTGCATCAGATTGCCGAGGGCGACGGCGATGCCTTGACGACAGCGCAGGGCATACCGGTGTCCGACGACCAGAACACGTTGAAGATCGGAGAGCGCGGCCCGGCGCTGATCGAGGATTTTCACTTCCGCGAGAAGATCTTTCATTTCGACCACGAGCGTATCCCCGAACGCGTCGTGCATGCCCGTGGCTACGGCGCGCACGGCTATTTCGAGACCTACGAATCTTTGGCGGCCTACACGCGCGCGGACATCTTCCAGCGCGCAGGCGAAAAGACGCCGGTCTTTGTTCGATTCTCCACGGTGGCGGGATCAAAGGGCTCATTCGACCTGGCGCGGGACGTGCGCGGTTTCGCCGTCAAGTTCTATACAAAGGAGGGAAACTGGGATCTTGTGGGAAACAACATCCCGGTCTTCTTCATCCAGGACGCCATCAAATTCCCGGATGTCATCCATTCGGTCAAACCCGAACCCGACCGGGCGTTCCCGCAGGCGCAATCGGCCCACGACAATTTCTGGGATTTTATCTCGCTGACGCCGGAATCGATGCACATGATCATGTGGGTCATGTCGGACCGGGCCATCCCGCGATCCTTCCGCTTCATGCAGGGTTTCGGCGTCCACACGTTCCGGCTGGTCAACGCCGAGGACGAATCCACCTTCGTGAAGTTCATCTGGAAGCCGAAGCTCGGCATGCAGTCGGTGGTTTGGAACGAGGCGGTGAAGATCAACGGGGCCGATCCGGATTTTCACCGCCGCGACCTTTGGAGTGCCATCCAGGCGGGTGACTTCCCGGAATGGGAGCTCAACCTTCAGCTGTTCGACCAGGACTTCGCCGACAGTTTCGACTTCGACGTGCTCGACCCAACCAAGATCATTCCCGAGGAAATCCTGGAACCTGTGCCGGTAGGGCGCCTCGTTCTCGATCGCATGCCCGACAATTTCTTCGCGGAGACCGAGCAGGTCGCTTTCATGACGCAGAACGTGCCGCCCGGTATCGATTTTTCGAATGATCCTCTTCTTCAGGGCCGCAACTTTTCCTACCTCGACACGCAGCTGAAGCGCCTCGGCAGCCCGAACTTCACCCACATCCCGATCAACGCCCCGAAATGTCCGTTCCATCATTTTCAGCAGGACGGGCACATGGCGATGCGCAATCCTGTCGGGCGCGCAAACTACCAGCCCAACTCCTGGGGTGAAGGCCCGCGCGAGAACCCGCAAAAGGGCTTCGCGACCTTTGCCGACGCGGAGGAAGGTCAGAAGGTCCGCCTTCGCCCGGAGAGCTTCGCCGACCATTACAGCCAGGCGCGGCAATTCTTCATCAGCCAGACCGCGCCCGAGCAGCGGCACATTGTGATGGCGCTCACCTTCGAATTGAGCAAATGCGAAAACCCGGCCATCCGCGAGCGGATGGTGGCACATCTGCTCAACATCGACGAAACCCTGGGGGCGGCGGTCGCCGACAAGCTCGGCATCAAAAGGCTGCCCAAGCCCGCCGACGCCGCCATTCCGCCTCGCGACGATCTTCCGCCGTCGCCGGCGCTCAGCATCATCGAGAACGGACCGGAGAGCTTTTCCGGACGGAAGGTCGGTGTTCTCGTGAGCCCGGGCGCCGATGCGGCGCTCCTGAATGCGCTGCGGGTAGCGATCGAAAAGGAAGGCGCGGTGATGGAGATCGTTGCTCCCAGGGTCGGCGGCGTCGAGGCCGCAGACGGAAGCTGGATCGAGGGAAGGCACATGATCGACGGTGGCCCATCGGTTCTGTTCGACGCCGTGGCGCTCATCCTCTCGGAAGAGGGAGCCGAGAGCCTAGCAGGTGAGGCGGCCGCACGGGATTTCGTTGCCGACGCATTCGCACACTGCAAGTTCATCGGCTTTACATCCACGGCCGCCCCTCTGTTCCAGAAGGCCGGCATCGACCCGGCGGCGGATGAAGGCTTCGTCGGGCTGGATGATCCGAAAGCGATCTCCACTTTCATCGAGTCCTGCCGCAAGCTCCGGCTCTGGGCTCGAGAGATGGCAGTCAAGCTGTAACGGGCTCAAGCGTGGGCGAGGAATTCCCGATGCAGATCGTTCGAACAAACGTCTCTTCAGCCACTTCGCCTGATGGAGACGCTGTCTTGCGTGTCGTCTTTTTCGGTGAAGGTGGGAACTGCGTCACGGTCGATATGGCAACGGATGGCCCAGGAGATGACGATACGGCTATCGATCGGGCGCGCGCAATTCTCGTCCAGACCGCCACTTTCGGGATGGCCGCCAACGAATACGAGGCCCAAAGCAACGGAAACTTCGATGAAGTCGACGTATCGGCGGCCTCTAACGAGAGCGGAGAGGTCTTCATCCTCGAATATCGCGATGGTGAAGGAGGCCGGCAGGTTCCGTCTTCGAGCATGCCGAGCTTCCAAGCGGCGCGGGAGGAAGCGGTTCGCGGCGCAATCGATCTTCTGGCCGACCTGCAACCCGGAACGAGCGATCTATCCGGCTGGCTGGTGCGCGTTCGGAATGAGAGGGGCGAATTGCTTTGCGCCATCGATGTGCAGGAGGCCCAAGCCGCAAGGGAGACGCGGCGATGAAGGCTCGGCGCATGGAATTCCCCGAACGCGAAGCGCGACCTTGCAAGGTCGGGCTCTCAACGACCATGCGCTGTGGCGGGCGATGGCTGCGCAGGGTCTGATACACGGCCGCCTGGGAGAGCGGTGCCTCCATCTCTGCGTCGACATGCAGCGGCTGTTCGCATCGGGCGGTCCGT
This sequence comes from Hyphomicrobiales bacterium, assembly GCA_017305925.1. Taxonomy (GTDB): domain Bacteria; phylum Pseudomonadota; class Alphaproteobacteria; order Rhizobiales; family Rhizobiaceae; genus Arvimicrobium. The sequence continues at coordinate 50,897 of JAFKJW010000180.1, read as the reverse complement.
GGCCGCTGCCCTGGGCGGAAAAGGTTCTTCCGGCGATCGAGGAACTGGTCGCCAGCCATCCGCGGCAGACGGTGTTCACGCGCTTCGTTCCCGCAGTTCGGCCTGGCGAAGGCCCGGGAGCCTGGGCGAAATACTACAGACGGTGGGCGAATGTTACGCTGGCAAACATCGATCCGGCCCTTGTTGACCTGATGCCGTCGCTGGCGCGGTTTGTTCCACCGGCGACGGTCATCGACAAACGGGTCTATTCGCCCTGGACGGAAGGACGGCTCGACGCGCTGCTCAACGGTTCCGAAATCGACACCATGGTTGTCACTGGGGGCGAAACCGACGTCTGCGTGCTTGCCACCGTGCTGGGTGCCATTGATCGAGGCTTCCGCGTGGTCATCGCTCAGGATGCCATGTGTGGTTCGGCTGACGAGACACATGATGCCGTGATGACGCTCTACCGCTCACGCTTCGGTGAGCAGGTCGAATCTGTGTCGACAGCAGAAGTCCTCGATAGCTGGCATTGAATCGATGATCGTCTCTCTTGATTCGAAGGACGAAGGTGCCGCGGCCGCCCGAGGGCGGCCGCGCATGTCAGGCCGCCTTGGCCATTTCGTTGGCGGACGTGTCCGCCAGGCCGGTTCTTGAGCGTGCCGTATCGGGTGATCTCGTAGTGCTCGACGGCCTGGGCGGCGGATATGAGGCCGGCGTCGAGAGCGGGCGTACCCTTGAACTCTTCGGCGATCTCCTCGCCCTCTTCGATGATGCCTTCGATAGCGGGGCAGGTCTTGCCTTGCGCACGCTTGCCGAGGATCTCGAACACTTGCTGCAGGCGCTCGACATGCCCCTCGGTCTCCTGCTTGTGCTTCTCGAAAGCTCCCTTCAGGTCCTGGGACGACGCGGCACGGGCCATCTTCGGCAACGCCTTCAGGATTTTCCTCTCCGCGTAGTAGATGTCTTTCAACGTGTCATAAAACAGATCATCGAGCGTCTTTTCCTTAGCCATTTGGTTTTCCCTTCTGTGTGAATGGAGGCGGCGTCGCACCGCGCTGCTTCAGCCAGCGCCCCCAAACAAATCCCCCCTTCTTTTGTTCCCGCCGGCGCATTTCCCTGCGCCGCGGCGTTCAGGACCCTTGGACCCGCCTGGCCTGCCATGGCAGGTCCAAGTCGAGCGTTCCGGGGCGCGGCCGGCTCGGACGCGTCGCCGGAATGGAAGGAATTCCCGATGTATCGTTTGCGCAACGAGCTTCACCGTGCGCAGGCCGCGCTGTCGCGGCTGCTTTTCGTGCGAGTTGCATCGGCACAGCGACCAGCTCACGGCGCTTGGCGCGAAGTTCCATGCCAGGGAAGGCGCGCATCTGGAGCTTCGAACCGGGACGGAGAATTGCTCCACCAATCGTCGATGATCGGCCGAGCAGGCGGCGGCTCAGGATCTGGAAGCGGATCTCAACTCTGAGATGTAAGCTATCAGTGACCCGATATCGTAAGGCTTCTCCCAACGAGGAACCGCTCGATGGCGTTCTGGGGTAACCTGCGGGTCGTAGCCAGTCGCGAAAACGAAGGGTATCGAACGCGCCGCAAGTTCATCCGCGACTGCAAATGCAAGTTCTCCGCGCAGGTTGATGTCGAGAATGACCGCGTCCACCCGATGGGCCTCGATCTGGCTAAGAGCCTCGCTGACATAGGCGACCGGTCCAAGGACTTCGACGCCTTCCGCCCGCAGCGCCTGCTCGATCTCGTCGGCGATGAAGTATTCGTCCTCCACGACGAGTACGACGAAGCCGTCTGGTTGTTGACTGTTGTACACGGCGTCCCAGATTCCTCTTTGAGAATCCGAATAGTCCGGCGCTTGGGTCGGGAAACTAACATAGGTGAATAAGTGGCCACGCCCATAGCGCTATTTTCCCTTTATCGCCCATAAGAGGGGCTGATGTGGCCAAAGCACTCATCCGCAAGCTCGAACATTTCGTCCGTCTCTCTTCTCACGACAAGGAGGTGCTGGAGCGGGCTGCGCAGGAGCGACAGCGTAACCTCGGGCCGCATGAACGGATCATGACCGAGGGCGACAAGCCCAAAGTCGTTTATCTCGTTCTTGAAGGCTGGGCGTGCCGCTACAAGCATCTGGAGGATGGACGGCGGCAGATCGTCGGCTTCTTCCTTCCCGGAGATCTCTGCGACCTGAACGTCTTCATCCTGCGCGAAATGGATCACTCCATCTCGAGCATCACCAGCGTTCGGGTGGCTGAGATCAGCCGGCTTTCCTTCGAAACCATCCTCGACGGACACCCGCGCATCACCCAGGCGCTCTGGTGGGACGCGCTTGTGTCGATGGCGATCCAGCGTGAGTGGACGGTCAATCTGGGACAGCGCGACGCCATGGAACGCGTGGCACATCTTCTTTGCGAGCTTTTTGTCCGCCTCGGAACAGCCGGGCTGACCCGCGGAAAATCCTGCGACCTTCCCGTCACCCAAGCGGAACTCGCGGACGCGACCGGCATGTCCACCGTGCATGTCAACCGCACGCTGCAGGAACTGCGAAATCTGAAACTGATCCATCTTTCCGGCCGTATTCTTACCATTCCGGACCTCGATCGCCTCATGCGGGCAGGCCTGTTCAATGCGAACTACCTCCATCTCGATCGGGAAGGCGCACACCTGGATGCCAACGAATAACAGCCGACCGACAGCCCCATGGCCCCGTGGCGACAGCGAGATGGCTCGGCGCATACGCGGATTCGACTGGGCGAAAACATCCCTTGGGCCGATCAGCCGGTGGGGACCGGAGCTGAAACTCTACGCAAGTCTCGTCGTCGACAACGCATTCCCGGCCGCGCTGGCGTGGGGCCCTGACCTGACGATGATCTACAACGATTCATTCCGCCCCATCCTCGGGAACAAGCCCGAGGCTCTGGGCAGATCGTTTGCCGATGTGTGGAGCGAAGCTTGGAGCCAGATCGGGCCGATTGCCGGGCGCGCGCTGGCCGGCGAGGCAACGTTCATCGAGAATTATCCCTTGATAATCGAGCGTTCCGGGAAGCCGGAACAAACCTATTTCACCTTTTCCTACAGTCCTCTGCGCAGCGTCGATGGAACCATTCTGGGCATGATGGACACCGTGATGGAAACCACGAGCAACGTGCGGGCATCGCAGGCGCTCCGGGAAAGCGAGGAACGCCTCAGACAGTTTGGCGAGGCTGCCTCAGATGTTCTGTGGGTTCGGGACGCGCAAACGCTGCGTTGGGAATACCTGACACCCGCGTTCGAAACCATCTACGGTATGACGCGCGCCGAGGCGCTGTCGGGCGACACGCTGCGCAACTGGCTCGAACTCGTTTTGCCGGAAGATCGCGAACATGTGACTGGCCAGATCCAACGGGTCCGAGAAGGACAGCGCGCAAGTTTCGAATACCGGATCCGCCGTCCCAACGACGGGCAGATTCGCTGGTTGCGAAACACCGACTTCCCGATCCGCGATCAGATGGGCGAGGTCAAACGCATCGGTGGCGTTGGGCATGACGTGACCGAGTTGAAGGAAGCCGAAGGGCTTCAGAGGTTCCTGCTCGCCGAACTGCAGCACAGGGTCCGCAACACGATGGCCATCGTCAGGTCGATTGTTCGCCGTTCGGTCGCGCGGAGCAGATCGGTGGATGAGTTGGGCATGCATCTCGACGGCCGCATCGCCGCTTTTGCCCGCGTGCAGGCTGCCGTCACCAGAGATCCGTCGTCAGGGCTTGATCTGGCTGCCCTGGCTGCCGACACGCTGATGACCGCCTTTGCCCGCGAAAGCGATCGCGTCACGATTGACGGCCCCCGTGTCGAGCTCACTGTCCGGGCCGCGGAAACGATCGGGCTGGCTTTGCACGAATTGACGACCAATGCTGTCAAGTTCGGGGCACTCTCGACCCGGTCAGGTCGAGTTGAGATCAGATGGCGTACGGTCTCCGCCGGGTCCTACACCCCGCTCCTGGAACTGGAGTGGAACGAAACCGGTGTGAAATTGAAAGCGCCGGAATCGGTTCGCGAAGGCTTCGGTACCGAATTGCTGATGCGTACCTTGCCCTACGATTTGCAGGCCGTTGTCGATCGAGACTTTACGCCCGACGGCGTCCGCTATCGGATCCGTTTGCCTGCGACGCCGACTATCCTGCAGAACCAGTCTTCCGCGTAGTGTTCAGGAATGTTATCCGAGTTGCATGGGGAGACTGCCAAAAAAGGCCGACAAGATTGTACCTCCCAAGGAGGCTGGTCCTTCGCTTGACGTCGAACTGGCCACCATTCTCGCCGAGATCGAAGCCGAGATGGCTCCCGATGAATTGCTTCGTCTATCATGGGAGCTTCAGCGGATGCGCGATCGAGATCACCGCGCAAGATAGCTTGGTCGCTCGTCAGCGGAGCTGGACGAATTGCTCCCCTGAGAGCACCAAGCGCTGCTCGAGCAACGATGTCACTGATGCTTCCCCGAGTTCTTCCAGGATGCTGGCTCTCGCTCGGTTGAGTCGGCTTTTCACCGTTCCCATGGCACAGTCGCAAATCTTCGACGCTTCCTCATAAGAGACGCCTAGCATCCCGACGAGGATGAGAATTTCCCTCTGCTGAGGAGGGAGTCGCTCGATTGCGTTGCGGATCTCCCGGCTTCGACAGGCCCATTCCTGGGAGGGTTCGACTTTCAGCCGAGCTGACATGTCATCTATTGCGCTAGGCGCCTCGCGGGACGCAAGGTGCATCCGATTGTAAAACGTGTTCCGCATTATCGTAAAAAGCCAGGACTTCATGCGCGTGCCGGATTCATATTTTGCGATGTTGGAAATCGCTTTCGTCAGCGTTTCCTGCACGAGATCGTCAGCGGAATCCGGATCCCGGTAGAATGTCCTGGCGAATGCGCGAAGCGCAGGGATAAGGGTGACGAGCAGGCAGTCATCCCCATCGACCTCGGGACGTGTTCCCGATTTCATTGTCTCTCTCCAAATGGGATGAACCGCCTTTCCTACAATGAGACTAGTCTGGCGCAGTTCCCGGGTTGCAGGGCCGTCGCGTCATGAAAAACGCCAAATTTAACCTGGGTTAAGAGAGGCTTGGCGATCACTGAGATCGAAGGCGACATCGCGCCCTTTGGCCACCGCAGCCGCTACGATCATCGAGCCGAGTTGCTCGTCGGAAAGCTCCGGAAGGGTTGAAACCATCCGCACCGCTTTCACTGCATCCGCGACTGAAACCGGCCAGCTCCTGTTCCGCTTCGACTCCAGATACTGATCGACGACCCGACCTATGGAGCGCTCTTCGAAATTGATGATGGCCATCTCTATATCCCTTCAAATACCCGCTCATCCTATATTGAAGGCAGGCAGAAGGTCCGTCGCTCACATGCGTTACTTTTTGCGCGAAGGCGAGCTATGCCGGGCCGACAAGGTGTCAGGGGCATTTTCGGGCCTTGAGGCTCGTTGTTTTGTTGGAATCGAGAGAAGGATATTTTGTTTTGTAGAGCGACAAGATGATTGCGACGAATCTAAAGAAAATCTTTTTAAAATACTTTTTAACTGAAATCTTTCTATAAAAGTTGAATCCTATTGTCCAAGTAGGTTATTCTGCGGCTTCGGCATAATTTGTCCTTGTGATGAGCTTTTCTGTCGCCATACATCACACATCTGCTGGTGCGAAACAACTTCCAGCGGTGAAGAGACCGACCTCCGTCCAGCGGCGAACGGCGTCCGCAAGCGGAGGGTGAACTGGTCGCTGCCCATCCACCCTCCTGTTTTCGAAAAGGCCGCTCGGACAATTCCTCTCATCGTCCCACCCGACATGATCAATGATGGGATAGAGGCAGATTCCTTCGACGGGGATGCCGGCCTCCCTCGCTGCCAGCACCTGGCCCGCCACGGCCTCGAACCAGGCGGCGCGCCCTTCCGCCTCGGTGCCAGTTTCCGCGACCATTACCGGACGGCCGTAGCGCGCGTAGGTTTCGGCCAGCATGGTCCGGAACGGACGGTGATGTGGGTGTTCTCCGTCGATGGGGCCGCCGCCGGATATCCACTGATTGTCATGGTAGTAGTTGAGGCCGACGATATCGAGCAGCCGCGCCTCGCCGCCGAGCTGCGGCCAAAGAGCGCCAGAAATCATGTCGAACGCCTGAAACTGCGCCGCCCGCGCGCCTTCGCTGCTCAGACGATCTTCCGCTTGCAGGGAATCGGCAACGATGTTGATCGCGGGCTCGCAATGGACGAAACGCGCACGCGGATCGACGGCAAGGATCTCGTGCATCGCCGCTATCGCCGCGCGGGCCAGTTGGACCTTGAGCTCGAATCCGCGTTTGCGGGCAAAAGGATTGAGGTAGCTGCCGTCACCGCCTGCCCATGCATGAAAGGAAATCTCGTTGATGGGGCAGTAGAAGGGCGTGGCGTCGGTCTCGTTCTTGATGAGACGGGCAGCTTCGGCTGCGAAGCGGGCGAAGCGGGTTACGAAGCGTGGCGACCAGATGTCGATGTCGTCCGGCCATCCATAATGCATCAGGTCCCAGATGACCTGCATTCCGGAAGCCTCGGCGGCGTGCAGCATCGGCAGGAAGCTCGACCAGTCGATGTCGCCTTCCCGGCTCTCGATCAGATGCCAGCGCAAGCCGTCCCGTACGGTACGCAGCCCTATCTCCCCGAGCTGGAGGTAGTCCGCATGGGCATGGACGTCATGTCCGGTGGCCGCGAGGAGATCGAGCCGACGTCCGTCGCGCCGCTTGTGGGTCGAACACTCGAAGCCGCCCTGGATGAAGCTGTCGAAAATTGCCGGCGGAGGCGCTGGTATCCGCTCCGCAAGGACCTGTTGGAATAAGTCTGTCCACTGTGGGACAACCACGACCGCGCTATATCGCGTCTCGACCTTGCGCCGAAGGGTCGAGCCGAGCCTCCGGCGCAGTTCCGGATCCAGGCACAGTCGTTCGACGGCCGCAGCTACCTCGCCCGGCGACTCGTGCGGAACGAAGAGCCCGGAAAGGCCATGATCGATCTGCTGCATCGCGCCGTTGTCGGCCGTGGCGACGACCGGCAGGCTGGCTGCCCCGGCTTCCGCGATCACGTGAGGCATCCCTTCGCCTCGCGAGAGCCAGACGAAGATGTCCATGGCCGACAACAATGCCGGCACGTCCTCGCGGTCCCCGAGGAAGGACAGCGAGGCGCCAAGCCCGCGTTCCTCCGCCAATGCCTGCAGGGAACGGGCGTAGTCCGGCATGAAGGCGTCGGGTCCGCCAACGACGATGAAGCGCAACCGTGGCAGCCGCTCGTCGAGAATGGCGGCCACCTCGACAAAATCCTCCACCCGCTTCTTGGCGTCGAGGCGCCCCACCCAGCCGATGAGAAGGTCCCCGTCCTTGATGCCGAGCGACGCCCGCGCGACTTCTCGTTCCTGCGGCCTGAACTCGTCGAGATCCACCATCGAGGGTATCTCGACGGCATGGTGATCCCGGCCCGGCATGAGTGACGCCGCCGCGTCGCGGATCGACCGGCAGACGCCGACATAGCGGCTGGTGAAATGCTTCGGCCCGGCCAGCGCTTCCGACACCAGCCCCCCATGCTCGACGAGCGGCGGTCGCCAGTGAAGCTTCTCCAGCGCTGGATAGATATCCGCGACGTTCTGGCACGAGACGACGATGTCGTAGCCGGTCACCTTGCTCGCGAGGTAGTCGACCGTGTCCTCGAAGGAGAGCGCGTACGGCACTGCGTCGACGTCGACTCCGAGCGCCTGCAGTTGCCTGTGCGTCTGTTCCGGCATGCCGGGCTTGCGGAAGCAGGCGACGACGTCGATGCGGTACTTCTTCCGGTCGAGGGTACGGGCCAGCAACCTCACTTCCGTCTCCTCGCCGCCCACCACCAGCCAAGCGAAGACGAATAGGATGCGAAGCTGCAAAGGGTCCTGTGTCATCGACGGAAGTCGAACACGATCTGAAGAAATTCCGGCCGTTGCTCGATGAGGTGGCCGAGGAAAGCGGGTGCCTCGTCGATCGGCACGATGTGTGTGATCATCGTCTCGCGGATCGCCTGTCCGCGCTCCCGCAGCAGCCGCAGCGTCTCGGCGGAAAGCCGACGCCGGTCCCAGTGCTGCGCGAGGCCGCGGGGGACACGTCCGATCTGGGCGCAGCGGATGCTCAGGCCGTTGTGGTGAAACTCCTCGCCCAGCCGGGTGGCCTCGGCGCCACCCTGATAGAAGGCGAGGTCGATCACCGTCCCCTGCGGCCGCAAGGCGCGCAGCGCACAATGCAGGCTTTGCGAATGCGCGCGCGTCTGAAAAACGACATCCGCGCCGCGATCGGACGGACCGTTTCGCCATAGGGCCTTTGCATGTTGCCAGGCCTGCTCCTCGGTCATCGCGACCAGGCCAAGCTCCTCGGCTTTCTGTCGACGGTAGGCGGATGGTTCAGCTAGAAGCACTTCCGCACCGGCACTTTGCGCGAACAGCGCCGTCAGGAGCCCGACCGTCCCGCCACCGATGACAACGACTTGCCGCCCGGCGACACCTTCTCCAAGCCGCCGAATGTCCGGGCCGAAAAATTCTGCGTCGGCATGCAGGATGCCGTTGGCGGCGATTGGCCCCATCTGCGCCGCGAACACGCCGAGGACGGGATCGAGTTCCCGCGGAATCTCGATCAGCAGCTCATGGAAGGGGTCGGCGGTATGCCCGGATTTGTGCGCATAGGTTGCCGCAACGATGGCGGCTGCGTCCAATCCGCCGCCGGCCTCGACGATGCGCGCGACTTCCATGTAGCCGAGAAACGGAATCGGAAAGCGCGCGCTCGGCTCGCCCGGCACGAACACGCTGCGTGGCTCGTCCCATCGCGCATGGAGATAGGGATTGGTCCCCTTGAGAAAGGTCATCTCTGTTCCGGCCGAGAACCCGCTGTAGAGCGTGTCCATCCTGACGTGGCCCGGCGGCGGCGCCCCCTCTTCGTAAGTGAAAAAATACGGTCTGCCCGGCGCCTCGATGCCCAGCGAGCGGATCGTGCGCGGCTCAGGCATCGACCGCCTCCCGCGCCATTCCGGCCACGCGGACCGGCCTCCCGATCACTGCCGATCTGGCTATAGCGAGCGCCGCGCGATGCGACTTCAGGGCTTCGCCATAGGGACAGCGGATGCGGTTGCCGAGGCCCTTTACCGCATCGATGAAGTCGCGGTCCTCACGGAGGACTGGATCGTCCTGCGCCGTCCGTACCGGCCGGCCTCGGCCCACATCCACCATGATTTCCCGGTCGGAGAGTTCTATGGCCAGGCCGTCGCAAAAGAGATGCAACCCAGTCCGATGGCCCCATCGCAGCATGCAGGTGGCGGCGAGAGTGCCCACCGTGCCATTGACGAAGCGAACGGTCGCCGCCGTCGACGTCGCCACATCGAGGTCTGGGAAGTCCGGGCGGGAAAGGTGCCCCGCCTGCGCATAGACTTCATCGATCTCGCCGACCAGATGGCGCGCGAGATCGACGACGTGAGTGGCCTGTTCGACGATCTGCCCACCCGACCTCTCGACCTGCCACCACCAGCGCGGCGGCGGAGTCTGGTCGAGCCAGTAGCCCGAGACCAGCCGCGCCGGATTGTCCGTCAGAAGGCCGCGCGCCTCCTCGACCGTATCGAGATAGCGCCAGTGGTAGCCGACCGCCGTGACGATGCCGTTCCTTTCCACATCCTGCGCGAGCCTCTCGGCAGTCGCCAGATCGAGCGACAGGGGCTTTTCGACGAAGAAGGGCAAGCCGGCGCAGATCGCGGCCTTTTCGGGCTCCCCATGCGCGAAAGGCGGCACGCATATGTAGACCGCGTCGAGAGCCTGGATGGAAAGCATATCCTCATGCGAATTGTAGGCTTCGCCTCCAACCGTGGCGGCGAGTCTGTCGGCGCGCGCAAAATCCGTATCGGCAAACGCTGCGATATGGACATCCTCCATGCCGCGCAGCACTTCGACGTGGCGTTCGGCAATCCCGCCCGCGCCCACGAAGCCGATTTTCACCCTGCCGTCATCCGTCATGTTATGCAGGCTTTCCCGGAAATGACTTCTCGATAGATAGCGGCCATCTCGCGCCCCATGCGCGGCGCGCCGAACCTGTCATCGAATCTGCGTCGATTGCTCAGCCCGAGAGCATGCCGGCGGTTTTTTTGCGCGACAGCGTCAAGGATCTTTACAACCAGCGTCTCGGGATCCTCTGGCTCGACAAGCCATGGATAGTCATCGCCCAACGCCTCGCAGGTGCCGCCGATGCGCGTCGCCACGATGGCGAGTCCGAGAGCCATCGCCTCGAGCAGTGCTATCGGCAGTCCCTCGAAGCGGGACGGCAGGACAAAGAGATCCGAAGCGTTCAGGAGGTCGGGCACGTCGTTGCGCTCGCCGAGAAACATGATGGACTCGGCGAGGCCGCTGTCGATTGCCTGTTCTTGCAGGACGTCGCGCCCGGGGCCGTCGCCAACCCAGACGAACCGGGTCTGCGGCGCAGCTTGCGCGACGTGCCGGGCAGCCGCGAACAGCAGGGCGTGGTTCTTCTGGGGCGTGAAGCGGGCAACCGTAATGACCACGAAGTCGTCGCTGCCCATGCCAAGCAGCTGCCGCGAGGCTTCTCTGGACCTTTCGGCATGCGGTGCGGCTATGCCGTTCTGCACCGTCACCGAGCGCGCTTCCAGAAAGCCGGCTTCATCATAGGTTCTCGCGACGGCTTCAGAAACGAAGACCAACCGGTCCACCAATCCGACGCCCAGGCGATGTTCGACCTTCTGAGCTTCATCGGTGAGAAGGTATGGAAGATGCTCGGTTCGTATGACGGGGACCTTGGCCATCCAGCCTGCTCTTGCCAGGCCATGTCCCTCCCAGCCAATGCCGGCATGTACATGCAAGACGGCCGCGGCAACCTCATCCAGCCATTGCGAGAAATCGCTCTCGCTTTGGATGCGTTGGACGCAGAAACTGCCTGCAGCCGCTCGCTTCAGGAAGACGGCGCCTTCTTCGCCGGGCGGGAAAGCCAATGCGACGCGATGACCCTCTGCGATCGCGTGGGCCAGCGCGAGCATATGCTCGCCAACGCCGGACGGAACCGCACTGTCGGTCGCCAGAACGACAAGCGGAGCGTCGGGAGAGCGGTTCATTCCGCGGCGGCGCTCGATGGCGTCGATCCGGCTTCCGCGCTCGCAAGCCGGCGGAACGTGGCCAGAGCCTGCCCGACCACCTGGTCCATATTATAGTACTTGTAGGTCCCGAGCCTGCCGACGAAAATTACGTCATCGCGTTGACGCCCCAGTGTCTCATATTGCTTGTAGAGCGACTGGTTCTCCGGTCGAGGGATCGGATAGTATGGCTCGCCTTCCGCGCGCGCATATTCGTAGGAGATGCTTGTCTTCGCGTGAACCTGCCCGGTCAGATGCTTGTATTCGGTGATACGCGTGTACGGGACCTTTTCCGACGGGTAGTTGACGACCGCCACCGGCTGGAACTGTCCCATGTCCAGTGTCTCATGCTTGAATTCGAGACTGCGATACGGCAGGGCGCCGAACCTATGGCCGAAGAAGGTGTCGATCGGTCCGGTGAAGATCGTGCGCGGAGCAAGCCCCTGGTTGGCAAGCTCCCGATAATCGACGCCGAGCTCTATCCGGATATGGGGGTGGTCGAGCATGTTTTCGAACAGCCGCGTGAAGCCGTCCGCCGGCATCGCCTGATAGGAGTCGAGGAAATAGCGGTCATCCGCGGACGTTCGCGTGGGGATACGTGCCGTCACGGACTTGTCCAGTTCGGACGGATCGAGGCCCCATTGCTTGCGCGTGTATCCTTCGAAGAAGATGCGGTAGAGTTCGGTGCCGACCTGGGAGATAACGACGTCGCGGGAAGTCCGGACCGCCGGCACGGGTTCCGCCCTGCTTGCCAGAAATACCTCCGCATCCGCTTCCGTCGCGAGGTTCACCCCGTAAAGTTCGTTGAGCGTGGTCCGGTTGATGGGGATAGGCAGAAGCTTGTCGGCGGCGCTCGCCAGAACCCGATGCTCGTAGGGCCGCCAGCGCGTGAAGCGGGAGAGATAGGCGAAGATCTCTTCGCTGTTGGTGTGGAAGATATGAGGGCCGTATCTGTGGATGAGGATGCCGTCCTCATTGAAGCAATCGTAGGTGTTTCCGGCGATGTGAGGCCGCCGGTCGCAAAGGAAGACACGCTTTCCTGATGCCGCCAGCCGCTCGGCGAGCACGGAACCGGCAAATCCGGCGCCCACGATCAAATAGTCGAAGTGTGGCCTGCGGTGGGATATCCGAAGCGCTGGAACGGCCTGCTTCGCGATGTTGTCGCTTACGGCCTCATCGACAAGCGACGACATGCGCCCAAAGGTCTGGTCCCACGATGATTGCGCGAGCAGCCGGTCGACCTTCGGCAGCCAGGAGCGGGGAGCCGCGGCAAGGGCGAGCGCCTGCCCACATGCGCTCAGGAAATCCCGCGCGCCCTCGGCGATGAAGACTCCGGACACATTTCCGTAGTGACGCACGACGTCGGTTACAGGCGTGGACACCACGGGGCGGCCGGCTGCAAGATATTCCGGGGTCTTGGTGGGGCTGATGAAGCGGGTCGCGTCGTTGATCGCGAACGGCATCAATGCCACGTCCCAGCCCGCCAGATAAGCCGGAAGTTCGGCATAGTCCTTGCGGCCGAGATAGTGGATGTTGGGCGCTTGCGGCAAAGCAGCGGGATCGATCTTGGTGACCGGTCCAATCATGACGAACGACCAGTCCCGCCTGTCTGCAGCGACGGCCGCCAGAAGATCCAGGTCGACGCGCTCGTCGATGACACCGTAGTAACCCAGGATCGGGGCCGTGATCGATGGCTGATCGAGGGGAGACGATCGTTCGGTTCTTGCCAAGGCGAAGTGGGCGGTGTCGACGCTGGAGGGAAAGGGATGGATGTTGCGGTGCTGGTGCCGCTTCGCCTCGTAGATGCTGTACCCGCCTGTGAAGACGACATCTGCCCGCTGGAGCAATCGGTTTTCGTTCTCGCGGAGCCCTGGGGGAGCAAAACGGAAGTTTGAAAGCTCGTCCATGCAGTCATAGACGACCGCCGCCGCGTCGACATGCTCGGCAAACGGAAGCATCATCGGCGTGTAGAACCAGAGCACCGGCTTCTGACCCGCGGCCTGAAACGCAAGCAGGTCATCCAATAGGCCGGAGAGCGCATGGTGCAGCCGCGTACCCTGCCAATCGCGCGGCACGCGAGGCCGGATCGCTACGACCTCGGTATCGTCGAAAGAGTGGAATTCGAGATATGGCAAATGATGATCTGTCGGAATGTGCTCCTCGAAGAAGAACACGCGCCGCTTCTCGCCGAACCGCTTCATCAGATGTTGGGGCCGCTGAACGACGAAATCCCACCTCAGATGGGAAAAGCAGATGATTGGACCGGGGTGCGAATGGGCAACGGGTGTGGCGATGTTCAAGGCGGTTCCTCTTGAGTGCCGCCCCTAACATCGGGTCGATGTCGATGTTCCCTGGCCCACCAGCTTTATTGATGAGCCCCTCAGCCCCGGCACAACGAGGCGATCAGTCGTAGCTTTCAAGAGAAGTGCCGAACTCGCCGGCGGCTGGGTTAGCAGCACGTTCTTTATTGTTTCAGTGGTCGGCAAAAGCGGATTGCCGCCCCTGAGCAGATGGAACTGGGCACCGTTATGCCGTTGTATTTTCACTGGCATCTTTCGGGTAAACGGTGGGACTTCAGGAGCCTGAAATAGCCTCCGCGTTGGGCAAGCGAAATCTGGTTGACTAGGAAACTTCGTTATGGTAGTTTCCTAGTCAACCAGAGGGATTTCACTGATGCCGACCCACACCGCTTCCGATCTGACCGACCATATCGGCTATTGGCTGCGCTATGTGTCCAATCATGTTTCCCAGGCATTCGCGCGGAAAGTGGAGGCGCACGGCGTCACGGTGGCCGAATGGGTGCTGATGCGCCAGCTGCTGGACGAGAAGGCTCTCGCGCCGAGCCGCCTCGCCGAGCGCATGGGTATGACGCGGGGCGCCATCTCCAAACTGGCCGAGCGCCTGATCGCCAAGTCGATGGTGGTACGCGCTGCCGATCCGCACGATGGACGGGGTCAGACACTTGCCCTTACATCTGTCGGCAGAGCTCTGGTGCCGGAATTGGCGGCGCTGGCCGATGCCAACGACGCCGAGTTCTTCAGCCACCTCGCAGCGAAAGATCGGGCGGCGCTGCAACGCATCCTGCGAGAGATCGTCGAAAAGCGCGGACTCAGTTCATTGCCCATCGACTGACGATCGGCACGCGCTCAACCTTTACCAGGACAGGACAACGACATGAATGCGAATTGGCACGATGTGGCTCGCGCCACGCTTGAGGGCTCGGAATCCGGCACCATGACTTTCCCCGAGAGCGTGCAGATGCTGACCAACGCCGGATTCGACGGCTACGCGGTCGATCTCCGTCGCTCGACCCGCACCTACTACATGCCGGACGGCGAGGCCATCGAACTGAAGGCTGAGCGTACTCTCAGCCCGGTGGCGGAGTGTTTCGATCCGGCTTTGATCAAGGAGGCATTGCGCGAGGCACAGGCGCTGGTTGCCGGCTACAGCTACAGGGGCTTCTGCGCCAAGGTAGCCGGAGCGGGTTGTGCGGGCTACCTTGTTTCCCTCACCGGCGAGCGCGTGCTCTACTATGGCCGCTGCGGCGAGACGCATACGGAGCATTTTCCCGGCTCCCGGACCGGGACGAGTCATACCACTGCCCGCTCGGTCACCAAGACCGTGCGCGTTGCCTGCGCCCCGCAGGCGGCCTTTGATTTTCTGGCCGACCTCGGCAACTGGCCCAGTTGGGCCATTGTCAATGTGAAAGCGACCAGCCGCTCCGCCGATCCGGACTGGTGGGACATGGTTACGCCGCATGGGACGGCTCTCCTGCGGATGCGGGCCGATGCTCGCCACGGCATCCTTGATCATGACTTCGTCGATCCACAGGCAAGCTGGACGGTGCCTGCGCGGGTAATCGCCAATGGCTCCGGCGCCGAGTTCATGATCACATTCTTTCAGCCGCCAAGCTTCACTGACGCTTACTTCGACGAGCAGATCGCGTTGGTCGACATAGAACTCGCGAAACTCAAAGCGTTGCTGGAGGCCTGAACATCGGCATCGATGATCATAACAATAGCAATCCCAGCGGAGTGATCAACACATGGCCGATTCATCGCCCGCAGTCTATTCAACTGGAAGTCGCGCGCCGGACGAGATTCCAACCGAGGTTTCAGTCTGTCTCAAGAGCAAGCGCGTGTCTGCCTTGCCATGACTGTCGACGGGACATTTCATGGAACGGGCCTGTTCCCATCCACGCTTCCGGTCAGTCTCTTCCGGGTGGACGATGTCGAGAGATGGAAGCCCAAGTCGCAAGCAATGCAATTCCTGCAATCAGCGCGACGACACCAAACGGGCGCGCAGGCGAACCTTTCGCGCTGGGCAGATCCAACGGTCGCTTTCCGATCTCGACAGGCATCAAATCGCGGCGACTTCCGAACCGGACGGCGACAGCGCGCGTGATCTCGGCGCCGAACAGAAATATCGCCGAGGAATAGAACACCCATAGCAGCAGGACGATGAGACTGCCGGCGGCGCCATAGGATGAGGCGATCGCGCTGGTTCCCAGGTACCAGCCGATCAGGGATTTGCCGATCGTGAACAGAATCGCGGTCACGGCCGCGCCGAACCGCACGTCGCGCCATGAGAGTGCGCGATCCGGAAGGATCTTGAAGATCGCGCCGAAAAGCAAGGCGACGAGGACGAGCGAGACCAACGTGTTCGCCGCCGACAGCACGAATTCTCCGAAGGGCAGTCTGGCGGTCATCACGTCGCCTACGGCCGAAATCGCCGCGCTGGCTGCCAGTGAGACCAGCAGCAAGAAGCCGAGTGAAGCGACCAGCCCAAGGCTCGCCACGCGGGCCCGGGCCAGGTTGAAAAGGGAAACCTTCTGCGGCCGGACCTTCCAGATGAGGTTGAGCGTGGACTGCATCTCGCCGAAGACCCCGGATGCCCCGACGAGCAAGGTGACGACGGCGACGACGGAAGCCATGGTTCCCTTGTGCGCGGACGCGTTCTCGACCGTTGCCTTCAAGAGGTCGGCTCCTTGCGGACCGAGCAGGCCCGTCAGCTGGGCGGATATCGCGATTTCCGCGGCATCCCTTCCCGTGGCGAAGCCGGCGACACTCAGCACGATTAGCAAGATGGGCGCCAATGACGTTGCAGCGTAGAACGCCATAGCCGCAGCATGGCTGAGCGCGCTGTCATCGAAAAATCCCGCGACCGCAGAACGAGTGACGGTCCACAAGTCTGCGCTCGCAATTTTCATCATGTCCTCGCACGTTGGCCGTTGCGATCAAGAAGTTGCCTGCGAGCCCTTGGGAAGCAAGCGCGCCAAAGGCATTTCGAGCGCGAGCGATAGACCCTCGTCTCTCCAATCCCGGGAGAGGGTGCCGCCGAGCCCCGTCAGAACCGCCTTCTCAAGAGCCGTGCCGAAACCCTCACGATCTCCATTGCCCGTCGGACGATCCGCCGATTGCTCCTTCCAGTCGATCCGCAAGGTGTCGTCAGTCGTCGAAATGTCGACAAGCAGCCGGCCTTCGGGCGTGGCGAGAGCGCCATACTTCGCAGCGTTGGTGGTCAGTTCGTGGATCAGCAACGCAAACGACGTCAGCGCGTTGCCGGACAGTGTCGCATCAGATCCTGTTATGGTTATCCTGGGCGCGTGCTCGAGCTCGTGCGGCGCCAGGATCGCGTTCATCAAAGCCGCCACGGTGGTCGACGATTCCGCGAGCTGGTCCGCTCTCAGGTCCGGAAGAGTGAGGGCGTGCGCGTCCGCGAGAGCCTTCAGCCGGGATCTCAGGTTGGCCGAAAGCTCTTCGACGCTGCGGGCGTTTCTTGCGCTGAGGGAGATCAGCCCGGACGTCAGGCTGAACAGGTTTTTGATACGATGGTTGATCTCGCGCAGCAGCACGTCCTGCTGCGCTCTGGCGTCCTTGTGCAAGGTCAGATCATGCGTGAGGGTCAGCAGGAACTCGTCCTTGCGGCGGCCGGCCTCCCTGAGGGCTTCGGCCTGCGCCTCCAGTTCGTCCCGTTGCGCGGCGATCTGCTGGCGCTGGCGGTAGAGCTGGAAGAACACGTCGGCTTTGCTGCGCAGGATATCCGGCTCGATCGGCTTCTGGATGAAATCCACCGCGCCGGCCTCATAGCCGCGAAAACGCCGCTGGCCGTCGGCGGTGCCGGCGGTCACGAAAATGATCGGAATGTGCCTGGTCCTCTCGTTCCCGCGCATGAGTTCGGCCAGTTCAAAACCGTTGAGACCGGGCATTTGCACATCGACCAGCGCCAGGGCCACGTCGTGTTGAAGAAGAAGCTCAAGGGCCTCGTCTCCCGAACGTGCTTTCAGCAAAACCAGGTTCTCGCGGCGCAACAACGCTTCGAGGGAAAGGAGATTCTCCTCGAGATCGTCGACCAGAAGAAAGCGAACGGGGTGCATGGTCGATCTCAAACCTTCTGCAAGTACATTGCGATTTCCTCGAGAGCCATCACCCGGGCGCTCGGACACAGACGGATCGCGGCCTGCGGCATCGCGGGCGCGAAGGCGCGATCCGGATCCTGCACCAGCGCGACGCCCCCCAGGTCGAGGACGGCGCGCATGCCTTTCGCGCCGTCCTCGTTGGCTCCGGTGAGGACGATCGCGACCAATCCCTCGCCATAAGCGTCGGCGGCGCTTTCGAACAAAACATCGATCGAAGGGCGGGAAAAGAGAACAGGCTCATCGCTGGAGAGTGACAGGCTTTTGTCCGGCTCGACCAGGAGGTGGTAGTCCGATGGCGCGAAATACACCGTCCCCCCGGCGATCGGTTCCTTGTCGTCCGCTTCCCGGACCTGAACCCTGCATTTTGCCTGAAAGAGCTCCGCAAGGACGCTGCGCCTGTCGGACGGCACGTGGACGACCACCATGACAGGGAGCCTGAACTCCCTGGGAAGCGCGGGAAGAATGGCGGAAAGCGCCTCCAGAGCCCCTGCGGACGCGCCAACCACGACAGCCTCGGCCTTCGTCGTCATCAGGCGCCCCGCTTCTGATAGATCTTTTCTTCCCGCACGAACTCGTCGAACGCTCCGGCGTAACGAGAAAAACGAAGGCTCTCCTTGGCGCCAAGTCCCAGGAACCCCTTGCGGACGAGGGAGTCCTTGAAGAGTCCGACCGCGCGGTCCTGCAGACTGCGGTTGAAATAGATCAGGACGTTGCGACAGGAAATCAGGTGCATTTCCGCAAAGACGGCGTCCGTCACCAGGCTGTGGTCGGAGAATACCACGTTCCGGCGCAGGGTCTTGTCGAACGACACCCTGCCATAGGCGGCCTGATAGTAGTCGGAGAGAGACGACTTGCCGCCGGAGTTCCGATGGTTCTCCGTGAACAATCGGACGCGGTCCAGCGCGAAAATCCCGCTTTCGGCGACGTGCAGCGCCTCCTGATTGATGTCGGTGGCGTAGAAGATGGTGCGCTCTTCCAGCCCCTCTTCCCGAAAGAGGATGACGAGCGAATACAACTCTTCGCCGCCGCTGCATCCGGCCACCCAGACCTTGAGCGAGGGATACGTCCTCAGGTGCGGGACGACCTTTTCGCGAAGGGCCCGGAAATAGCTTGGATCGCGAAACATCTCGCTGACCTGAACCGTCAGGTAGCGCAGAAGCCGCGGCAGCATGTCCGGCTCGTGCATCACGCGTTCCTGCAATGCGGAGAAGTTCGCAAATCCCATTTGCTCGCGCGCCTGGCGCAGCCGCCGCTTTATCGAGGCGATGGAATAGTTGCGGAAATCGTAGTGGTATGTGATGTAAAGCGCCTCCAGCAGGAGCCGGATCTCGATGTCCTCGACCTTCTCGGCTGGCTGGATTTCCGTCACTTCGGCATCCACACGCGCACGAGGGACAGGAGCTTCTCGACATCCAGCGGCTTGGCCATATAGTCGTTGGCGCCCGCGTCGATGCATCGCTTCTGGTCGTCCGGCATCGCCTTGGCGGTCAGCGCAATGATCGGCAGTTTCTTCCATTCCGGATTCTTGCGGATTTCGCTCGTAGCCGTCAGACCGTCCATCACCGGCATCATCACGTCCATAAGGACGAGGTCGATGGCCAGTTCGGGCTTGCTTGCGGCCCTTTCGAGGGCATTCAGGGCTTCCTTGCCGTTGCGGGCGATCTCGACGATCGCGCCCCGCGGCTCGAGGATATTGGTCAGGGCGTAGACGTTGCGGACGTCGTCCTCGACCACCAGGATGCGCCTGCCCTCCAGCAACGCGTCCCGGTGGCGCGCCTTGCGGATCATCTTCTGCTGCTCGGCGGGCAGCTCGGATATCACCTGATGAAGGAACAGGCTCACCTCGTCGAGAAGCCTCTCCGGCGATTTCGCACCCTTGATGATGATAGACTTCGAGTAGCGACGCAGGCGCTGCTCGTCGTCGTCGGCAAGCTCCCGGCCCGTATAGACGATCACGGGCGGGAACGAATAGGCGCTCTCCTGGCTGAGCGTCTCGAGCAACGAATAGCCGGATGCGTCCGGCAGCGACAGGTCGAGCACCATGCAGTCGAACGTCTCCTCCTTCAGCAGCTTGAGACATTCGGCGGCGGTGCCGGCGGTCACGGTTTGGACGTCGTGGGACGAAAGCAGTTTCGCAACGGCTTCGCGCTGCACCAGATCGTCCTCGACGATAAGGACCCTGTGCATACGCTGCGACAGTCGGGCCTCGAGCTTTTCAAGCACCTCGACGAGCTGCTCGCGCTTGACCGGCTTGAGCTCGTATCCGACGGCGCCCAGCGAAAACGCCGTTTCGGCATAGTCGCCTGCGGAGACTACGTGAATGGGAATGTGGCGCGTCCGGACGTCGCGCTTCAGGCGGTCGAGCACAGAAAGCCCCGACTCGTCGGGCAGGCCGACGTCGCGCACTATCGCGCTTGGCATGCAGGCCTTCGCGAGGTTGAGGGCCTCTTCGGCGGTGGCGGCGACGAGAGAGCGGAATCCCATCTCGCGCGACAGGTCGCGCAGGATCGCCGCGAAGGTGTCGTCGTCCTCGATGACGAGCAGGATGCGTCTTTCGTCGGACGGCGCGGCGCGGTCGTCCTCGATCTTGTGGGGGACCATGACCGGCGGGGCGCGGGGCGGCTCTGTCCGTGAAGCCGCGCCGTTGATCGGGGGGACCGTCAGAGCGTCCCGCGACGGAACCTTGGACGGGTCGTAAACCGCGGGGATGGTAACCGTGAACGTGCTGCCCCGACCTGGCTGACTTTCGAGGTCGATGGTGCCGCCCAGAAGGCGTGCAAGCTGCCGTGAGATCGACAGGCCGAGACCCGTGCCGCCGTATTTCCGGCTGATCGTGCCGTCGGCCTGGTGGAAGGCTTCGAATACCCGCTGCCGCTGCTCTTCGGCGATGCCGATGCCGGTGTCTGATACCGCGAAGGCGATCTGGCCATCGGCACCCTTGCGGATCGACAGTTTCACTTCTCCGGCTTCCGTGAACTTGAAGGCGTTCGACAGCAGGTTCTTGAGGACCTGTTCCAGCCGCTGGGGGTCCGTCTCGATCGTCCGCGGAATGTCTTTCGAGATATCTATCCGGAAGTCCAGCGTCTTCTCGGCGGCGACGGGCTGGAAGAGCTGTCCGAGATTGCCAGCCAGCCGCTCGACGGCGACCGACTCCGGCCGGATCTCGACGTGGCCGGCCTCGATCTTGGAGAGATCGAGAATGTCGTTGATCAGGTTCAGCAGGTCGTTGCCGGAGGACTGGATCGTCTGCGCGTATTTCACCTGCTCGGCCGTGAGGTTGTCGTCCGGGTTGTCGGCGAGCAGCTTGGCGAGGATGAGCGACGAGTTGAGCGGCGTGCGCAATTCGTGTGACATGTTGGCGAGGAAGTCCGACTTGTAGCGGCTGGCCTGCTCCAGTTCACGCGCTTTCAGTTGAACCGATGCGTTCACCCGCTCGAGATCGTCGCGCTGGGACTCCAGCTGCTGCGTCTGCTCCTCGAGTTGCGAGTTCGTCTGCTCCAACTCGACCTGTTGCTGTTCAAGCCTGGCCTGCGACTCCTTGAGCGCCCGGCCTTGTTCCTCGAGCTCCTCGTTGGACACGCGCAGTTCCTCGCTCTGCGTCTGCAACTCCTCGGATTGACGTTGCGTTTCCTCTAGGAGGTTCTGCAACTCCTCGCGGTATCTGGCCGACCGAACAGAGAGACCGATCGCTCCGGCCGCAGCCTCAAGCAGCGCGATCACCCTGTCGTCGACGGGCCGAAGGAAACCGAGCTCGACGACCGAGTTGACGGCTTCGTCAACCCCCGCGGGGAAAATCGCCAGATGGCGCGGCTTGTCATGGCCCAGAGCCGAGCCGAAGGCGAGGTATCCTTCCGGAACCTCGCCGACCAGCATGGACCGGCGTTCCGCAGCGGCCTGGCCCAGAAGGCCCTCCCTGAGCTTGAACCGTTCGAGAACGTTCGCGCCTTCGGGGACGCCGTAGGTCGACGCGCGCCGATAGATCTCGCCGTCGCCGACGAAAAGCGCTCCTGCCACGGCGCCCGCGTAACGCGCCAGGAATTCGAGGACGCTGTTGCCAAGCCGTTCGATAGGCTGATCACCCATCATGGCGGCAGCCAGGCCGACCTGGCCAGATTGCAGCCATTCCTCCCGCCGGCGCGCCAGCGTCGCCCGGCGCATCAAGAAGCCGATCGCGGCCGTCAGCAGGATGCCCAGCAGTCCGGAAAGGAAACTGGTGACAAGGGCGGTCTTCTGGGAACTGTCCATTTCGACGAGCCGCTGGGCGCGCAGCTTCGCCTCCTCCCCGGCCATCGTCGCGAGCTGCGCGCGAAGAGCGTCCATCGCAGCTTTTCCGCGATCCGAATTGACGACCGCCAGGGCCGCCTCAAGGCCCTGCGCGCGCCGAAGGTCTATGGTTTCCCTGAGTTCGGAAAGCTTGGCCTCGACACGGCGCCGAAGTTCCGCGACCCTCGCCTGCTGCGCCGGATTGTCCGAAGTCAGCTCGGCTATCTCGTCCAGCTTCGCGGGGATTGCCCGGACGGCCTCATTGTAAGGACCCAGATATCTATCGTCGTTCGTGAGCAGAAATCCGCGTTGGCCTGTTTCCGCGTCCTGGGCGTTCGACAGCAGTTTGTCGAGAGCCACGATGACGTCGTGGGAATGCGTGACGCTTCGGTTTCCCTCGCGCAGGTTCTGCAGATTGAGATAGGCGATCGCGCCGCTGATCAGGAAGAAAATCAGCGCGGCCGCCAGACCGAACGCGACGGGCGGGTCGAGGCCGAGGGTACGCTTGGAAAAATCGGTAGAGCGGCTCGATGTCATTCACTACTCGCTACGGACGAAGTTCGGCAGCCAAAGCGGAAAGCAGGCCTGTGGCGCCATCGTTGTGACAAACCGAAATAAGAAAGCCCGAGGCAATGCGGTAGCGCTATAGAAGGCCGCGGTTCATTCGTCGAGAGAACCCTTCCGCATCGTGCGGGGGAATTTTCCTGCTGGATGTCGGTTCGCTTCCTCGGTCGCGCCTCGCGATCGACCTATTCTGGCACCGGAACGTCAACTATTTGCGGGCTGAGCTTTTGCCGGATCATGGCGGCGACCGTTTCGGGCAAATACGGCTTGGTGAGGAACGGCACGTCGTCCGAAAGCTCGCCATCCTGCGGTGCCTGCTGGCCGGACGTGACGATGACGAAGACCCCTGGCCAGCTTTCCTTGATGCGTCGGGCCAAGCCGATGCCGTCCAGAGAACCGGGCATTTGGATGTCGGTGAAGACGGCGAAGATGTCGGGCCGGGACCCGAGCACCTCCACGGCCTCGTCGGCGTTGCTGGCCTCATAGACCATGAAGCCGGCATCCGTCAGGAAATCGACGGCAAAAATCCGCAGGAGCGGCTCGTCGTCGACGACGAGAATTGAGATGGCTTGTTCATTCACAGAAAAATCCCCCAAACGGTGGTAAACACCCGAGCGCCATATCGGTTCCAGTCCCAATTTAGGCATCGCGTTTGCATATGGGTGTCACGGATCCGTTATCCTCCGGTCGTGCGCCAGCCCGCGCAACGCGGGGACCCCGTCGTGTTGAGGTTCCTTATTCTCCGGTTCACGACTTTTGCGGCCTTCTGCCCTAAGGAACCGGCATGTTGTCGAGACCCGGGGTGAACATGGAACAATTCCGTCATACTCCCGTTACGAGAGGCTGATCGGGGCGGAGGGGGAATTGCCGAAACGAGGGACCGACGCGTATCCGTTTCTCGCAGGCGGAGGCGAGGCTGCGGGCATCATAGCGGCATTCGATTGGGCTGCGACGTCGTTGGGCGAAATCGAGCAGTGGCCCGAGCATGTCAAAGCAAACGTCGCCTTGGTTCTTCGCTCTCCGGTCGCGCTCGTGACCCTTTGGAACGAAGACGGCGTGATGATCTACAACGACGCCTATTCCCGTTTCTCGGGAGGGCGCCATCCCACCTTGTTCGGCTCCAAGGTGCGAGAGGGCTGGCCGGAGGTCGCCGATTTCAACGACAACGTCATGAAGGTCGGGCTGGCCGGCGGCACCCTGGCGTACCGGGAACAAGCGATGACCCTCTTCCGGAACGGCGAGCCGGAAGAGTTGTGGCTGGATCTCGATTATTCTCCCCTGCTCGACGACAAGGGCATTCCCGTCGGCGTGATCGCCGTGGTCGTGGAAACGACGTCGAAGGTAAAGGCCGAGCGCGAACTTGCGTCTGAGCGGGAAAGCTTGCGCAGCATGTTCGACCAAGCGCCGGGCTTCATCGCCATGCTGAGCGGGCCAGACCATCGTTTTGCGATGGCGAACGAGGCCTATCTGACTCTGGTCGACCATCGCGACATCCTTGGAAAAACGGTCGCCGAAGCGTTGCCCGAGGTGGCGTCCCAAGGTTTCAACAAATTGCTCGACAGCGTCTACGCCTCGGGCAAGCCGTTCGTCGGTCGCGGCCAGAAGGTGAACCTGCGCTATCGATCGGACGAGGACGAGCGGTATCTGGATTTCATCTATCAGCCGGTCGTGTCCAACGGCCGGGTGACCGGTGTCTTTGTCCAGGGTCATGACGTCACCGAGGCAAGGCGAAATGAAATAGCGCTGCGCGAGAGCGAGGAGCGCTTCCGCCTTGTTGCCGAGAATGCCCCGGTAATGCTGTGGATGAGCGATGCCGAGGCGAAGTGCATCTATCTGAACTTCGCCCAACGGGAATTCTGGGGAGTGTCCGAGGGGGAAATTTCTGCCTTCGACTGGTTCGCGACTGTCCATCCGGACGACGTCAGGGCGTTGGCACCCTTCAGGCGAGCCATGGTGGACCATGAGGGCTTCACCGTCGAGTTGCGGTTCAGGCGGCACGACGGAGAGTATCGCGACATGGTAACCAACGCGCGGCCGCGCCTGGGGCCGCGCGGAGAATTTGTCGGCATGATCGGCGTCAATGTCGACGTGACCGAGGCGCGCCGGACCGAAGCCGCGATCCGCGCGGAGACGCGCAAGCTGCAGGTGCTGAACCGATCGGCGGCGGCCGTCGCGGAGGAGCTCGACGTCGACAGGGTCGTCCAGATCGTCACCGATGCCTGCACGGAATTGGTCGGCGCCGAGTTCGGGGCATTTTTCCACAACGTCATCAACGACAAGGGCGAATCCTACATGCTGTACGCCCTGTCGGGCGTGCCGAAGGAAGCCTTCTCCAAGTTCCCGATGCCCCGAAACACCAAGGTTTTCGGTCCTACGTTCGAGGGCGAAGGAGTCGTCAGATCCGACGATATCACCAAGGACCCCCGCTACGGGAAAAACGCCCCGTATTACGGGATGCCGGAAGGGCACCTGCCGGTCCGCAGCTATCTCGCCGTGCCGGTGAACTCGCGTGCCGGGGACGTGATCGGGGGCCTGTTCTTCGGCCATTCCCAGCCGGGTCGTTTCGTCGAAGAGCATGAGGAACTGCTGGTCGGCATCGCCGGGCAGGCCGCGACGGCGATCGACAACGCGCGGCTCTACCAGGCTGCCGAGCGCGAGATCGCCGAACGGAAGCGCGCGGAGCAAGCGCTTCACGCGTTGAACGTCACGCTCGAGGAGCGGGTGGCCGCGGAGGTGCTGGAACGGGCCAAGGCGGAGGAGCAGCTTCGCCAGGTGCAGAAGATGGAGGCCGTGGGTCAGTTGACGGGCGGCATCGCCCACGACTTCAACAATATGCTGGCGGTCGTCATCGGCGGCCTGAATCTGCTGCAGCGAAAGTTGGCGAAGGGGGAGACCGACGTCGAACGTTTCGTCGAGGGCGCGATTGACGGCGCGCGCAGGGCTGCGGACCTGACCAAGCGCCTGCTGGCGTTCTCCCGGCAGCAGCCTTTGGCTCCCGAGCCCGTCAATCCCAACAAGATGGTTTCGAACATGACGGAATTGGTTGCCCGGACATTGGGCGAGCCGATCACCGTCGAGACCGTGCAGGGGGCCGGGCTATGGCAGACCAAGGTCGATCCCGCTCAGCTGGAAAGCGCCGTCCTCAATCTTTGCGTCAATGCCCGCGACGCCATGCCTGACGGCGGAAAACTGACCATCGAAACCTCCAATGCGTTCGTCGACGACGCTTTCGCGCGCGAGTTCGCGATCGAGCCCGGGCAGTACGTGTTGATCGCCGTCGCGGACACCGGGTCGGGAATGACGGACGAGGTAAGGGCGCGCGCTTTCGACCCGTTCTACACCACGAAGGAAACCGGAAAGGGCACCGGGCTCGGCCTCAGCCAGGTCTATGGATTCGTGCGGCAATCCGGCGGTCACGTGAAGATCTATTCCGAGCTGGGGGTCGGCACGACCGTCAAGATCTATCTGCCGAGATTCTACGGCGAGGCCCCCGAGCCGTCGAAGCCTCTCGACATGGCGGCGATACACAAGGGTACGGCCACCGAACTGGTGATGGTCGTCGAAGACGAGGAGCGCGTTCGCGCGGTCTCGGTCGAAGCCTTGAAAGACCTCGGCTATAGCGTCATGGAAGCGTCCGGCCCCGCCGAAGCGCTCCGCCACTTTCAGTCCGGACAGAGGGTATCGCTGCTGTTCACCGACGTCGTGATGCCGGAAATGTCCGGACGCGAGCTCGCGGACAGGGCAAGGCAGCATCAGCCGGACCTGAAGGTGCTTTATACGACCGGCTACACCCGCAACGCCATCGTCCACAACGGCGTCCTCGATGCCGGGACGAGCCTCCTGACCAAGCCGTTCAGCGTCGATGAGCTGGCGCTGAAAGTTCGCAAGATCCTTGACAGCTAACCGTCGGCCGGAAGGTTCCATGGATGGCGAGGATCGTCAGGATCGCCAGGATCTTTGTGCGCAGAAGGACGGGCGCGGCCGCACGCCGGAGGAATTTTCCTCGATTCCCGATATCGTCGCCGGCATCGAGACGCCTGCTGAAACGCTGCACATGCTGGCCTGCTGACGGGACGGCTGTCGGCGAACGGCTGGCCTATGAACGCAAGGTCGCCGGAACGAGGGTGCGCAAGCGCTCGCCGGCAGCGAGAAGATGGTCCCGCATCGCGTTTCCTGCCGCCTCGATGTCGCCGGCATCGATGGCGTCGGCGATCGCCTGGTGCTCCGAGATTGTTCGCCCCTTGGTTTCAGGGATGTAGTAGGTTTTGGGATACCAGATCCGCACGATCGCCTGGATGGTCGAGCCGATATTCTCGAAGATCGGGTTTCTGGCGGCATGGGCGACAGCCAGATGAAAACGAGTGTCCGCCTCCATGAAAGCATTGTGATCCATGGGCTCGGCGCGCATCTCCTCGGTTGAAGCGCGCAGAACCGCCACCAGCGCATCGGTGCGATTCTCCGCGGCGCGGCGCACGCATTCCACCTCGACCAGCACTCGGACCTCGACGAGATGGTCCAGATTGCCCTCGCTCAACAAAAGGCCCCAGCGGAAGGCTCCGGAGAGAAGCTCGGAGGTCGGCTCGCGCACGAAGGAGCCTTCGCCGGCCCGAGCCTCCAGCACGCCGAGGACGACCAGACTCTTGACCGCTTCGCGGATGGTCGAGCGCCCCACCTGGAAGCGGATCGCGAGCTCCTTCTCCGATGGAATGAGATCGCCCGGCTTCCACACCCGTCTCATGATCAGATCCGTGAGGGCCTTCACAATCTCCTGAGGCAGCGTCGCCCGACTGACCGGCCGGATGAGCGTGCTTGTATTCTCCGTCAGCCCATTCTGGTCCAATCGCACCGTCTCCGTTCTCAGATCGTCACGCCTATATGCCATGGCGCGCAAGCGTCGTCACCGAATCCTATCTTCCCGCTTTTGATCCGCCCATCCGAGGCGACACCAAGGCAGACACACGCATCGGCCGCGAAACCGTGTCTGAGCCCTCGATCGAAGGGGCAAGCATGAAACCTCCGAAGCCGCCTTGACACGAGGCTCTAGCTGTAATTCATAATATCAGACATTCAGAATAACAGAAATAGGGGTGAAATGTTCAAGCAGGCGCTGGACCGTCGGGCGGAGGAGGGAAGGCCGATCCAGGTCGGGTTCGTCGGAGCCGGCCGCATGGGCACGGGCGCGATCTGCCAGATCGGCCTCATGAAAGGCATCCGCAACGCCGTCATCGCCGACATCAGCACCGATCGCGTGGTGCGGGCCTTCGAGCTTTGCGGGCATCGCCGGGAGGATGTCGTCGTCACCGACAACGCCTCGACCGCGGCGGACGCCGTCCGCGCCGGCAGGCCGGTGGCCACCCAGGATGCGGAAATCCTCTCCGAGCTTCCGATCGATGTCGTGGTGGAGGCGACCGGCAATCCCGATATGACGTCGTCGTCGGCCCGCTCCTCTACCGGATGGCCCAGGCGGCCGGCGTCGTCTACACCGTCTCGTCGGGCGACGAGCCCGGCCTGATCGCAGAGTATCACGATCGCTACGCCGGCCTCGGATTCGAGATCGTGGCCGTCGGCAAGGCTCCCTCCAGCATCGGCCTCTTCGACCGCTACGCCACGCCCGACAGCGTGGCGGAGGATGCCAGGCGCCTGGGCGTCAATCCGCACTTTCTCGTGACCTTCCGCGATGCCACCAAGACCATGATCGAGATGGCGTGCATCTCCAACTACACCGGCCTGGTGCCCGACATTCGCGGCATGCACGGGCCGATCGCGGGCGTGAACGAGATTCCCGAGCTGTTCCGTCCCAAGAGCGAGGGGGGCCTTCTCAACCGGCGCGGCGTCGTCGACTACGCCCGCCCGCTGAAGCATCCCGACGGCTCGATCGATTTCGACCGGAGCGTGACGCCGGGCGTGTTCCTGTGCGTCTATACCGACCATCCCCAGGTTCGGGAGGACCTGAAATACCTCGATGTGACCGGTTCCGACGGCTATTACAACATGTATACGCCGTATCATCTCGTGACCAACGAGATCCCGCTTTCCATCGTCAATGCGGTGGAGTTCGCGCATCCCACCATCGTGCCGAAACTGGGGCTGGTGACGGAGGTTTTCGGCGCCGCCAAACGTCCCCTCAAGGCGGGCACCCTCATCGACGGCGCCGGCGGCTCGACCGTCTATGCGCTCAACGACCTCTACGAGACGGCCAAGGCGGAGAATGTCGTGCCGCTCGGCCTGCTCACCGGCGCAAAGCTGCGCTGCGACGTGCCGACGGACGCCCCCATCACCTACGACATGGTCGATCTCATCGACACCACCACGCTCTATCACCTGCGCGCGATGCAGGACGGAGGCGCGGCAGGAGCGCTCGGGCGGAGGACCGGTGCAGCAAGCCGATCCGTCGGTCATCCGCCGACGGTCGCGGCGGAGTAGGCCGGCCTTCCGCCGCGGACGACAGTTCACTCGACCAAGGAAGTGATCGGAAAACATTCAGGAGGAAAATCATGCTCAAGCGACTGTACAGGCATATCTTCGCAACCCGAGCCGCACAGGCGGCCCTGCTGGGTGCGACCCTCGTTCCCGCGACCCTTGCGGCAGGCGCCGCCCTGGCCGAAACCCGGGCCGAGCCCTATCCGGCGTGGCCGGAGCCCGTCATCCAGGAAACGCTGTCCGTGGACGAGGCCAAGGCGATCGTCGCCGAGCGGACCAAGCCGCAGACCGAATGGAAGGGGCCGACCAGCGGGCCGCGGGCGCCCGAAGGCAGCTTCACCCTTGCCTATGTTTCGCCCGACCAATCCTACACGCCGCACGTGCTGTGGGGCAAAGGCGTGGAGGAGGGCGCCAAGGCGCTCGGCTGGAACGTGATGACCTTCAACGGCCAGGGCACAGTCAGCGGCACTCTTTCTGCCATGCAGCAGGCTCTTGCGGCGAACCCGGCGGCGATCATCACGCCCGCCGACGCCAATGCCTTGCAGAAGCCCATCAAGGACGCCATCGCCCGCCACATCCCGGTGATCGGCATCCACGCCACGGCGTTCCCCGGTCCGAGCCCCGAACTCGGCCTTTACCACAACATCGTCTCGAACCCGGCCGAGATCGGGCAGGCCGAGGCGGCTTACGTGATCGCCATGTCCGACGGCAAAGGCCAGAACATCCACATGGTGGACAACAGCTACGCCATCGCCCGCTTCAAGGCGAAGGCGACGACGACGCCCATTGCCAACTGCTCCGGCTGCAAGATGCTGGAGACCATCAACATGCCGCTGGGCGACGCTTCGGCACGCATGAACGCGGCCGTGTCCGGCCTGCTGGCCCGCTATGGCGACAGCTGGTGGATGACCACGTGCTGCGATGGCTACTACACCAATGTCGCCGCTGCGCTGCGCGCTGCCGGCGCCTCCACCGACAAGATCAAGCTGGTCGGCGCCGATGCTCCGCCCTCGGCCTACGACATGATCCGCAAGGGCGGCTTCGAGGTGGCGAGCGTTCCGGAGCCCAGCTCGCTCTTCGGCTACATGGCGGTGGATGCGGTCGTGCGCGCCATGGCCGGCGAGGAGCCCGCGAAGTTCGTGCAGCCCGTCTTCCTGATCGTGAAGGACAATGTCGACAGCGAGGGCGGCAAGGACAACGAGTTCGTGCCGAGCAACAACTTCGCCTGCCATTATGTGAATATCTGGAAGGGCACCGACACGGCCTGCAACTGACTGGAGAGCCGTAGCGACGGGCGACGGATAGCGCCGTTGCCCGTTCCCCTTCCAGACGCGGCCTCAGGTAAGAGACCATGGCAAGCGACCCGCCACCTGCAGTCGAGATTCGCGGCCTGACCAAGCGCTTCCTGAGCACGCTCGCTCTGGACGGCGTCGATCTGACGATCGGCCAGGGCGAAATCCACGCTCTGGTCGGCGAGAACGGCGCCGGCAAGTCGACGCTGATCAAGATCCTCGCCGGGATCTTCCAGGCCGACCAGGGCGAGATCGTCGTGACGGGGCGTCGCGCCAACCCCTATGCCGACACGGTGCCGATCGCCTTCGTCCATCAGGATCTCGGCCTGGTGGACGAGCTCAGCATCGGCGAGAACGTCGCGCTTGTGGCCGGCTTTCCCCGTCGAGCGGGCATGATCTCCTGGAAGGAGGTCTGGAAGCAGGCCGAACGCATCTATGCCGGCATGTCCATTGCCCCGCCGGATCCGCGAGCCCTTGTCGGCTCGCTGAGCGCCGCTGGCAAGGCGATCCTCGGCATCGTGCGCGCCCTTTCGCGCGATGCGCGGATCGTGGTTTTGGACGAGCCCACCGCTTCGCTTCCCGGCCCGGACGCGCTGCACCTGTTCGAGGTGCTGCGGCGGCTGCGCGCTTCCGGCACGAGCATCCTCTACGTCAGCCATCGGCTGAACGAGCTTTTCGGCCTGGTCGATCGGGTGACGGTGCTGCGCGACGGCCGCCATGTGCGGTCGAGCCCGATCGGAGATCTGACGACGGAAGCCATCGTGCGCGACATGCTCGGCCGCGAATTGCAGATTCAGCATGCGCCGGCGGCGCAGACGCGCAGCACGAGCCCGCTCCTCGCCGTCGAGGACCTGCGCGCCGGCAACCAGGGGCCGCTGTCTCTCACGGTAGGGCGGGGCGAGATCGTCGGCCTCGTGGGCCTGCGCGGCGCCGGCCACGAGGTCATCGGCCGCGCCATCTTCGGCGCCCATCCGCACGTTTCCGGCACCATCCGGCTCGGGACGGACGTGATCCCGGCCGACATGCCGGTTGGCGCGCGGATCGGCAAGGGAATCGCCCTGCTCGCCGGCGACCGGATCGCCGAGAGCGCGCTCAGCGGCATGTCGCTGCGCGAAAATCTCTTCCCGAACCTCCAGAGCGTGTCCGGCGCCCTGTTCAAGCCCATCGATGCGGCCTGGGAGGTCGGCGCAGTGCGCGATACGCTGGAGCGGCTCGACGTGCGGCCGCGCAACCCGGCCGCCCTCATCGACTGGCTGAGCGGCGGAAACCAGCAGAAGATCTTCGTGGGCCGCTGGCTGGCCACCGGCGCCAAGCTTTTCATCATGGAGGAGCCCACCGCAGGCGTCGACATCGGCGCCAAGGGCATCATCCACCGCATGCTGCGCAACCTCGCAGCCGAAGGAGCGGCCGTCCTTGTCGTCTCCTCCGACTTCGAGGAGGTGGCGGCGCTGTGCGATCGGGCGCTGGTGATCGGGCGCGGCGCGATAACATCGGAGCTCGCCGGCCCAGCGCTGACGCTGGAGGGGCTTCTCACCCGCTCCTCGATGGCGAGCGAGCAAAGCGAGCGAGTGCATTGATGGCGGAGAAAGGCATGTCCGACACCACGGTTCAACGCAGTGCGGCGCAGCCGGCGCGCCAGGCAGCGCCGACGGCCACGCTGTCCAATTTCGTGGCGATCTACGGCCTTCTCTTCGTCCTCTTGCTCATCATGGCGGTGTTCGGCGCCCTGCGACCGTCCAGCTTCTTCAGCGCCATCAACATCAACACCATCCTGATGAGCCAGTCGGTGACGGCGATGCTGGCGCTGGCGGAAATGATCCCGCTCGCCACCAAGCAGTTCGACCTGTCGATCGGCTATCATCTGGGCATGGCGCAGGTGCTCATCGTCGGGCTGCAGGTGGAACAGGGCCTCGGCTGGCCCGAGGCCGCGCTGCTCATCCTCGTTCTGTCGCTCGCCGTCGGCTTCGCCAACGGGCTGCTCGTCACCGTCTTCCACATCGACTCCTTCATCGCGACCATGGGCACCGGCACGCTCCTCTACGGCGTGACCAACTGGTACTCCAACGGCGAGCAGATCAGCGGGATGAGCCTGCCGGAAAGTTTCACGAACCTTACGCAGATCGTCTACGGCGTGCCGCTGCCGGCAGTCTATGTGGCGCTGATCTCGGTGGCGCTGTGGATCATGACGGAATATCTGCCGGTCGGCCGCAACCTCTATGTGATCGGCGCGAACGTGCGGGCCGCCGAGCTCACCGGAATCAATGTGCGCCGGCACGTGACGGGCGCGTTCATCGTCTCCGGCTTGCTCAGCGGCTTCGCCGGCATCGTGCTCGGCAGCATCCTGCAGACCGGCACGCCCAGCGTCGGCCCCGAATATCTGCTGCCGGCGTTCGCCGCGACGCTCCTGGGCGCGACCTCGATCAAGCCCGGCCGCGTCAACGTGATCGGCACGCTGCTCTCCGTCCTGGTCCTGGCCTTCTCGTTCTCGGGCGTGCAGCAGCTCGGCGCTCCGTTCTACGTCCAGTATTTCTTCAATGGCGGCATCCTGATCGTGGCGGTGGGCCTGTCCGTCTACGCCGCGCGGCGGCGTCAGCGTGCCGCCACCCGCGCGCCGAGGACCTGAAAGGAGGATGCATATGGACCCGTTCGAGATCTACGACCGGCGCTTCTCGGCCTATACGATTCCGATCGTCTTCCTGGAAAGGCTGCATACGGGGCTGCGGTGGGCCGAGGGGCCGGTCTACTTCGCCGACCATCATTGCCTTCTGTTCAGCGACCTGCCGAACAACCGCATCCTGCGCTACGACGAGGGGACGGGACAGGTCTCGGTCTTCCGTGCCGATTCCAACTTCTCCAACGGTAACACGCGCGACCGCGAGGGCCGGCTCGTCACCTGCGAGCATCGCGGCCGGCGCGTGACGCGGACCGAATATGACGGCACCGTCACCGTGCTCGCCGACCGCTACCAGGGCAAGCGGCTCAACTCCCCCAACGACATCGTGGTGAAATCAGACGGCACGATATGGTTCACCGACCCGACCTATGGCATCAGCGCGGAGTACGAGGGCAACAAGGCCGAGAGCGAGATCGGCAGTTGCAACGTCTATCGCCTCGATCCGCGGGACGGCAGCCTGCGGGTGGTGGTCGACGACTTCAAGCGGCCGAACGGCCTCGCCTTTTCGCCGGACGAGACGACGCTCTACGTCGCCGACTCCGGCTTCTGGCCGAATCCCGACTGGCCTCACCACATCCGGGCCTTCGACGTAGCCGAGGAGGGCGTTCTGCGGAACGGCCGCATCCTTGCCGAGATCAGCCCCGGCATACCGGACGGCTTGCGCGTCGACATGGACGGGAACGTGTGGACAAGCTCCGGGGACGGCGTCCGCTGCGTGACGCCCGAGGGCGACGTCATCGGCCGGATCCCGGTGCCGGAGAAGGTCGCCAATGTTTGCTTCGGCGGCCCGAAGCGCAACCGCCTCTATATTTGCGGGCACACTTCCCTTTACGCCATCCATCTCAACACATGCGGCGCGCAGACCCCTTGAGCGCCCCCACCAGGATCAGTCCATGACACGGGTTGCATTGATCGGAGCCGGCGTGGTCGGCTCCTCGTGGTCTCTCGTCTTCGCAAGAGCCGGCTTCGAGGTGGCGATATACGATGCGGACCCAGCCGCCGCTGCAAGGGTGCCGGATTTCGTGCGGGCGGCGCTGGCCGACTTCGAGAAACAGGGCCTGTCCCTGCCGGAGGCGGCTGAAGCGATCGCCGCCCGGGTCCGCCCGGCCTCCAGCCTCGAGGAGGCGCTCGTCGGCGTCGACTACGTACAGGAAAGCGTGCCGGAGAGGCTTCCGATCAAGATCGATCTCTACAGGCGGCTCGACACGCTCGCCGGTCCCGAGTTGGTCCTCGGAAGCTCGACCTCCGGGCTGCCCGCCTCCGCCTTCACGGCGGAAATGGCGACGCGCAGCCGCTGCCTCGTCGTGCATCCGATCAACCCGCCCCATCTCATCCCGCTGGTGGAGATCGTGCCGGCGCCATGGACGGACGCCGACGCCGTCGGGCGCGCCAAGGCGTTGATGCGAAGCGTCGGCCAGTCTCCGATCCAGTTGCGGCGCGAGATCAACGGTTTCGTGGTCAATCGCCTCCAGGGCGCCCTGCTCGGCGAGGCGTTCCGTCTGGTGGAGGACGGCATCGTCGACGCCGGCGAGGTCGACCGCGCCATATCGGACGGCCTTGGCCTGCGCTGGGCTTTCATGGGCCCGTTCCAGACGATCGATCTCAATGCCAGGACCGGCATCGCCGAATATTGCCGCAATCTGGGCCAGATGTACTACGGGCTCGCCAAGGAACTGGCCGATCCGCGCCCCTGGCCGGCGGAACTCGTGTCCCGGATCGAGACCAGTCTGCGCAAGGAGACGCCGGCAGGAGATATCCCATCTCGCCAGGGCTGGCGCGATGATTTCCTTGCCAAGCTGGTCGATTTCAAACGCCGGCAGCTTTGAATTTCATCACCTTGACCTGCCGCTGCCGACAGCGGCGCCGCAGCCTCTGTCGAGGCGGCCAGAACGCTCTCAAACTGAACAGCCTCCCAAGGCGCTGACGAGGACACGACCGGCCTCCGGGCAGGCCGTGTCCTCCCGAGGGCAGCGACGTCTGCCCTGATTTATTTCTTGACTATTCAAGTCATCTTTTGTAGCTGAAATCGTCGGCAAGCGCTATCGTCCAGCCAGCGACGCATCATCTCGAACATCAGCCAGCTTTCGCCAGCGCGCCAAGTCGAACATGAACCAGACTGTTTCGCCGCCCGGTATGCAAAGCGATGTCCATGGCTTCATCGTCAGGGGAGGGCCTGTGTGGCGCGCCTGGGACGGGGTGGTGGCGGATGTATGGGACGTCGAATGCCGCCCCTCTGCGGGCGGCGCCTATGTGGCGCCCTATCCGCGTCTGTTCGTGCTGCTCGACATTAATGAGGGTGGCCAATTGGAGCTGTCGGCACCCGACATCGGCGCCGTCGGACGCCACGAGCGGCCTTTCTCCATGTCCTACATTCCGGCGCAGATGCCGGTGGAAAGCCGCGCACTGGGTGTGACAGGCCTGCGTCACCTCGATCTCCATCTGGCGGGAACGGCGCTGATGCGCAAGTTCGGCGGCATGATCGCGCAGGCAAATCTTGCCGAGGCGCGCCTCAATTTCTACGATCCGCGGCTGGCGGCGCTCGCCGGCATGCTGGCGGAGGAATGCGTAAGCCGGCAACCGCTGAACGATCGTTGCGGCGCCGGTCTCATCGACGCACTGATCGCCATCATGTTTTCGGTGGGCAGCCGTACCCCGAAAGCGAGGCCGACGCTGTCGCGCGCTCAACTCGACCTGAGCCTGGAATATATGGAGCGGCGTTGCTTCGAGCCGATCAGGCTGCACGACCTCGCCAGTCTGCTCGGGCTTTCCGAGAGCTATTTCAGCCACGCGTTCAAGGCGTCGACCGGGGCGCCGCCGCTGCGCTGGCAGATGGAAACGCGCATCGGCAAGGTTAAGGAGCTTCTGCTGAGGGAAGATTTAACCCTGACCGACATTTCGTCGATGACGGGTTTCGCCGACCAGGCGCATCTGACGCGTTCTTTCAAGAAGGTGGTCGGCGTCGCTCCCTCGGAATGGCGGCGCAAACGCGCCACATTGCAGGAGTGACGAACAGGTGTGACAAATCTGCACCACACCCGTTTCGCCGAGCCCGGCAAGCCAAGATGAGACAATTGCGGGCAGGATCATGCAAGGAGATGTGCTGAAGTTGATATAGGGCGTCAAGAATTGACGCGGCAAAGGGGCCGCTGTGGAACGGGGATCGCCAATGTCGCGTTTGAAAGCACGTCATCTTCTGCTAGCCGGCGCCTCCGGCCTCGCTCTCGCGGCGTCGCAGCCAGCCTTCGCCCAGCAGGCCGCCGAAACCGAGTTGAGGCCTGTCCTGGTCGAGGGGCGCCAGGCGCGCAGCGAGGACGACAGCGGCGTCGGAGAGGTGAAAGGCGTCGTTGCCAAGAAGTCGCGCACCGGTTCCAAGACGGCGACCGAGATCAAGGAGATCCCGCAATCGGTGTCGGTGGTGGGCCGTGAGCAGATCGACATGCAGAGCCCGCAGAATCTCGACGAGGCGCTGCGCTACGTACCCGGCGTCAATCCGTCGACCTACGGCACCGATTCCGACACCGACTGGGTGTTCGTGCGCGGCTTCCAAGCCGACCAGACCGGCGTGTTCCTCGACGGGCTTTCCTTCTATCAGACCGGTTTCGGCACCTTCCTGATGGACCCGTTCTTCCTCGAGCGGATCGAGGTGGTGAAGGGACCGTCCTCGGCGCTCTACGGCGGCGGCAATCCGGGCGGCTTCATCAACTATGTCAGCAAGCGGCCCGGCGAACGCCACCGCTATGTCGAGACGGGCGTCAACAGCTTCGGCAACGGCTACGTCGCTGCCGACATCGGCGACAAGGTGAACGACGTGTTCTCCTACCGCGTCAACGGCAAGCTGTCGGGCGGCGGCTGGGAAACCGACCAGTCGCAGGACATCCGCGGAACGATCGCGCCGAGCTTCAAGTGGCAGCCGGACGAGGCGACCAGCCTCACCGTGCTTGCCTCGCTGTCGCGCACGGATCTGGTCCACACCAGCACCGGCTTCCTGCCTTACTACGGCACGGTGGTCCCGAATGCGGAGGGCTACAAGGTCCCGCGCGATTTCTTCTATGGCGACAAGGACGTCGAGCAGTACGACCGCACGCAGGCGATGCTGGGCTACGAGTTCTCGCATACCTTCGACAATGACTGGTCCGTGCGCCAGAACCTGCGTTACGGCGCGGTTTCGCTGCAGGAGGACGGCCTCTACAGCAACGGCGTCCTGACCGGGACCAGCCTCGGCCGCTACCGCTGGGCGCACGACACCGACGTCAACACCTTCACCGTCGACAACCAGCTCGAAGGCAAGGTCGAGACCGGCGCGCTGGAGCACACATTGCTGTTCGGCGCGGACTATCGCTGGTACAAGCACAAGGCGTCGACCTTCTATGACGGCGGGGTCAGTCCGATCGACATCCTCAACCCGGTCTATGGCGGCGTTTACGGCCCGCCGGCGCTGGGACCGGCGACCACGACCACGCTCAACCAGTTCGGCCTCTACGCGCAGGACCAGGTTCGCTTCGGCGGCGGCTGGCTGGCGACGTTGAACGGCCGCTACGACTTCCTTTCCCGCAAGCTCGACACCTCAAATCTGGAGCGCAGCGACGGCGCGTTCACTGGCAGGGCCGGTCTCGCCTATGAGTTCGCCAACGGCCTGACTCCCTATGTCAGCTATTCGACCTCCTTCAGCCCGACGACCAGCGACAACGGCGCCGGTTCGCTGATGGAGCCCGAAACCGGGCGGCAGTGGGAGGCCGGGGTCAAATATGCGCCCACATGGTTCGACGGTCTCCTGACGGCCGCCGTCTTCGACCTGACCAAACAGAATGTGGCCTCCTCCGCCGGCGCTCCGGGCCTGCTCGAAGCCATCGGCGAGGTGCGCGTGAGGGGCGTCGAGTTGGGCGCCCAGGCAGACCTCGCCAATGGCTTGAAGCTCATCGGCGGCCTGACCTATCTCGATGCGAAGGTCACCACCGCCTATGGCCCGAGCTACGACTTGGCGCCGGCCGGCGCCACGCCGATCCAGGTCCCGGATCTGACCGCCTCCCTGTGGCTCGACTATGCGTTCCAGAGCGGCCGGTTCGAGGGTCTCAGCGTCGGGGCGGGCCTGCGCTATGTCGGCGAAAGCTGGGCCGACCGCGCCAACACGCTCAAGGTTCCGGACGCCGCCGTGGTCGACGCGGCGATCCGCTACGACCGCGACAACTGGGGCGCCGCCCTCAATGTGGCGAACCTGTTCGACAAGGAATATGTGTCGAGCTGTCTGGGCGCCGGGTTCTTCGGCTCCTGCGGCTATGGCGCCGGCCGCACCTTCACGCTCAAGGCGCATGTGAACTGGTGACGGGGACGACCGGTCAGTCGATTGAGAACGGGAGCGGCGGGCCCGCACCCGTCTCTGCGTCCGGCTCAGACGTGCAGGGCGTTCCGCTCTACCGCCTGCGCGGCCTGACTTTCCGGGCCGGAGGACGCGCTATCGTTCACCCGATCGACCTCGACGTTCCGCCCCGCCAGGTTCTGGCGCTGGTCGGGCCGAACGGCTCGGGCAAGAGCACGCTGCTCAAGATGATGGCGCGGCAGTTGCGTCCCTCCGGCGGCGCGGTCGAGCTGCTCGGACGCCCTGTCACGACAATGAGCGACCGCGAGTTCGCGCGGCAGGTCGCCTACATGCCGCAATTCACGCCGCCGGCCGAGGGCATGACGGTGCGCGAGCTGGTCGGGCTCGGGCGCTTTCCCTGGCATGGCGCGCTCGGCCGCTTCGGCCCCGACGACGCGGCGAAGGTAGAGGCGGCGCTTGTGCAGACCGACCTGACGGAAATGGCCGGACGCATGGTCGACAGCCTGTCCGGCGGCGAGCGCCAGCGCGCCTGGCTCGCCATGATGGTGGCGCAGGACGCACGCTGCCTGCTGCTCGACGAGCCGACCTCGGCGCTCGACATCGCCCATCAGGTCGAGATGCTGAAGCTGGTGCGCAAGCTCGCCGGAGGCAGCGGCGTCGGCGTGGTGATCGTCATCCACGACATCAACATGGCGGCGCGCTTTTCCGACCGCATCGTGGCGTTGCGCCGGGGCGAGGTTGCGGCGCGGGGCGCGCCTGCCGACATTCTCGACGCCGCCGTGCTGAAGCGCATCTACGGGCTGGAGATGGGCATTCTACCGACCGCCGGCCTACCGGTCAGCTACGTGCCGTGATGCTGCTGGCCCGGCGCAGCCTGCTCGCCGCCACGGCCTTGGCCGTATTCGCGCCGCGCCGCGCGCGGGCGGCAGGCAAGCGCGTCGCGGTCATCGACTGGGGCCATCTGGAAACCTGCCTTGCGCTCGGCGTCGTCCCGGTCGCTGCCACGGAACTCAGGCAATACCGCGAGATCGCCGTCGAGCCGGCGCCGCCGCCGGACGTCGCCGACATTGGCCTGCGCGGCTCGCCCAATATCGAACTGCTGCGGATGATCGCCCCGGACGCGATCCTGATCTCGGACTTCTACGAATATCAGCGGCCGCTGCTGGAGCGCATTGCGCCGACCGTGAACCTGCCGGTCTATCAGCCCGGCAAGCCGCCCTACGCGCTGGCGGAACGGTCGACGCGGGCCATCGGCGGCATGTTCGGCCTCAAGGCCGAGGCGGAAGCCTTCGTCGCTGCCGCCGGGGCCGAGATCGAGGCCATCGGCCAACGCCTCGGGCAAGTGGCGCGGCACCCGATCTTCATCGTCAGCCTCGGTGATTCCCGGCATTTCCGTGCCTTCGGGGCCGATTCGATGTTCGGCGACGTGATCGCTCGGCTGGGTCTGGAAAACGCCTGGACCGACCGGACCAGCTACAGCGCCGCCGCGCCGGTCGGGCTGGAGGCGCTGGCACGCGTTCCAGAGGCATCCGTCGCGGTGATCGGACCGACGCCGCCAGAAGTGCGCCGCACGCTGGCGGAAAACGCGTTGTGGAGCGCCTTGCCGGCGGTGGAGCAGGGCAGGGCGCAGGAGCTGGCTCCGATCAATCATTTCGGGGCGCTGCCCTCTGCCTTGCGCTTCGCCCGCGAATTGGAGCGCGCCTTCGGAGGCGAGGGCCGTGCCGGCTAACATGCGCCTTTCCCCGCTCGCCTTCTGGGCGCTGGCGGCGGCGGCCGCGGCGGTGTTGTTTGCCCGTGCCGTGATCACGGGCTGGCCGAGCGCCGGCGGAGTCGAAGGCCGTCTTCAGGAAATCGTCCTGACCCACGGCACGCTGCCGCGCGCCGCGACGGCCATGCTCGCCGGCGCGACGCTCGGCCTGTCGGGCCTTCTCCTCCAACGCGTGCTGCGTAACCCGTTGGCCGAGCCCTCGACGCTCGGCGTGTCGGCCGGCGCCCAGCTTGCCATGGCGGCGGCGACGATCCATGCGCCGGCGCTGATGGCGTTCTCCGTCGGGTTGGTCGCCTTCGCCGGCGGCCTGTTCACCGTCGCGCTGGTGCTGGCGCTGACCTGGAAGCGCGGGCTGGAACCCGTCTCCGTCGTGCTGGCCGGCATGATGACGGCGCTGACCGCCAACGCCGCAAGTGCGGCGCTGATCCTCGCCAATGGCGAATATCTGTTCTCGCTGTTCATCTGGGGCGGCGGCTCGCTGACGCAGCAGAGCTGGGGGCCGGCGCTGTCGCTGGCTGTCGCGCTCGCTGTCGGCCTCGCCGCCTCCGCGCTGCTCCTGCGGCCGCTGGCGCTGCTCAGCCTCGGCGACGCTGCGGCGCGCAGCCTCGGCGGCGCTGTCAGCCTGAGCCGCTTCCTGGTGATCGGGGTGGCGGTGTGGATGGCGACGACGGTGGCCGCGCAGGTCGGGATCATCGGCTTCGTCGGGCTGGCTGCGCCGGCGCTGGCGGCGCTGTCGGGTGCACGCAGCCTGAAGCAGCGGCTGGTGCTGGCCCCGGTCATCGGCGCGATCCTGCTGTGGCTGACCGACGGGCTGGTGCAATTCTTCGCCGGGCCGGGCGGCGAGCGCGTGCCGACCGGCGCGGCCACGGCGCTGCTCGGCGGGCCGCTGCTGATCTGGCTGCTGCCGCGCCTGAAACTGTTCGAATGGCCGAGCCTCGCCGGCGGAGCCGCGCAGGCCCGCCGCGCGGCAAGGCCGCTCGTGCTGCTTGCCTTGCTGGCGGCGCTCGCCTGCATCGTCTTCGCCGTGGCGATCGTCGCCGGGCGCGGACCGGACGGCTGGACGCTCGCCTCGGGGCAGCTTCTCGCGGACCTCGCCGACCTGCGCATCCCCCGGCTGGTCGCGGCGGCCGGCGCGGGCGCGATGCTGGGCGTCGCCGGCGTCGTCATCCAGCGCATCACCGGCAATCCGCTCGCCGGTCCGGAAATCCTCGGCGTCGGCATGGGCGCGGGCGCCGGCCTCGCCGCCGTGCTGCTCGCCAGCGCCACGGCCGGCCTCGGCTGGCAGATGGGCGGCTCGGCGCTCGGCGCGCTG
This sequence comes from Hyphomicrobiales bacterium, assembly GCA_017305925.1. Taxonomy (GTDB): domain Bacteria; phylum Pseudomonadota; class Alphaproteobacteria; order Rhizobiales; family Rhizobiaceae; genus Arvimicrobium. The sequence goes on along the minus strand of JAFKJW010000180.1, from coordinate 9,773 downwards.
GCCGTGCTGCTCTTGATCCTGGCGCTCGGCGCGCGCGGCGGCCTCGGGCCGGAGCGGCTGCTGTTCGCCGGCATCGCGGCCAACGCCCTGTGCAGCGCCGTGCTGACGGCGATCATCGCGCTCGGCAACCAGCAATCCTACATGCTGCTGCAATGGCTGAGCGGCTCGACCGGCCGGGTAGGGGCTTCGGAGGCGCTGGCGGGGCTTGTCGGCCTTTGCCTGCTCGCCCCGCCTTTGTTCCTCGCCGCGCGCTGGCTCGACCTGTTCCCGCTCGGCCCCGCCGCCGCCCGCTCGCTCGGACTGGCGGTCGGCCGCGCCCGCTTCCTCCTGGTCGCCTGCGCCGCGCTGCTGACGGCGCTGGCGGCGCTGTTCGTCGGTCCGCTCAGCTTCATCGGCCTGATCGCTCCCCATCTGGCGCGCCTGCTCGGTCTCGGCAGGGCGTGGCAGCAGTTGTTGGGCGGGCTGTTGATCGGTGCCGCGCTGATGGCGCTCTCCGACTGGCTGGCGCGGATGGCGGCGTTCCCCTATCAATTGCCGATCGGGCTGTTCGCGGCGCTGCTGGGCGGGCCTTATCTGATCTATCTTCTGGCCAAGGGAGCCGAGCGCCATGGCTGACATGCCGCGCCTTTTCAAAGCGACGGCCGAGATCGCGATGGCGTCGCCTGACAAGGTGATGCTGAGACTCTGCACGCGCTTCAGTGAGTTCGGCGAGGTGTCGGGGCACGGGCGTTGCCGCCGCATCGAGACAGGCTTCGGTGCGGCCGATGTCGAGGATTGCGGCCATTGCCTGAGGATCTGCGCCGCCGGCAGCGACGAAGTCGCGCTCGCCTATGTCAAGCTGGCCATGGCCGAGCACCTGCTGAAGCTGGCGGACGAGCCGCCGGCGATCGTCTGGCGGGGCGACAGCATGGCCGGCGCACCCTTGCCCTATTTCCGCGAGATGCGGGTGAAGCGCGCGGTCGCCGTGACGCCGCGCATGCGCCGGTTGACGCTGGCGGGCGACGATCTGCACCGCTTCGCCAGCGGCGGCTACCATGTGCGCCTGCTGATCCCGCGCCGGCGCGGGATGGCCTCTTGCTGGCCGGTGATGGGCGAGGACGGCCGCCCGCTTTGGCCGGCCGGCAAGGACCGGCCGGACGCGCGCATCTACACGCTCCGCCGTGTCGATCCCGCCGCCGGCGAGGTCGATATCGACTTCGTCCTCCACGACCATGATAGGACGCCTGGCGCCCGCTTTGCCAGCGAGGCACGGCCCGGAGACATCGTCGGCATGACGGGGCCGGGCGGCGGCGCACTGCCGAAGGCCGATTGGGTGCTGCTGCTTGGCGACGAGACGGCGCTGCCGGCGATCTCCCGCATCCTGGCCGAACTGCCCGCCGCGGCGACGGCCGTCGTGCGCATCGAGATCGCCGGCGAAGCGGAAAGGCAGCCGCTGTCGACCGCGGCGCAACTCGACCTGCGCTGGCTCTGCCGCGCGGCGCACGGGCCCGGCCGTCTGGTTGACGCGCTGGGAGAGATCGAGTGGCCCGAAGACGGCCGTTCGGTGTTCGCCTGGGCCGGCTGCGAGTTCGAGGACTTCCGCGCCATCCGCCGGCACCTGCGCGACGACCGTGGCCTCAAGCGCGACGAACACCTGGCCGTCGCCTACTGGCGCCGCGGCTTCGCCGGCGACGACGCGCGCGAGGAATAGAGACGGGCGTCATGGTGTCGCCTCCCGTTCATGAGGCTTCGGGGTTTTCCATCGGCTGCGCCGCCTGTGCCGCCTGCAGCTTGCGATAGCGGCCGTTCCTTCGCTTCAGCAGCTCGGCATGGCTGCCCTCCTCGATGATCCTCCCGTCCTCGACCACGAGGATGCGGTCGGCGTTGACGATGGTGGCCAGCCGATGCGCGATGACCAGCGTGGTGCGCCCTTCCGACAGTTCCGCAAGGGACTGCTGGATGGCGCGCTCCGTCTCGGTGTCGAGCGCCGAGGTCGCCTCGTCGAGGATCAGGATCGGTGGGTTCTTGAGGAAGATGCGGGCGATGGCCAGCCGCTGCTTCTGCCCGCCCGACAGTTTCACGCCGCGCTCGCCGACGATCGTGTCGAGCCCGTCGGGGAGCGCCGCGATCACGTCGTCCAGCCTGGCGCGGCGGGCGGCCTCCAATATCTCGGCTTCGGCCGCGTCGAGCCGGCCGTAGGCTATGTTCTCGCGGATCGTCCCGGCGAACAGGAACACGTCCTGGCTGACGATGCCGATATTGGAGCGCAGCGACTTCAGGGTCATGTCGCGGATGTCGACGCCGTCGATCAGGATCGCGCCGGTATCGACATCGTAGAAGCGCGGCAGCAGCGAGCAGGTCGTCGTCTTGCCCGCGCCCGAGGGACCGACGAAGGCCGCCGTCTCGCCGGCGCGGATCGTGAGGTCGAGCCGGTCGAGCAGCGGCGCCTCGGGCCGATAGCCGAAACGGACGTCGCGGTATTCGATATCGCCGGAAAGCCGGTCCGCCTCTTTCGCTCCTGCGCGGTCGGCGATGTCCGGCCTCGTGTCGAGGAAGGCCGTGTAGCGCTGGAAGCCGGCGATGCCCTTGGGATACATCTCGATCACCGAATTGATGGTCTGGAGCGGCTGGAAGAACACGTTGAGCAGCAGCAGGAACCCGATGAAGCCGCCGGCGGTCAGGTCCCCGCGCACCACGAACCATGCGCCGGCCAGCATAACCACCACCTGCACGAAGCGCATCGACATGTAGGACATCGAATTGGAGGCAGCCATGATCCGGTAGGCCTGGAGCTTGGTCGTGACGTAATTGCGGTTGCTCTCTGCAAACAGGCGGCGCTCGTAATCCTCGTTGGCGAAGGCCTGCACGACGCGGATGCCGCCGACATTCTCCTCGATGCGGGCGTTGAAGTCGGCGACGCGACCATAGATCGCGCGAAAGGTCCCGGTCATACGGTTGCCGTAGTGCAGGGTGATGAAGGCCGAGGCCGGCAGGATGGCGGCGGTGATCAGTGCCAGCGGCCAATGCACCCAGACCATCAGGGCAAGAGCGCCGACCAGCGTCATCACGGCGATGAACAGGTCCTCGGGCCCGTGATGGGCGACCTCGCCGATCTCCTCGAGGTCCTTGGTCAGACGCGCCACCAGATGCCCCGTCTTGACGTTGTCGAAGAAGCCGAAGGACAGCTTCTGGAGATGGTCGAACGCCTTGCGGCGCATCTCGGCCTCCATTCTGATGCCGAGCATGTGGCCCCAATAGGTGACGACGACCCGCAGGATGGCCGTCAGGACATAGACCAGCAGCAGGCCAAGCGCGGCCAATGCGATCAGCCCGAGCTGGCCGGTCGGCATCAGCCGGTCGATGAACAGCGTCACCGCGATGGGAAAGGCGAGTTCCAGCAGGCCGGCTACGACGGCGCTGCCGAAATCCAGCGCGAACAGGCCGCGATGCGGGCGATAGTAGGCGGCAAAGCGCTTGATCAGATCGGGTATTTTCATCCCTCGCTCATCGGCGCTAAGGGCCGGCAAGGTCAAGAGGTCAAAGCTCTACAGCAAAAGGGGGCAGCTCAGGGTTCGAGAACGGCAAAAACCCGCCGGAAGTTCCTGCCTACGGCGCGCGCCTCGTCCTTGGAAAGCGCGCAGGCGAGCACGGCCGGCGCCAGCCCAAAGCCCATCAGCCACAGCGCATAGGCGCTCAGCCTGAACAGGACGGGTCCGTCGCCCAAAGTCGTGGGCAAAGTGACTGTCGCCGTTCCGTTCGGCAACGAGATGAATGCCGCGACGATCGCGGCCAGACCGCCGACAACCAGCAGGACACGGGTAGCGATCCTTCCTGTGCCGAGAAGAGAGACGGCAGCCAGACATCGACCGGCAGCACGCCCTCCAGCCCGTGGCCGCAGGCATAGCCGCCGCCGGAGACGCCACCCGACACCGCACAGGTGCCGACCGCCATGACCCAGCGCGGCTCGGGCATCGCCTCGTAGGCGGCCTTGAGCGGCTCCAGCATGGCGTTGGTGACCGAGCCGGTAACCAGCAAAAGGTCGGCGAAGCGCGGCGACGGCGTGAAGAAGATACCCAGCCGATGCAGATTGTAGAAGGGATTGTTGAGCGCCCGACTCGCAGCCGTTGCAGGAGCCGGCGTCGACATGGCGGATGTGCAGGCTGCGGGTGAAGCCGGGACGCTCTGCGGCGGCAGGCAAGGTGTCGGCGCGCTGCGCCCAGACGAGATCCTCACGCCGCGAAACGCCGAAGGCCCAATCGCCGGACGGCGCCATGGCTCTGCTCGGGCAGGCTTCGGTACAGAGCTGGCACACGACGCAGCGGCCGTAGTCCACCGCCAGCGTGCCGTCGCCGTTGCGGCCCTCCGGCCTTCGTCCTCGGACGGGACCCCACCGCGGATTGTCTGCATCTCCTATGCCGAGGACCTGCACGAAGGCGGTCTCCTGTGTCGCGGACTGCTCGACGACGAGATCGGCGTCCTTCTGCTAAGCATGGCAATGGCGTCCACCATCGCCTTGCAGGCCGCAAGGGCGACCTCGACCATCGGGTCCTGCTCGTCCAGCAGCACACGCCTGAGATATGGCTGTCGATTGTGAGACTTGTGTGCGAGTAAGTGTGGACGGCTTTGAAAGTCCGTGGTTCCCTCCGGCCATTGAGTCCTCCGATAGGGTGAGCCATTCCTCAACCGATCGTCTCGCAGCATTGAGAGGTTCCCACCCCAGTGGCAGCGTCAGGCTCGCCGATATCCGGCCTGTTTCCCGAAGGTGATCCGCGCGCGCCAGGCTTGCCTGTTGAGCAGGAAAAGATGCCGCGATCGGCAACACACGGCGCCGTCTCCGCCGCCGGCCTTGCGGGGTTCGTTGTCGGTCTGTGCGCCCTGCGCCTGACAGATCCCTTTCCGGAAAAGCCCGAGCTCTCCGCCTTCCTCATGGTCGGGCTGACCGCTGGCGCGATCTTTCTCGTCGATCTTGCCTGGGTCAGGGTGCATCTGAGGCCTTCGACAGGCTTGGACTTCGGCCATGACTCTCCGTCCTGGCCGCGAACCTCGCTGAAACTCTTGGGGCTCGCCGGCAGTCTGGGCTTCTGCGCGCTGATCTATTGGCTGTTTCCGGAATATAACGGCGCCTTCTACGATCCCTATTTCGGGATGCTCGGCTTGGTCGTGCCGTTCTGTCTGGCGCTCTCCATCCCCTATTTCTACATGGTAGACCGGCATATGGCCGATCCACGCGACGGTTACTGGCACATGGGCCGGCTGCTTGCGCTCGACTGGAACGGCATCGACGTGCATGTAATCGGCCAACACCTGCTCGGTTGGCTGGTGAAGGCTTTCTTCCTGCCGCTGATGTTTGTCTACTTCTGCAACGATCTTGTCCGCTTCCTGGCCGCGGACCTCGACAGCCTGACCGCGCCGGACCGGCTCTTCGAGTTTCTGTTCGATCTCTGCTATCTCGTCGATGTCGGCCTGGCCGCGATGGGCTATCTGATTTCGCTCAGGATCGTGGATACCCACTTGCGCTCAGCCGAGCCGACCATGCTTGGCTGGGTGGCGGCGCTCGCCTGCTACGAGCCCTTCGCTTCACTGGTGAGCAGACAGTACCTCCAATACGGCACCGAATTGAAATGGGGTCACTGGTTCTGGACCATGCCATCCGTGCACCTGCTTTGGGGCGCGGCGATCCTGGCTCTGTCAGGCGTATATGCATGGGCAACCGTCTCGTTCGGCTTGCGCTTCTCCAATCTCACCCATCGCGGCATCATCACCAACGGCCCGTACCGCTGGACGAAGCATCCCGCCTACATTGCCAAGAACCTGAGCTGGTGGATGATCTCGATGCCGTTCATGATCGAAACCTCGGCGGCGGAAGCGTTGCGGCACTCGCTGCTGCTTGTTCTCATGAACGGAGTCTATCTGTTGCGGGCGAAGACGGAGGAATGGCATCTTTCCCGCGACCCCGACTACATAGCCTATGCGCTCTATATGGAGCGGCACAGCCTATTGCGTTTCATCAGCCGGCTGCCGTTGCTCGGCGCACTCCGCTATCGGCCGCCGGCCGGTTATGGCGGGTCACGCTGATCGGTGGCCGCCTCTCCGGCCGCACCAATATCCTATATCTGAAATACCGGCCTGACGATGTTCAGATCCGCCATGGCAACCTTTTCCATAGGCGGCTCTCCCTCGTGTTGCTTTTGAAGGCCTCGTTACGGCACTTCAACCCCAGCCACCACCACCCGAGGAACTGCCGCCGCTGCTGGAGGAGCCACCGCTGCTGGAGGAGCCACCGCCGCTGCTGGAGGAACCGCCACTGCTGGAAGAGCCACCGCTGCTGGAGGAGCTGCCGCCACTGCTGGAAGAGCTGCCGCCGCTGCTGGAGGAGCTGCCGCCACTGCTGGAAGAGCTGCCTCCGCTGCTGGAGGAGCTGCCGCCGGTGCTACGGTGGCCCTTATCGCTTTGCTGATATTTGGGCCGATTCTCGATTCTCTTGTCGGCTGGCCGCTGCGGCACACAGGCGGTTACGGCGAAAAGCGCCGTGGAGCTCAGAAGAACAAAGGCAGCCTTCAACAAGTGACCCCTCCATGCTTGGACAAGCAACTCGCGGGAATCCTTCGGCGCATCCGGCCCCAGCACCGCCACGGCCGCCTTCCGCGTCCCGGCACCAAGCTTGCCGTCGATCTTGCCAATATCCTGGCCAAGCTGCACCAGCACGCGCTGTACCTCCACGGCGATTGCCTTGTCGGAAAATTTCTTGAGCGACGCTCTGGCGCCGCTGGATATGTCCTGCGTGTTGAGGGAGGCGGCGAGCGCGTAGTAACGGACCGCTTCACCCGGGTCCCTGGCGAGATCGGGGTGCGCTGCAATGAAGTCGGCGGCAACCACGGCGCACCACGCCTGGCCGAGCTCGGCGCTTCTGCGATACCAACTCACGACCTGTTCGGGGCTGCCTTCGCCGGTGTCGAGCAGGAGTTGGCCGATAAGGGTCCCGGCTTCCGGCTGGCCGCCCTTCTCGGCCTGCTCGAACAGGTCACGCGCCCGTGCGGCGTCCCTGTCGACGCCCTTGCCGTCGCGGTAGAGCAGCCCGAGATTGACCATGCCCCACACATCGCCCCGGTTCACCGACTTCTCGAAGAAAGAGACGGCGCGTGCCAGATCCTGCTTTGCGTGGTTTCCGTTCCGATATTCGAAGCCGAGCTGGTTCATCGCATAGGTATGGCCTGCCTCGGCGGCGCTGGTCAGAAGCTTCATGCCGCGGTCGACATCCTGCCTGACGCCATTGCCAGCGATAAGCGCCTTGGCCAGCGAATACTGTGCGTAGGGATCGCCTTTCTTGGTTCCGGCTTCGAAATAGGGAATGGCCTTGGCGGGGTCGCGCTCGACCCCCACACCGAACTGGCGGAAACGTCCGAGCATGTAGCCTGCGCGAAGGTGGCCCTCGTCGTAGGCAGCCTGGAACTGCCCGACGGCGCCGCCGAAATCGCCCTCGGCATAGAGCGTACGACCGTATTCGTATTTGAAGCGGGGAATGTCGGGATGCAGCGCCACCGCCTGCCGGCAGGCTTCCTTGGCGGCAGGCATGGCGATCTCATTCGGCAGCACGCCCTCCGAGACGCCCTGTATGTCGAAGGGTTCGGCGGCGAGTTCATCGCACTTGTTGACGGCGGCAGCGACCGTGATGGTGATCGGCTTGAGCTCGCTTTTACGGGCGGTGGGCAACAGCGTGACGCCGAGCTTCTCCCCGGCGGCTGCAATCGAGGGCCGGATGGCAAGGCGGCCGACATCGGCGGCACGCACGAGATCGCCGCGCGACATCACCTGATCGCCGAGCGCGACCAGCGTGCCTGAATCATGGTTGGCCAGCCTCAGCCAGCCGGTATCCGACTGCACGGCAGACAGCACGCCGCTCGGAACGCTTGCAAAGCCGGTGCCAATGTCGGTGGCCATGCCGACCAGCAGCGGCTCGACCTTGTCGTCGGTGCCGGCCCCGGTCTCGTTGGCAGCGACCGCCGGCGGCTCGGCGGGCGTATCGAAGGTGATATTGACGGTGCCGTTGGCACTCTTGCCGTCGGCGCTTGCCACCAGATAGGCGATCTGCTGGGCGTCGCGGTTGGTGCGGTCAGGCTCGTAGGCGAGGTCGGCCAGTTGTTCGGCAGAGAGCTTGGACGACTGCCCGACCTCGTTCGCCTCGACCCACAGCGTTCCGCGGTCCGGTGTTTTGAGCAGGCGCACCGTAAGCGGCGCATCTTGGCTGCCGGCGGGCATCGGAATGTTCAGCGCGACGCGGCCCGGGGCATTCGACGGTATCTTGACGTCGGTCTCGTTCTGCATGGCGATCAGGCCTTGGCTCTGCACGAAGTAGAACGAGATCGTCAGGCTGGACACGTCCCATGGCACCTGCCGCCCGCTGGTTGAGCTGATCACCTCATTGCGGACGCGGGTCACGATCTCACGCACCTCCGTATTCGGTACGAGCGCGTTGTCGGCGAAGGAGGCGGTGAACGGGCTGATCGCACCGCCTCCGTCATAGGCGACCTGATCGGGCGCGGTCGAATAAATGATCAGCGAGCCGAGCCCAGGACTGGTGGGAGCGAGGCCGCGGTTGCCGCTCACGTCGACCTTGTTGTTGCCGACATAGTAGAAGCCGTTCCTGAACGGATTGTCGCGACAGGCGTCGAGGACGACGATCTGCAGCGATGAAGACTGCCGCATGTAGTCGAGCAGGTTGTCGACCTTGTAGGCCTGCACCTCGAGATCGTAAGAAGAGGCCAGGCTCGCATCGACTGGGAAGATGTAGTTGTCGCCGGCCACTTGGGCAGCATGGCCGCTGTAGTAGAACAGCGCGATATCGCCGTCGTTCAGGCTGCGCAGAAACTCGCGGATAGTCTTCTCAAGCCCCTTGCCGTCGAGGTCCTCGCCCACCACGACGTCGAAATTGGCACGCTCCAGCACGTCCTTGATGCGGTTGGCGTCGTTAACGGCATTTGGCAACTGTTGAAGCGACTTGTAGTGGCTGTTGCCGATGACGAGGGCGGTGCGGCGTCCCGTGACCGTAAACGCCGCATGGGCGGCATCTGCGAGCAGGAAGACAGCCAGGAAATAAAACGCTCCCGGCGCAAGGTTGATGACCCCGCTGTTTTTCCGCACCAAGCGCTCCATCCGTTCTCTCGGTCCGGCAATCTGCCATCAGGCCAACGAGCCTTGCAGATCCGGATCTCGAGCCACTGTAGCCGCGCGGCAGGCTAACCAAAGCTAGCGAAGATTATGGCATAAATCCAGCGGGAAGAAGCCTTCGTTCCTGCCGGACTTCATCTGCCGTCGAGCCTACGATCAGAGGCTCCTGCCATAAGGTGGTTTGGTACGAAAATGGCATGTCCGGTGTCCGAGAAAGTGAACTTTTCGCTCGCCATGCGAGCGCCTTCTTGATGCGGCTTTGCTGCACGACACATTGGCGCCATGGTTTCCGACGCTGCAATCGGCCGTGCCGATCGATTCACGGGGGGATGGCACGCCTGCGGCAATCGCTCGCAAGCAATACGGCGCCGCTCCGCCGGTTTGATGTGCTTGCCTGGGGGGCGGGCGAGCGACGGGATCGGCCCGCGCGAGCTGGCTGATCTGATCGTGACGATTGCCGACAAAGCTCGCGGCTTCGACTGTTTGATCCCGGCTTTGATGGGGCATCCTTGTCTTCCGAATCAAGGGATGCGCTATGGGCCAGGTTCTGCATGGGAGCGCCACGACGACAGAGGCGATCCGTCGAGCGATACGGCATAGTCAAGAGAGCCTGAGGGCGCTGGCCAAGC
>JAFKJW010000128.1 GCA_017305925.1 Hyphomicrobiales bacterium | reverse complement strand
CCGGCGCTGATGCTGACCGGCCCGGTCGACGTGACGGAGAAGCTGTTGAAGCGGGCGAAGATGAAGCTCTCCGACATCGATCTCTTCGAGCTGAACGAAGCCTTCGCGGCGGTCGTCCTGCGCTACATGCAGGCCTTCGACATCCCCCACGACAGGATCAATGTGAATGGCGGGGCGATCGCCATGGGTCATCCGCTCGGTGCCACCGGCGCGATGATCCTCGGCACGGTGCTCGACGAGCTGGAGCGCCGCGACCTGAACACCGCCCTGGTGACGCTGTGCATCGGCGCAGGCATGGGCACGGCGACGATCATCGAGAGAGTTTGAAGATGACCTACACCAATTTCCGTACCGAAATTGACGCCGACGGCATCACGCTCGTCACCTGGGACATGCCGGACCGCTCCATGAACGTCTTCACCGTCGAGGTGATGGACGAGCTCGATGCGATCATCGACGCCGTCGTCGCGGACGCCGCCGTCAAGGGCGCGGTGATCACGTCGGGCAAGGAGACCTTCTCAGGCGGCGCCGACCTCACCATGTTCAAAGGGCTCCAGCAGCAGTATCTCGGCGAGGTCGCGAAGGACCCGGAGGCGGCGATGAAGATGCTGTTCGACGGCATCGGCCGCATGACCGGCCTGTTCCGCAAGCTGGAAACCTGCGGCAAGCCATGGGTGTCCGCGATCAACGGCACCTGCATGGGCGGCGCCTTCGAGATGTCGCTCGCCTGCCACGGCCGCGTCGCCGCCGATGGCGAGAAGGTGACGATGGCGCTGCCCGAGGTGAAGGTCGGGCTGTTCCCCGGCGCCGGCGGCACGCAGCGGGTCATGCGCCTGGCCGATCCGCAGTCCGGCCTGGAAATGCTCACCACCGGCAAGACGCTGTCGCCGCAGAAGGCGAAGCAGATGAACCTCATTCATCAGGTCGTCCCGGCCGGCGAACTGATCGAGGCAGCCAAGGGCATGATCAAGGCAGGCCTCAAGCCCGTCGCGCCATGGGACGAGAAGGGCTTCAAGCTGCCCGGCGGCCCGGTCTATTCCGCCGCCGGTGCCAATCTCTGGCCGCCGGCCATCGCCATCCTGCGCCGCGAGACGTTCGGCAACTATCCGGCAGCCGCAGCCATCGTGAAATGCGCCTATGAGGGCCTGCTTGTGCCGTTCGACACCGGCCTCCGCATCGAGCAGCGCTATTTCACCGAGATCGTGCGGACGAAGGAAGCGGCGGCGATGATCCGCTCGCTCTTCGTCTCGCTCCAGGAGCTGAACAAGGGCGCGCGTCGCCCGGCCGACGTTCCGGCCACGAAATTCAGGAAGATCGGCGTGCTCGGCGCCGGCTTCATGGGCGCCGGAATCGCCTATGTCACGGCCAGGGCGGGCATCCCCGTCGTGCTGCTCGACCGCGACATGGAGTCGGCCGAGAAAGGCAAGGCGCATTCCGACAGTCTTGTCTCCGATGCCATCAAGAAAGGCCGCGCCAAGCCCGAGGACAAGGAAAGGCTTCTGTCGCTCATCACGCCGACCGCCGACTATGCGGCGCTCGACGGCTGCGATCTCGTGGTGGAGGCCGTCTTCGAGGATTCGGAGGTCAAGAAGGGCACGACCGAGAAGGCGGAAGCCGTGCTGAAGCCGGCGGCGATCTTCGCCTCCAACACCTCGACCATTCCGATCACGTCGCTGGCGCAGAACTCGAAGCGGCCGAAGCATTTCATCGGCATCCACTTCTTCTCGCCCGTCGACAAGATGATGCTGGTCGAGATCATCAAGGGCAGGAAGACCGGCGACAAGGCACTGGCCGTGGCGATCGACTATGTGCGCGCCATTAAGAAGACGCCGATCGTGGTCAACGACACGCGCGGCTTCTACGTCAACCGCTGCGTCCTGCGCTACATGGCGGAAGCCTTCCAGATGCTGATCGAGGGCGTGCCGCCGGCGATGATCGAGAATGTGGCGAAGATGGCCGGCATGCCGGTCGGACCGCTGGCGCTGACCGACGAGACGGCCATCGACCTCGCCCAGAAGATCATGAAGCAGACGATCCGCGACCTCGGCGAGAAGGCCGTCGACAAGGAGCAGTTCGCGCTGATCAACGCACTGGTCGACAAGCACGGCCGCTTCGGCCGCAAGAACGGCAAGGGTTTTTACGACTATCCGCCCAAGCCGGCGAAGAAAAAGCTCTGGCCGGGCCTGAAGGACCTCTACCCGCAGCAGGACCCGGACAAGATCGATGTCGAGGAGCTGAAGCGGCGCTTCCTCTTCGTCATCGCGCTGGAGGCGGCGCGCGTCATGGAGGAAGGCATCGTCACCGATCCGCGCGAGGCCGATGTCGGCTCCATCCTCGCCTTCGGCTTCGCCCCCTATACGGGCGGCACGCTCTCCTACATCGACGGCATCGGTGCGAAGGAGTTCGTCAAGACGGCCAGGGACCTTCAGAAGAAATACGGCGCGCAGTTCAAGCCGCCGAAGCTTCTGGCGCAGATGGCTGCGAACGGCGAGACCTTCTACGAGCGCTTCGATCCCTATGCGAAAACCGAGGGCAGGAAGGCCGCCTGAGCCGGCGGTCAGGGGATTGCTTGAGAAGCGTGGCGGCGTAGGATGCCTGCCTTTCAAGCGATCGCTCCGCCCGCCGGACTCCGCTCTGGACACCCGGCTGCGTTGCGGTTAGGAGGGCGCAGGCATTTTTTCCTCCGTCGAAGGGGTTTCGATGCTCTCGCATGAGCGCGTATGGGCCGCGATCGACGCCTTGGCCGAGCGCTACTCGCTTTCCGCCTCGGGCCTGGCCAGGCGGGCCGGGCTCGATTCCACCGCCTTCAACAAGTCGAAGCGCCGCTCCGTCGACGGGCGTCCGCGCTGGCCGTCCACGGAATCGATCGCCAAGGTCATGGATGCGACCGGGGCGACGCTGGAGGAATTCCTCGATCTGGTGAAGGGCGGCGAGGCGGCTTCCGGCCTGTCTGGCCGCCGCACCGTGCCCATGGTCGGTTTCGCGCAGGCTGGCGGCGGCGGCTACTTCGAGGATGCAGGCTTCGAGCCGGGCGACGGCTTCGAGCTTGTCGAATTGCCCGAGCGGAGCGGCCCCGGAACCTTCGCGCTCGGCGTGCAGGGCGATTCCATGCTGCCGCTCTACCGCAAGGGCGACGTCCTGATCGTCAGGCCGGATGCGGCCGTGCGGCAGGGAGACAGGGTCGTCGTGAGGACGCTCGACGGCGAGGTGATGGCCAAGGTGCTCGACCGCAGGAGCGCCGAGGAGATCGAGCTCGCCTCGCTCAATCCGGAGCATCCGCCGCGCGTTGTCGCCCAGGCGGATATCGACTGGATGGCGCGCATCGTGTGGGCCAGCCAATAGCCATGCGTATTCTGGTAAATGCCGCCGCGGTGGCCGGATTCTGCCTGCTCGCGGCGCTCGTCTTCTTCGGCGGCCGCACGGTCGACCTGCGGGGCGCTGCGATCGAAACCGACGATATCGATCCCGCCGGGCTCGACGGCGTTGGAACGGCTTCGTCCGCGCCTCGGGAGACCGACGCTCCGGCGGAGCCGGCGGAAGAACAGGCCGGCCGGCTCGTCGTCGCGCCGCAGCAGGACGGCGAGGAAGCGCCGCTCGAACGGATCGCGCCGCGCCCGCCGCTGAGCGACCTTGCCGAGGCGCCGCCACCGAAGCCGAAGGCGGTGGAGAAGTGGAAGCGCATCACGCTCTTCCAGCCGGTTGCCAAGTCTGCCGGGCTGATCGAGGCGAAGGGCTACAGCGTCGCCCTTTCCGGCATCGACATGCTGGAGGTCGGCGAATCCTGCTCCCATCAGGGCCGGGACTGGGATTGCGGCACGCGCGCCCGCACGGCGCTGCGCGCCTTCCTGCGCGGCCGCGCGCCGAGCTGCGTGCTGCCGCCGGAACCGGAGCACCAGATCATCTCCGCCGAATGCCAGGTCGGCAATCAGGACATCGCCGAATGGCTGGTGGCGCAGGGCTGGGCGCGGGCGAAAGCGGACGGACCCTATGCGGAAGCCGGGAAGCGGGCGGAAAGCGAGCATCGCGGCATGTATGGCGCGCCGCCGCCCGAGCCGTCGCTGGTCGGCGCCACCATGCCCGCGCCGGACGGCAGTGCCGGGGCGACCACCGACATCATCGCGCCCGAGGCGGCCGACGCCCCGTCGGTCGAGCATTTGGGCGAGCCGCCCGCCACCGGGTCAGGTGGGGGCGCGGCAGACCCTACGCTGCAAGCTTTCCCGCCAGCGCCTTCGCAATGAGGCCGCGCGTGTTCTCGACGCCGTAGAGCGCGGCGAACGAGCCGAAGCGCGGTCCGCGTTCCTGGCCGATCAGCACCTGGTAGATCATCTGGAAGAAAGCCACCGAGACGCCGGGGCCGCCCTCGGGCGCCTGCTTGGAATGGTCCTGATAGCGCTCGATGCGGCGCGCCACGTTGAGCGCGGCGTTCTGGATCGCCTCGCTGTCGGCGCCCGCGGGCAGTTGCCCGAGCGCCTCGGCGAGCTTTTCCAGCGCGTCGCGCTCCGCCTCGTCCGGTGCACGATAGACCTTGGTCGGCTTTACGAAATCGTCGAAGTAGCGGACCGCATAGCCGGCGAGCCTGTCGAGCTCGGGATGCGTCTGCGGCGTGACGCCCGGCGCGTGGCGCGAGATGAAGCCCCACAGCACCGAGCGGTCATGCGCGTTGGAGGCGCTGACCAGGTTGAGCAGCAGCGCAAAGCTGACCGGGAGATCGACCTTGGGCGGATTGCCGTTGTGCATGTGCCAGACGGGATTGCCCAGCCGCTCCTTCCAGTCCTGCCGCTGGTAGGCGGAGAGGAAGGAATAGTATTCGTCGACCGCCTTCGGGATCACGTCGAAGTAGAGCTTCTTCGCCTGCCGCGGCCGCTGGTACATGTAGAGGCCGAGGCTTTCGGTCGGCGCGTAGGTCAGCCACTCGTCGATGGTAAGCCCGTTGCCCTTCGACTTCGAGATCTTCTGGCCATGCTCGTCGAGGAACAGCTCGTAGACGAAGTGCTCCGGCGCCCGCCCGCCGAGGATCTCGCAGATGCGGTCGTAGATCGCCGCATTGGTCTGGTGGTCCTTGCCGAACATCTCGAAATCGACGCCGAGCGCGGCCCAGCGCATGCCGAAATCCGGCTTCCATTGCAGCTTCACGCGCCCGCCCGTCACCGGCAGCGTCGTCTCCGTGCCGTCCTCGTCGTCGAAGGTGATGGTGCCGGCCTTGGCGTCGACACGCTTCATCGGCACGTAGAGCACCCGGCCGCTCTTCGGCGAGATCGGCAGGAACGGGCTGTAGGTCGCCTGCCGCTCCGGGCCCAGCGTCGGCAGCATCACCTTCATGATGGCGTCGTACTTCTCCACCGCTTTGAGCAAGACGGCGTCGAAGCGGCCGGACTTGTAGTAGTCGGTGGCGCTGGCGAACTCGTAGTCGAAGCCGAACGTGTCGAGGAAGCGACGCAGCATCGCGTTGTTGTGATGGCCGAAGCTCTCGTACTTGCCGCCGAACGGGTCGGGCACGACGGTCAGCGGCATGTGCAGGTAGGGTTCGAGCGCGGCGCGGTCCGGAACGTTGTCCGGGATCTTGCGCATCCCGTCCATGTCGTCGGAGAAGCAGAGCAGCCGGGTCTTCACCTTGTCCCCGGTCAGCACCCGGAAGGCGTGCCGCACCATGGTGGTGCGGGCGACCTCGCCGAACGTGCCGATATGCGGCAGGCCCGAAGGCCCGTACCCGGACTCGAAAAGCACGGTTTCGGGAAAGTCGCGCCCCTTGTAGCGCTGAACGATCTTCCTCGCCTCCTCGAACGGCCATGCCTTGCTGTCGGCGGCGGCCGCGAGAATTTCGGGAGAAAGCTCGATCTGATCGGGACGCGACATGACGGATTCCTGGAGGTAGCAGGCGGAAGGCGTGGAGAAAGCCTGATTAGGCATGCTCCGGGGATGCGTCAACGACGTCGCCCGAATTTCCTTGAAGACGAGCCTCCGCCTTCCTAGACTCCTGCCGCCCACATCTTTGAGGTCCTTCCTTGCCTTTGCCCACGCCTCACGAAGCCATCATCTACCTGATGGTGATCACATCCGCCGCCGACCGGGACATGACCGATCTGGAACTGTCGCGCATCGGCGAAGTCGTCAAATCATGGCCGATCTTCGCCGACTTCGATCCGGACCGCCTCGTCGCCGTCGCCCGCGACTGCCAGGCGCTTCTGCAGAAGCCGGGCAGCCTCAACAAGATGCTCACGGACGCGGCGCGCGCCATTCCGGTCCATTTGCATGACACGGCCTATGCCGCCGCCTTCGAGGTGGCCGCGGTCGATCTGGAGATGCGCATGGAGGAGGCGCGCGTCCTGCAAATGCTGCGCGCCCATCTGGAAGCCGAGCCGGAGGTCTTCGGGGCGGTCGAGCGGGCCGCCAAGGCGCGCCATCGCACCTTGACCTGACGGGATTGCGCGGCGCCTCAGTAGAAGCTGACCGGAAAGTACCGCAGATAGAGCTCGGTGAAGATGCCCTTCACGCCGATCTCGTGCAGCGCGAAGTCGAAGGCCTGCGCGAGCTGCGGATCGTCTCCGCGGACCGCGATGGCAAGGCCGCCCCCGAGGAAATCGGAGGCGAGGTAGGGACCTCCGGCGAATTTGCAGCAAGAACTGCCGGCCGCGTCGGAGAGCCAGAACGACAGGCGCATCCCGTCGCCGAAGACGGCGTCGAGCTGCCGCGACCGCAACGCGTCGAGCATCGGGCCGGTCGTGTCGAAGGGCTTTGCCGCCGCGCCGGGAAAATAGGCCGCGAGCATCTTCTCATGCGCGGATCCGGCGAGCACGCCCACCGTCTTGCCGTTCAGGCTCTTGTCGAACGGTTCGTCGAGCGGCGAGCCTTTTGCGACCAGGAATCGCGCCGGAAACTGGAGATAGGCGCGCGTAAAGGCATACTTCTCCCGGTTTGCCGCCGTCACCGCGAGGCCCGCGATGATCGCTTCTCCCTGCCGTTGGTCGAGGGCGGTCTCCAGTTCCGGCCAGGGCAGCGCCTGGATCTGGCAGCGCTCGGCCATCTTCAGCTCGTTGCAGATGGCGCGCGCCAGATCGACGTGGAAGCCTGACAGCCTGCCGTTCGCATCGAGGAAGTTGAAAGGCGCGAAGTCCGTCGTGGTGAGGAAGCGGATGCGCTCGCGTCCCGACAGGTCGGGCCTGGAAACCTGCTCCTTCTCGTCCCAGAAGATCGGAACCGCCGGCGATTGGGCGAGGGCCGCGTTGCAGGGAGAAACGAGGCCGACCAGCAGGGCGAGGGCATGGCGCCGGATCATTATGCGGACTCATCCCGATTTGTCCGGCGATCCTAGCCCTTGAAGCGACGGGGCATCAATGCCCGCCTTGTCCGGAGAGCAACCGGGGATTGCTTGCAGACGACGCGGCAACTTTCGCCTGCTTGTCTTTGCGAACGGCCGAATCATAATGGTTGTGGGGGATAGGCAACTGAAACAAAAAGTTGTCGGGGAGCGCGTCCGATGGGGCGGGTCGTTGCATTGGGCTGCCGTGCAGGCAGGGGCGTCCATGTGGGCTGCAAGGATGGGCGCTCCATCCATTCCTATACTGTGAATTCGCCGCCGCCGCGGTTCGGCAGCGTCCGGTAGGTTCGCCTGCCGGCTGGATGCCGGCTGGCGCGCGGGTTGGGAGGACGCGAGGCGGGAGTGCGCGTGGGAGGTGCCGTGCGGTTC
Organism: Hyphomicrobiales bacterium; assembly: GCA_017305925.1. GTDB lineage: Bacteria > Pseudomonadota > Alphaproteobacteria > Rhizobiales > Rhizobiaceae > Arvimicrobium. Next base: position 71 of record JAFKJW010000128.1, on the reverse strand, counting down.
ATGGCTGCGTTGCCGGGGAGTATCCTGCCGCGTTTCGGGTGGAGCGGGGGAGACGTGCCGCGACCGGCGCC
>JAFKJW010000127.1 GCA_017305925.1 Hyphomicrobiales bacterium | reverse complement strand
TCGAATGGGCGACCGAGAACAATATTGGTCGCCAAGGTGTCGTTCAGCAGCACGATGTCCTGCGGAACCGAGGCGACGACTGTGAACCAGTCAGGGCGAGAAATGGTGTCGAGATCGGTGCCGTCGACCGTGATGGTTCCGGACGTCGGACGCATGGCTTTCAAAAGCAGCTTGAAAAGGGTGGATTTGCCGGCGCCGGTGTCGCCCGTGATGTATGTGATGGTTCCCCGGCTGGCCGTGAAGCTGGCATCGGAGACGCCGCGCCCATTCGCATAGAGGTACGAAACGCCGGAGAAGGTGATTGTGCCCTTAGTCACTGCGAAAGCGCCATCGCTCTCCGGGTCATCATGGGCCTCGGCATGCCACATGCGGGCGAAGGGGAGGAAGTTGGAATAGGACTGGGCGAACTGCTGAATGGCCTGCCCCAGCATCTGGAATGGCAGGTTGAGCTGAAGCAGCAGGGTATTGAACAGGACGAGATCGCCCACAGTCAGTTCCTCCGCGGCGACCCGCGGAACCAGCAGCCAAAGCGTGATGGCGAACTGGGCCGTGAGGGCAAGGCCGAATACGACGGCATAGCGCACCTGCGTCGTCGCGTAGCGCCCAAAGGCTTTGAGGACGGCGCGCTCGCGGTTGACGAATTGTCCGATCATCCATCGGTCCGATTGAAACTGGCGCAGCGTATCCATCGAGGAGATCGCATTGCCTACGAAACGCGAACTGGCCTGGGACTGCTCGACGCCTTCATCGAGATGAGGTCGCGTCACCGAGGCCGCGTGGGTGACGAGCACGACATAGACGAGGCCGTAGCCGAACACGATGAGAGCGATATCGAGACTGAGCACCGTGCCCACCAGGCCGAGTGCGAGAACCAGTTGCGCGACCCCCGGGAGGATAGCGGCAAGGACAAACTGGACGGCGATATTGAGGGCGCTGGCGCCCTTATGCTGAACGCTTTCGATCTCGGCCGGGTTGTGATCAAGAAAGAAGGCTGAGGTCTTTTCGACCAGTCGGGCGAAGAAGGAGGTCGAGGTGACGAAGTTGAGGCTTTCCGAGCTCATGAAGGCCAGAAAGTTTGCCATGCGCTGAAACGTATAGGCCACCCCCATCAGGACGGCGTAGGCCATGAACGCCCAGACGAGGCCGGTGGCGCTCGACATCGCCGTGAGCTGATCGATCAGACGGGAAAAGAGATAGGGCGCCGCGATAGAGGCGAACGTGCCGAGCAGAGTGGTCGCAAGCACGGCGAGAAGCGGCAGGCGGGCGGTCTTGAAATAGTGTGAAAGAATAGTCTTCAGCGGCGGGGAAATCAGGGCCAGATCAAACGTCAAGCTCGTCTCCTTCTTCTTGAGCGGGCAATATGCTGGGTTCAGCTTTGTCGACGACGTGCACGAACCCGATCCCCGCAAAAGTGATCACCGATGCGGATCGGCCACCACAAGTGGATGCGAGATGCACCTGGCCCTTTGTGCGTCCCGAATTTGTCGCCCAGGTGGAATTCTGGGCGGCGGACGGTGAGACCAACGCCAAATGCCTCGAAGGGGCGAACCGGGCTGTCCGACCCAAGATAGTCGCCAGCAGCTTTGGATAGAAGTATCAATTGCGATCGGTCCGCCCATGATGATGCTCCATGGCAGAAAACTGTCATACATCAACAATGCGGTCGGTCGGCCGCGGCAACCTCTTGCCGCCGGTGGCGATCGGGGCCTGACGCTGGTGAGCGAGGCCGTGACCGTCGCCTTTCTTCCGGGCATCACCTATCGGCCCATCGCCGGCGGACTGCTGCCATTTTCGGCCGTCTGGTCCATCGCCAACGACAATCCCACATTCAGACGGATACTCTCAATGGACAGGTCCAAAGCAAGGTTGTCGTTAAATCGTGGCACGAGCACAAGTTCGGACACCGACGCCATCTGGGGCTTCGATGCCGTGGCTCTGCAAGGCGGGCGGACTGCGGCCCGGCCGTGCCGATCTCGAGGAATAACGCTGCCATCGACGGCTCGATCAGTGCCGGCGTGCCTGAGCCCGCCGGATTCCACCGCCAGAATTTCGAGATTCGCATCCCCCTTGAAAAGGCACCGGTAACGTATATCATGCAGTCCGGTAACGTAACCGGAACCATTCGGGAGGATTGGGAGTGGACATTACGCGCAGGACTGTCTTGTGGGGAGCCGCGTCCATGGCCGTGCTTGGCGGCGGCAGGGCGCACGCCGCGGACCAGAGCTTCAAGATCGGGATAAGCAACGGCTGGGTGGGCAGCGAATGGCGCACGCAGATGATCTCGGAAACCCAGGCTGCGGCGGAGGCCTGGTCGAAGCAGGGCGTGGCGGTCGAACTGGTCGTTCAAAGCCATGACGCGGACGTGCAGACGCAGATCGGCGACATCCGCAACTTCATCAATCTGGGCGTCAACGCCGTGCTGGTCAATCCGAACAGTCCCACCGCCTTTGACCAGATATTCGCCGAGGCGAAGGAGGCCGGCGTCCTTGTCGTGGCCACGGACGGCGAGGTCTCGTCGACCGATGCCTACTATGTCGGCATCGACCAGAAGGAATGGGCCGCGAAGTCGGCGCGTTGGCTGGCCGAGGCGCTGAAGGGCAAGGGCAACATCGTCACGGTGAACGGCATCGCCGGCCATCCGGCCAACCAGGCGCGCATCGCCGGCTACAAGTCCGTCTTCAAGGAGTATCCGGACATCAAGATCCTGAACGAAGCCAGCGGCGAATGGGATCAGGTCAAGGCCCAGCAGGTGATCCAGACCCTGCTTTCGACCTATCCCAACATCAACGGCATCTGGGTCCAGGACGGCATGGCCGAAGGCGGCCGCAAGGCCGTCGACGCGGCCGGCCGCTCTGCCGACGTGCTGATCACCGCCGAGGTGCGCGCCGGCTTCCTGCGGGAATGGAAGAAGGCGGGCTGGACGTCGGGCGCGTCCGTCAATCCGCCCGGATGCATGGCCAGCGCGCTGAACTTCGCGGTGGAGGTGCTGCGCGGCGCGAAGCCGAAGGCCGCTCCGGCGGGCCAGTACGGCAATGCCTACTACATCGAGGTGCCGCTGATCGACAATTCCAACCTGGATCAGGCACTTGCATCGCTCGACGGCAAGCCGGACTATACCTATGCGACGGAGATAGTCTCGCCGGACAAGATCCGCGAAAAGTTCTTCGCTTAAGGGTCGGGATATCGACCCATGGCGCCGTCGCCGTCCACAGCAGCCGACGCACCTGTGCTCGAAGCGCGCGGCCTGGCCAAGTCCTATGGCCAGGTCGTCGCGCTCGAATGCGGGGACCTGACCGTCGCGGGGGGCGAGATCCACGCCCTGCTCGGCTCCAACGGCAGCGGCAAGAGCACGCTCTGCAAGATCCTCGCCGGCGCCGTGAAGGCGGATGCCGGCGAATTGCTGCAGCGGGGGCGTCGCATCACGCTGCAATCGCCGTCCGATGCGCGCGACGCCGGCATCGGCACCGTCTATCAGGAAACGAGCCTGATCCCCGCCCTGACCGTTGCCCAGAACATCCAGTTGGGGATAGAGGCGCGCTCGCGGCTGCGCCTCGTCGACAGCGGCCGCTCCCGCCGCGAGGCGGTGAGGCGTATAGAGGATTTCGGCTCCACACTCGGCATCCGCTTCGGGCCTGACGACATCGTCGGCGACCTGGCCATCGACCAGCAGCAGCTTGTCGAGATCATCAGGGTCGTAAGCCGACGACCCTCGCTCGTTATCTTCGACGAGGCCACCGCGTCGCTGGACCGGGTCCAGGTGGACGGGGCCTTCGCGCTTCTGCGCCGCCTGCGCGAGGAAGGCAAGTCGGCCATCCTGGTCACGCATCGCATGGACGAGATATTCTCGATCGCCGACCGGGTGACCGTGATGCGCAACGGCAGGAGTGTCGGCACGCGCGAGGTCAGGGACGTCGATCCGGCCGCGCTGATCGACCTCATGACCGGTGCTCCCGCCGACGCTCCGCCGGTGTCCCGGCGCGCGCAGGGAAGCGAACAGCCGATACTGACGGTCAGGGACCTGAGCTCGGACGCGTTTCGCGACGTGTCATTCGCGCTGCGTCGTGGCGAGGTGCTGGGCCTCGGCGGCTTGCAGGGACAGGGCCAGTCCGAGCTGCTGCGCACCATCTTCGGCGCGTTGAAGCCCAAATCCGGCGAGATCGAGATGGCGGGAATCCCGGGAGCGCCTGCCACGCCGGCGGCCGCGGTGAGACGCGGGCTCGCCTTCGCTTCCGGAGACCGCAAGCGCTACGGCACCTTCGCGATCCGGTCCATCTTCGAGAATCTCGCGATCGCCAGGCTTGCGCAGTCGCGGTCCCCGCTGGTGAGCCGTGCCAGGCTCGAACCCCGCCTCATGCAAAGCATTAGCGGCGCCAAGCTCAAATTCGGCCGTCTGGACGACTCGATCTCGACGCTCAGCGGCGGCAACCAGCAGAAGGTGGTGATAGGCCGCTGGCTCGACACCGACCCCAAGGTCCTGCTGCTCGACGATCCGACCAAGGGCATAGATATCCGCGCGAAACGCGATCTCTACGAGATGTTCTCGGTGCTCCAGGAAAAGGGTCTGGCGATCGTGATCTATTCGTCGGACGCTACCGAGCTTCTGGAGATCGCGGACCGGATCCTGGTGATCAACGGCGGGCATGTGGTCGACGAATTGAAGGACGACCGCAAGACGGAATTCGAACTCAACGCAGCAGCTCTCAAGGGTGCCTGAGATGACGGTGGACGTTCCTCGCAGACGGGCCTTGAACGTCCCGCGCTCGCCGCTCTGGCTCGCGGCCAGCCTGGTCGTCCTGTTCTCGCTGGCGAGCGTAGCCCTCCAGCCGACTTTCCTTTCGCCGCGGGTTCTCCAGTCCAATCTCTCCACCTTCCTTCCGCTGATGATCATCGCGGTCGGCCAGACCTACGTCATCCTCGGCGGAGCGATCGACCTGTCGCTCGGTGCGCTTGTCAGCCTGGTGAACGTCGTCCTGGTCACGTCGCTGCAGGCGTTGGGGGCGGATCCCTCTTTCGCGGCGATCGCCGCCTGCATGGGAATGGCGCTTCTGGTGGGCGCGGCGGGCGGCGCCGTCAACGGCGTCCTCGTCGGCGTGCTGAGGCTCCAGCCCATCGTCAGCACGTTCGCCGCCGGCATCGTGTTCGGCGGCATAGCGCTGTGGATCATGCCGCAGGCCGGAGGATCCATGCCACCGGTCTACGCCAAGACCTATGCCGCGAAGCTGTTCGGCGTGAAAGGCGCGACATTCATGCTGCTGTCGCTCGTCGCGATCATCTACCTGATCTCGCGAACGCGGTTCTACATCTACCTGCTGGCGGTGGGCAGCAACCGCCCTGCAGCGTTTCAGTCCGGCCTGCCCGTCATGCGCATCAGGGTGTTGAGCTATATCGTGGCGGGACTGTTCGCGTCCGTCACCGCGATGGTCATTCTGGCCAGCACCTCGGCCGGCGATCCGCTGATGGGCCAGGCGTTCACGCTGGGCTCCGTCAGCGCCGTCGTCCTCGGCGGCACGGCGCTGTCCGGCGGCGCCGGCTCGGCTATCGGCTCCATGCTGGGCGCGGTCCTGTTGGGCCTCATCAACAACGTTCTCTTCTTCGCGCAACTGCCGTTCGTGTATCAGACGATCGTGCAGGGGACGATCATCCTCGCAGCCCTGGCCGGCGGCATCATGGTGTCGCGGCGATGAGCGCGGCGCAGGATAACGCCGAACGGCCCCGGGGAAAGAGGCCGGCGCGGTCGATGGCCGGCTTTTCGCGCCTTGCGATCCCTTTGATCGCGATCGTCGCCATCCTGGTCGTCGGCGAAGCGCTCTCGCCGGGTTTTGCCGCGCCCCGTCAGGTTTTCAACCAGCTCACGGTCGCCTCCTTCCTCGGCCTCGTCGTCATCGGGCAGACCCTCGTCATCCTTGCCGGCGGCGAGGGCATAGACCTGTCCGTAGGAGCGGCGGTCTCGCTGGGAGCGCTGGTTGCCGGCAACGTCATGAACGGCTCCGACGCGATGATCCTTCCCGCGCTGGCCGCGTCCGCGTTGACAGGCGCCGCCATCGGCCTCGTCAACGGGATAGGCGTCACCCGGCTGCGCATTCCCGCCCTGGTGATGACGCTCGGAAGCACCGGGGTCATCACCGGCATCCTCATCCTCATGACCAACGGTAAGACATCCGGGCGCAGCGCCGAGCTTCTGTCGCAAATGGTTGCCCCGCCGCTCCTCTTCGGCATCTCCGGCATCGTCTATCTGTGGATACTTGTCGGCGCTCTCGCCACCTTCGTCCTGCACAAGTCCCGTTTCGGCTATTCGCTGGTCGCGGTCGGGGCCAACGAACAGGCGGCGGCCATGGTCGGTCTGTCGGTGCCGTGGATACGCCTCGCCGCCTATGTCGGCTGCTCTTCCGTATCGGCCTTGGCCGGTTTCTTCCTGATCGGCTACACCGGGTCGGTCTTCGTCTCGATCGGAAACCAGTTCGTATTGACCTCGATCATCGCAGTGGTCATCGGCGGTACCGCCCTGTCGGGAGGATCGGGCGGCTTTGTCGGCGGCGCGCTCGGCGCCGTCGTCCTGACCCTGCTGCAAAGCGTCCTGATCCCGCTCAACGTCGCCGAGTTCGGGCGGCAGATGATATTCGGCCTGACCCTCATAGCTTTCATGGTGCTTTATGGCCGCGAACCCAAAAGCACCTGACACGCCCCGTCCGTTGGCGGCCGGCTTCGCGACGCGGCACGCGCGCGGCGATGGCTTTGCACCGGGAAGTCCGCCCGGATGGTCGCGACAGGCACCCTCCGTCGACGTACAGAAAAAGCAAGCTCGAACAGGAACCGGAATGTCCACTGAAGCCGTCCTGCGGGACATCGAAGCCCAGCCCGCCGCGCTCCGCGAAACGCTCGACCACCTGAATGGGGCGGGAGGGCCCGCGCTGGATGCCGCGGCGGGCAGACTCGCCGCCGCGCGCCGCGTCGTCGTCACCGGCATGGGGGCATCCTTCAACGCGGCTATCCCTCTGGCCTATCACCTGGCGCGTTCCGGGCGCGCCGTCAGCCTGGTCGAGGCGGGCGAACTGGCCAACAGCCAGATCGAGACGTGCCGGAACGCATTGGTGGTCTTGGCATCGCGGTCCGGCGAAAGCGTCGAGATCGTAAAGCTTCTCGATCTGCTGCCGAAGATGGGCGCGACGTCCATCGGCGTGACCAATGTCGCTTCGAGCCCGCTAGCGCTCAGGAGCGACGTCCCCGTCCTGATCGGGTCGCCGAACGATTTCATGATCGCGCTCCAGACTTATCTCGCCACCGTCACCACGCTGCTCTTCATGGCGGCGCGGGCCGGCATTGCGGATGTCGGCGAGGGCGCTTTTCCGTCCGTGGCGGAGGCGTTGCGGGAAACGGTCGCCCGCAGCCGCCCGATCTTCGACGGGGCGTCCGACGACCCTCCGCGGCGCGCCTTCTATCTTCTGGGACGGGACTGCGGCTACGCCTCGGCCCTCGAAGGTCAGCTTCTGTTCCACGAGATTTCGCGCTTCCCCGCGGTCGCGATGACCGGGCATGCGTTCCGCCATGGCCCGTTCGAGGTCGTGGACGAGCAGTTCCAGGCCTATGTCTTCTGCCCCGACGACGCCCATGCCGAGTTGAACCGTAGCCTCGCGCGCGACATAAGGATGGCGGGAGGCAGGGGCCGCCTCGTCGGCCCGGGCGCCGACGGTCCGCTTCGCACGGCGCGTTGCGCTCCCGCGCTGCAGCCCCTGCTGGATATCGTTCCCGTCCAGTTCGCCGCGCTTCGCCTTGCGAAAGACCGGGGCATTTCCGCCGGCGATTTCAGATTTACCGGTCTCGTGACCCGTCGCGAGGACG
>JAFKJW010000126.1 GCA_017305925.1 Hyphomicrobiales bacterium | reverse complement strand
CGCTGGCGCCAACCGCCCTCATCCTGAGGCGCGAGCCCGCAGGGTTCTTGATGGAAAAACAATAACTTCGTCGGGCAAGCCTCGAAGGACGCACCGCTCTGCGCCGTTATCCCTTCAGCTCCCGCCGCAGAATCTTCCCGACCGGCGTCTTGGGCAGGTCCTTGCGGAATTCGATGTGCCGCGGGCGCTTGTAGCCGGTCAGGTTCTGGCGGCAATAAGCCATCACCTGCTCCTCGGTGAGCGCGGGATCCTTCTTGACGATGAACAGCTTCGGCACCTCGCCCGAATGCACGTCCGGCACGCCGATCGCCGCGACCTCCAGCACGCCCGGCATCTGCGCCACCACCGCCTCCAGCTCGTTCGGATAGACGTTGAAGCCGGAGACCAGGATCATGTCCTTCTTGCGGTCGACGATCTTGGTGAAGCCCTTCTCGTCCATGAACCCCATGTCGCCGGACTTGAAGAAGCCGTCGGCGGTCATCACCCTGGCGGTCTCGTCCGGGCGGTTCCAGTAGCCGGACATGACCTGCGGGCCCCTTATGCAGATTTCGCCGACCTCGCCCAGCGGCAGGTCGCCGCCGTCGTCGTCGCGGATGGCGATCTCCGTCGAGGGCAGCGGCAGGCCGATCGTGCCGGTGAAGTCGGTGCCGTTGACGCGGTTGGCCGTCACGACGGGCGACGTCTCGGAGAGACCGTATCCCTCGGTGATCGAGCAGCCCGTCAGCGCCTTCCACCGCTCGGCGACGGCGCTCTGCACCGCCATGCCGCCGCCGAGCGTCAGGATCAGTTGCGAGAAGTCGAGCTTGCGGAAAGTCTCGTTGTTGAGCAGTGCGTTGAACAGCGTGTTCAGGCCGGGAAAGATGTGGAAGGGCTGGCCGGTGAGTTCCTTCGCCATGCCCGGTATGTCGCGCGGGTTGGGGATGAGGATGTTCTTCGCGCCCTGCTGCATGCCCATCACCGCGTTCACGGTGAGCGCGAAGACGTGGTAGAGCGGCAGCGCGCAGAGATAGACCATCCGGTCCGGCCGCGACTTCACCGTATAGGCGTCCTCGACCCACAGCGCGAGCTGGGCGACATTCGACAGGACGTTGGCGTGCGTCAGCGTCGCGCCCTTGGAGATGCCCGTCGTGCCGCCGGTATACTGGAGGAAGGCGACGTCCTCGCGCTTCACGTCGGCGGGCGCGAGAGCGAGCTTCCCGCCCTGCCGCAGCGCGGCAGGGAAACGGATGTGGCCGGGCAGCGTCCAGGCCGGCACCATCTTCTTCACCCGCCGCACCACGAAATTGACGAGCGTCCCCTTCATCAGCCCCAGCATGTCGCCCATCGCCGCCACCACGACATGCTTCACCGCGGTGCCGGAGGTGGCCTGCAGCGTCGTGGCGAAGTTTTCCAGGATGACGATCGCCTCGGCGCCGGAATCCTTGAGCTGGTGCTCCAGCTCGCGCGGCGTGTAGAGCGGGTTGACGTTGACCACGGTGAAGCCCGCCCGCAGCACCGCCATCATCGTCACCGGATATTGCAGCACGTTGGGCATCATGATCGCCACGCGCGCGCCCTTCTTCAGCCCCCTCGACTGGAGAAAGGCGGCGAAAGCGGCGGATGCCCGGTCGAGCTCGGCGAAGGTGATCGACTTGCCCATGCAGCTGAAGGCCTCGCGCCCTGCATAGCGGCGGCACGCCTTCGTCAGCAGGTCGCCGAGCGAGGAGTCGGCAAGTTCCGGGATCCGGGTCGGCATGCCGGGCGGATAGGATTTGAGCCACGGCTTGTCGCGGCTGCGCGGCATGGCCATCCCGTCCGGCGTGGTCGCCTTGGGAAGCGTCCGGGCCTGCGCAGACGCGGGCTTCGCGGCCGGCGGCTGATCCGCCGGCTCGACCGATTTTGCAGCGGCCGGCTTCTTCGCCGCCGCTTTGGTCTTCGTCGCCGCGGTTCGCGACTTTCCGGGTGCGGCCTTCCCTCCCGCTGCCTTCGCCATGCTTGTCCTCCCATGCGGCAACGGCAAAGTCCGAAGCCCCGCTTCCCGGCTATGTATGGCGCAAGCGGCCATCCGCGCAAGCGCCCGTCCGGAAGCCCCCAAGCCAATCGCCCGAAAGGCCGGACAGGGGGTGCGGGAAAGCCCGATCTCGCCGATGCTTCTCAAGCTTTTCCCGATCGGAAGCGACGCTTACCTTGCGGCAGCCTGGGCGCTGCCGGGTGTTCCCATGCTCCTGGAACTTTGATTATATGCGGGTTCCGCGAGCCCAAGGGGGCTTCGACAAGAACAGGGAGAGCTCGACAATGAGGAAGACGATGTTCGCGGCAGCGCTGCTGGCCGCCACGATGCTTGCCGGCACGGCGAGCGCCAAGACGCTGGTCTATTGTTCGGAGGCTTCGCCGGCCAATTTCGACCCCGGCACGACGACCGGCGGCAACGATTTCGACGCCTCCTCGCGCACGGTCTATTCGCGCCTCGTCGAGTTCAAGCATGGCAGCACGGAGCTGGAGCCCGGCCTGGCCGAGAAGTGGGAGATCTCCGAGGACGGCAAGACCTACACCTTCCATCTGCGCAAGGGCGTGAAGTTCCAGACGACCGACTATTTTACCCCGACGCGCGACCTCAACGCCGACGACGTGGTGTTCTCCTTCGAGCGCCAGTTCGACAAGAACAACGTCTGGAACGGCGACAAGTACCTGCCCAACCTCACCTGGGACTACTACACCGGCATGGACATGCCGAAATACGTCGCCAAGTGGGAGAAGGTCGACGACCTCACCGTCAAGATGACGCTGACCGAGCCGAACGCGCCGATGCTCGCCAATCTCGGCATGGATTTCGCCTCGATCCTCTCGAAGGAATATGCCGACCAGCTGGAGAAGGAAGGCAAGATGGCCGACCTCTCCACCAAGCCGGTCGGCACCGGCCCCTTCCAGTTCGTCGACTACCAGCTCGACGCGGTGATCCGCTACAAGGCCAATCCGGACTACTTCAGGGGCAAGGAGAAGATCGACGACCTCGTCTTCGCCATCACGCCTGACGCGACCGCGCGCATCCAGAAGGTGATCGCCGGCGAGTGCGACATCGCCGCCTATCCCAATCCGGCCGACATCGCCATGCTGAAGACGAACCCGGACATCAACCTCCTGGAGCAGGCCGGCCTGAACATCGGCTACATGAGCTACAACACGACGATCCCGCCGCTCGACAAGGCCGAGGTGCGCCATGCGCTGAACCAGGCGATCGATCGCGACGCGTTGATCAAGGCCGTCTATCAGGATGCCGGGGCGACGCCGGCCAACAACCTCATCCCGCCGACCATGTGGTCGTGGAACAAGGACGTTCAGTTCGACAAGTATGATCCGGAAGCCGCCAAGAAGGTGCTGGAGGCGGCCGGGCTGAAGGAGATCGAGCTGTGGGCCTCGGATGCCAGCCGGCCCTACAATCCGAGCTTCCAGCGCAGCGCTGAGCTGATCCAGGCCGACTGGGCCAAGGTCGGCGTCACCGCCAAGATCGTGAACTACGAGTGGACGAAGTACCGCTCCGAGGGCAAGAAGAAGGACCGGCCGGGCGCGTTCCAGATCGGCTGGACGGGCGACAATGGCGATCCGGACAACTTCTTCGCCACGCTGTTCTCCTGCTCGGCCATCGGCGTCTCGAACTATTCGAGCTGGTGCGACAAGGACTTCGAGGACCTGATCCAGAAGGCGAAGACCATCAGCGACCAGGCCGAGCGCACGAAGCTCTACGAAGAGGCGCAGGTCGTGTTCGCGAAGGAGGCTCCGGCCTTCCTTCAGGCGCACAGCCAAGTCTACAACGTCGTCCGCAAGAACGTCTCGGGCTATCTGATGGATCCGCTGGGCATCCACCGCTTCGACGGCACCGACAAGGCCGAGTAAGCCGCAGCTTATCGTGAGCGGCGGGACGGTCTGCCCGCCGCTCACCCTCATGGTCTTGCGGGCCGGCTAGGGGCCGCCTCTCGGGGCCATGATTTGCCGCAGGCCTGCGGCGACGGGTGGGGTTCGATGGTCCGCTTTCTGCTTCGCAAGATCGCCCTGCTGCTGCCGACGCTCGTCGGGATCACGATCTGCGCCTTCGCCTTCGTCCGGCTGCTGCCTGGCGATCCGATCCTCGCCATGGCCGGCGAGCACGGCGTCTCGCCGGAGCGCTATGCCGAGCTGCGCGAGCACTTCGGCTACAACCTGCCGATCTGGCAGCAATATGTGAACTATGTCGGCGACGCGCTGCACGGCAATTTCGGCGTGTCGATCTCCTCGAAGCGCCCGGTGGCGGAAGATTTCGCCACGCTCTTCCCGGCGACCATGGAGCTGACCGTCTTCGCCATGCTCTTCGCCGCGATCGTCGGCGTGCCGGCGGGCATGATCGCCGCCATCCGGCGCGGCAGCTGGGCGGACCAGAGCCTGATGGGCACGGCCCTTGTCGGCTATTCGATGCCGATCTTCTGGTGGGGCCTGCTGCTCATCATCTTCTTCTCCGGCTATCTCGGCTGGACCCCGGTGTCGGGCCGCATCGGCTTGCAATACTTCTTCCCGAGAGTCACCGGCTTCATGACCATCGACTCGCTGATCTCCGGCCAGAAGGGCGCGTTCGGATCGGCGGTCTCGCACCTCATCCTGCCCACCATCGTGCTGGGCACGATCCCGCTCGCCGTCATCGCCCGGCAGACGCGCTCCGCCATGCTGGAGGTTCTGGGCGAGGACTATGTGCGGACCGCCCGCGCCAAGGGGCTCAGCCCGCTGCGCGTCGTCGGCGTGCATGCGCTGCGCAACGCGATGATCCCGGTCATCACCACCATCGGCCTCCAGATCGGAACGCTGCTCGCCGGCGCGATCCTCACGGAGACCATCTTCTCCTGGCCGGGCATCGGCAAGTGGATGGTCGATTCCATCTTCAAGCGCGACTACGTCGTGGTGCAGTCCGGCCTTCTCATCATCGCGCTGATCGTCATGGCGGTGAACCTGCTCGTCGACGTCCTCTACGCGCTGATCAACCCGCGCATAAGGCAGGCCGGATGACCGAGGTGGCAGCGCTTTCCGGGCAGCAGCAGGGCGGGCAGGGCGCGCCGATGGGGCGGCTGCGCGAATTCTGGTACTATTTCTCGGTCAACCGGGGCGCCGTCCTCGGCCTCGTGGTCTTCATCCTCCTTGTCGTCCTCGCCCTCTTCGCGCCGCTCATCGCGCCGCACGACCCCGATTTGCAGGACAAGGCGGCCTTCCTCGCCCCGCCGGTCTGGCAGCAGGGCGGGTCGTGGACCTACATCCTCGGCACGGACGCGGTCGGCCGCGACATGCTCTCGCGCTTGCTTTACGGCGCGCGCTTCTCGCTGCTCATCGGCCTGGTGGTGGTGGTCCTGTCGCTCTTCGGCGGCGTGACGCTGGGGCTTCTGGCCGGCTATTTCCGCGGCTGGGTGGACGTCGTCATCATGCGGGTCATGGATCTGATCCTGGCCTTCCCCTCGTTGCTGCTCGCGCTCGTGCTGGTGACGATCCTCGGGCCCGGCCTCTTCAACGCCATGCTGGCGATCGCGCTGGTCCTGCAGCCGCATTTCGCCCGCCTGACGCGCGCCGCCGTCATGGGCGAGAAGAACCGCGAATATGTCGTGGCGGCGAAAGTCGCCGGCGCCGGCAACCTCCGCCTCATGCTCTCGACCATCCTGCCCAACTGCATGGCGCCGCTGATCGTGCAGGCGACGCTCTCCTTCTCGAACGCCATTCTGGAGGCGGCCGCTCTCGGCTTCCTCGGCCTCGGCGCGCAGCCCCCGACGCCCGAATGGGGCACGATGCTCGCCAACGCCCGCGAGTTCATCCAGCGCGCCTGGTGGGTGGTGACGCTGCCGGGTCTGGCGATCCTCATCACGGTGCTCGCCATCAACCTGATGGGCGACGGCCTGCGCGATGCGCTCGATCCGAAGCTGAAGAGATCATGAGACGCTTCGAATTGATGACCCCCACCCCTAACTCCTCCTCCCAAGAGGGAGGGGAAGCCGGAAGCGCCGGCGCAAGGTCCCGCTCCCTCCTATGGGGAGGGGTTAGGGGTGGGGGTTCTGAATTGTGCAGCCCGCACGGGGAATGTTGACGATGGCGCTGCTGGAGATCGAGAACCTCGTCGTGGAGTTCCAGACGGCCGCCGGGCCGTTCCGCGCCGTGGACGGCGTGTCGCTGCATGTGAACGAGCGCGAGGTTCTGGCAATCGTCGGCGAGTCCGGATCCGGAAAATCCGTCTCGATGCTGGCCGTCATGGGCCTGCTGCCCTGGACCGCCACCGTGACGGCCGACAGGATGGCCTTCAACGGCCGCGACCTCCTGAAGCTCTCGCTGGCCGACAGGCGCAGGATCATCGGCAAGGAGATCGCCATGATCTTCCAGGAGCCGGTCGCCAGCCTCAACCCGTGCTTCACCGTCGGCTTCCAGATCGAGGAGGTGCTGCGCGTCCACATGAAGATGGACAGGGCCGCGCGGCGCGCCCGTGCCGTCGAACTGTTCAAGGCGGTCGGCATTCCCGAGCCGGAGGAGCGGCTGCGCTCGTTCCCGCACCAGATGTCGGGTGGCCAGTGCCAGCGCGTGATGATCGCCATCGCGCTCGCCTGCAACCCGAAGCTGCTCATCGCCGACGAGCCGACGACCGCGCTCGACGTCACCATCCAGAAGCAGATCCTCGACCTTCTGATGCGGCTCCAGGCCGAGCACGGCATGGGGCTCATCATGATCACCCACAATATGGGCGTCGTCGCCGAGACGGCCGATCGCGTGGTCGTCCAGTACAAGGGCCGCAAGATGGAGGAGGCGGACGTGCTGTCGCTCTTCGAGCATCCGCAGAGCAACTACACCCGCGCCCTTCTCGCGGCCTTGCCGGACAACGCCACCGGCGACCGGCTGCCGACCGTCGACACGTTCCTGAGAAAGGCCGAGGCCGAAGTGGCGGCGCAGGCTTCCGCGGCGGAGCAGGCCCGATGACCGGCGAGATCGTGCTCGGCGCCGACAGGATCGTGCGCGACTACCATGTGGCGGGCGGCCTGATGCGCGCCGCGAAGGTCGTGCGTGCCGTCAAGGGCGTCAGCTTCTCGGTCGCCAAAGGCAGGACTCTGGCGATCGTCGGCGAGAGCGGCTGCGGGAAGTCGACGCTGGCCCGCATCATCACGCTGATCGACCCGGCCACCTCCGGCGAGCTGTTCATCGACGGGCAGAAGGTGGACATAGCCCGACAGAAGCTGACGCCCGAAATGCGCCGCCGCGTCCAGATCGTCTTCCAGAATCCCTACGGCTCGCTCAACCCGCGCCAGAAGATCGGCGACGTGCTGGCCGAGCCGCTGCTGATCAACACCGACACGCCCGCCTCCGAGCGGCGCGACCGCGCCATGGCGATGCTGAAGAAGGTCGGGCTGGAGGAGAAGCACTACAACCGCTACCCGCACATGTTCTCCGGCGGCCAGCGCCAGCGCATCGCCATCGCCCGCGCCCTGATGCTCAATCCAAGCCTCCTGGTGCTCGACGAGCCGGTTTCCGCGCTCGACCTCTCGGTGCAGGCGCAGGTGCTGAACCTGCTCGCCGACCTGCAGGACGAGTTCCAGCTCACCTATGTCTTCATCAGCCACGACCTTTCGGTGGTGCGCTACATCGCCGACGAGGTGATGGTCATGTATTTCGGCGAGGCCGTCGAATACGGCTCGCGCGACGCGGTCTTCTCCGACCCGCAGCACGCCTATACGAAGACGCTGTTCGCCGCCACGCCGCGCGCCGACGTGGAGAGCATCCGCGCCCGCATCGCCCGCCGCAGGGCCGCGGCATGAGGTACTCGGCGTTCCGGACATGAGTTTGAGATTGATAGGATCGAACACCCCCACCCCCAACCCCTCCCCACAAGGGAGAGGGGGATTCTGAGGCGTCGGCGTCCCCCTCCCCCTTGTGGGGAGGGGTTAGGGGTGGGGGTGTTCATGGTAGCCGGCGTCCGCGGCCCCACACCCCGACATTGCCCTATCCACAAATCGGTTCCATCGCGCTAGGCTGCCGGCCGCCTGGAGGAGAAGCAACTTGAAGAAGATCCTGAACGACCCGTTCATCTATGCCGAGGAGACGCTGAAGGCGCTTTGCCGCG
>JAFKJW010000179.1 GCA_017305925.1 Hyphomicrobiales bacterium | reverse complement strand
GGGACGGCCTGCATATTCCCTGCGCCGCCGGCTTCTGGTCGCTCAACGGCAATGGCGAGATGACCGGCACGATCTGGATCGAGGAATCCGGCGAGCTCGACATGCTGGTCACCATCACCAACACGCATTCCTGCGGGGTCGCCCGCGACGCCACCCTGCGCTGGCTGCAACCCCGGCCGGACGGTCTCGGCGACGCATGGGGCCTGCCGGTCGCCGCCGAGACCTTCGACGGGGACCTGAACGACATCAACGGCTTCCACGTCACGGCGGAGCACGTCTTCGGGGCGCTCGACGGGGCACGGGGCGGCGCTCTCGAGCAAGGCTCGGTCGGCGGCGGCACCGGCATGATCTGCTACGACTTCAAGGGCGGCAGCGGCACGGCCTCGCGACGCGTGAAGACCGCCGGGGAGACCTGGACCGTCGGCGTCTTCGTCCAGTCGAATTTCGGCCGCCGGCCCGAATGCGTCATCCTCGGCGTGCCCGTGGGGCGCCACGTCACGCACGGCCTTCTGCGCGGCAAGCCTGCCGGGTCGATCATCGTCGTCGTCGCGACCGACGCCCCGATCGGCGGGCACCAGGCGAAGAAGCTCGCCCGCCGCGTCGCGCTCGGCATGGCACGCACGGGGGCGCTCGGCCACGATTCCTCGGGCGACATCTTCCTCGCCTTCTCGACCGCCAATGCGGATGGCCTTGCCAGGCCGCGCGGCACCGTGCGCCAACTCGACATGCTGTCAAACGCCGACCTCGATCCGCTCTACGAGGGCGTCGTGGAAGCGACGGAGGAGGCGATCGTCGATTCCATGGTCGCCAACCGCACCATGGTCGGGCGCGACGGCGCAACCTCCATCGCGCTGCCGCACGACCGGTTGCTCGACGTGATGCGCCAGTACCGGCGGCTGTGAGCGCGGCTGGAGCGAATGCCGTTTCGCTGAACCCGGCATTTCGCTCTATCCGGCTTCGCCCTCGACGGGCTCGACCGCGAAGCCGGCCATCTCGGCGGCGAGCAGCCGCGCCGCGCCGGCGCGCGCCATGCGCAGCACCAGCGCCTTGCGGGCGGGCGCTGCGAGCCGGTGCTCCGGCGCTTCCCGCAGGATCTCGGCGCCGTAGCCGTCGGAGAGCATGAAGCCGCATTCCTCCGGAAAGATGCCGGCCGGCACGCCGGGATGCGTGGCGAAGAAGAAGCGATCGCAGAACAGGCGGTATTCCGGCCATTTGCGGTCGACGCGGAAATCCTCGATGGAGGATTTGATCTCGACGATCCAGATGTCGCCGCCGCGGGTCAGGGCGACGAGATCGGCGCGGCGGCCGCTGGCGAGCGACAGTTCGGGCAGCACATGCGCACCCATCGCGGCAAGCAGGCGCTGCACGCCACGCCGCACCAGAAGCGCGCGATCGGACTGCCGTCCATCGGCCAGCGGGTTTACCTGAACGGGAGAAACGATCGGCATGGCGGCGACCATGGCAGATTCCGTTCACGGTTTGAACCTTTTTTGCGGGTCTTCCGCGCTCAGTCGCCGGCGATGTCGTCGAGGATCGGGCAGTCCGGCCGGTGATCGCCGTGGCAGGCCTCGATGAGCGTCCGCAGCGTCGCGCGCATGGCCTCCAGTTCGCGCAGCTTGCGGTCGATCGCCTCGACATGCGCCACGGCGATGTCGCGGACGCTCTGGCTGGAGCGACCCTTGTCGCGGTAGAGCGCCATGAGCTGGCGGCAGTCCTCCACGGGGAAGCCGAGGCTGCGGGCGCGGCGCAGGAAATGCAGGCGGTGAATGTCGTCCGGGCCATAGGTGCGGTAGCCGTTGGCCGCGCGTTCGGGCGCGATCAGCCCGATCTCCTCGTAGTAGCGTATCGTCTTGGCCGGCAGGCCGGAGGCCAGCGCCGCTTCACCCACATTCATCGCACATCGTCCTCTATCACCAGCGGCTGCGGCGCTGACGCGCGCGAAGCCCGCCTGCCCTGCATTCCTGTGGCCAAAATGCCGCAGAACGGCCGGCAACTTACATCGTGCGGACCATGCGCGGCCGCAAGTCCTTGGCAAGGGCAAAGGCCGCCAATTATGAAAATCACGGGATTGGGTTAGAATCGGGCCGAAATCAGGCTCACGACGGGTCAGGACTTCCTATGCGGATGAATATCGCATTTGCGGCGGCCATCATATCGGCGGCCGCGCTGCTTTCAGGCTGTACCTTCGACGGCACCATCAGCAACTTCGCCGTGAACTACGGGGCACGCACGGATGCCGGCTATCGCCTGCCGGCGATCCCGATCGCCAAGGTGCCGGCGCAGTACCGCCGACAGATCGTCCGCTACCAGACCGACGAGCAGCCGGGAACGATCATCATCGAGACCGGCGAGAAGCATCTCTACCTCGTCACGGGCAACGGCCGCGCGGTGCGCTACGGCATCGGCGTCGGACGCGAGGGCTTCGAGTGGAAGGGCTCGGCGCGCATCGCGCTGAAGCGCGAATGGCCGGTCTGGACTCCGCCCGCCGCGATGATCAAGCGCCGCCCCGATCTCGCCAAATGGCGCGGCGGCATGCCCGGCGGTCCCGACAACGCGCTCGGCGCGCGGGCGATGTATCTCTTCAACAAGCGCGGCGACTCCGGCTACCGCATCCACGGCACGCCGGAATGGTGGTCGATCGGCAAGGCGATGTCGTCCGGCTGCATCCGGCTGCTCAACCAGGACGTGATCGATCTCTACGACCGGGCCGAGGTCGGCGCCAAGGTGATCGTCAGGTAATTTACGCGGACCGTCCGGGCAACGACGGCAGTCCTATGAAAGGCCGGGCCCAAAGCCCGGCCTTTCATTTGCCGGGACTTCGGCGCAGCGGTTCAGGCCCTCGGCACGGAGGCGTGCCGCGCCGCTTCTCTCGGCTTCCGAGAGCGCCGCCACGCTCAGCGCTCCGCCCCGATGAGCACCCGGTTCACGATGGCCTGGGTGACGACGGCGTTCTGCCGAAGAAGCGCTTCCGCGAAGCCGTTGTCCGCGTCGAGACGGTCCGTCGCGGCGAGCAGCCGCCGCACGGTTTCGATGTTCGTCTCGCATTCCGCCACCGGGTCGAGCCCGCTGGCATCCGGGAACGTGTCGAAATAGAGCGCCCCGTCATAGCCGTCGCGGCGGATCTGGCGCAGCAGTTCCAGCGTCGAGCGCAGATGCACGGCGCCGACCATCAGCCCATCGTCGCGCTTGGCGTAGCCGTCGTTCAGGTGAACGCCGAGGAGCCGGCTGCGGCGATGGATCAGATGGGCGGCGAAAGCCGGCTGCTCGCCCGCATAGAGCGAATGGGCGAAGTCGATGGTCACGCCGAGATTGGGGGAACCCGCCTCGGCTATGGCGAGAAGCGTGGTCGCGGCGTCGCGCAGGAGCGCCTGCGCGCGCGGCTCGTCCGGCTTGTATTCGATGCTGACCATGCAGTCCGGATCATGGTCGGCGACCTCGCGGATGGCGTCGACCTCCCATTGCCAGACCTGCGCATAGTCGAGCTGGAAATTGTAGTCGAAGCCGTCCTGGCCGAGCCAGATGGTCATCAGCCGCGTGCCCATCTCGCGCGCCGCGTCGATGCCGCGCTTGGTCAGGTCGATCGCCTCCCGCCGCACGGCCCTGTCCGGATTCGTGAAGGCGCCCAGCTTGTAGGCCGGATTTCCGTAATAGCGCATGGCCAGGCCGTTCACCGCGAGGCCGACATCGGAAACGCGCCGCGCGAGGGCAGACGGATTTTCGGTGACGTGGTCGGGATAGTTGAGGTCGACGTCCGTCAGGCCCTTCGCGGAAGCCGCGCGTTCGAGCATCTGCGTGAAGGAGGGCTTTCCCTTCAGGTCCGGCCAGGCGAGGTGCGGAGCGGAGGCGAAGGAATTGAGGCGGGTGGCGAAACGGGAAATGGCCATGGGAAAATACCCCTCGTCTGCCCGCAGTCTCTTCATGCTGCGCGAGATTGTCGAGCGGAAAGCGCCGGTTGCCGGGCGGGCCGGGCCGGCCTCATCCCTTCTGCGGCAGGGCGGCGATGCAGTCGATCTCGACCTGGATGCCGATGAGCTGGCTGCCGACCGTCGTCCTGGCCGGCGCATTCGAGGAGAAGAACTCCTTGTAGACGGCATTGTATTCGGCGAAGCGCGTCACGTCGCTGAGATAGGCATTGACCTTGACCGCCAGGGAGAAATCGGTTCCGGCGCCGCGCAGGATGGTCTCCACGTTCTTCAGCGTCTGGCGCACCTGGCCGGCGAAATCGTCCGGCATCCGGCCGGTCGCCGGATCGACCGGACCCTGGCCCGAGACGAAGACGAATCCGTTGGCGATCACGCAATGGGAATAGTGCCCGCCCGCAGCGGCAGCGCCTTCGACGTTGAGGGGTTTTCGCATTCTGGTCTCCAGATTGAGAGTTCGTGAAGCGGCCATGGCCGGGGTCCTTGCCGTTCAGCCATCGGCAGGAGGGCGATGCAAGGAAAATCTGCGATCCGCCTCGGGCCCCGACTGGCGAGCGATCCTAAAAATTCACGGCGTCGCCGCCCTTGAGTTGCAGCATCTCGCGCGCTTCGGCCGGCGTGGCGACTTCCAGCCCGAGATCCTCGATCAGCTTGCGCGCGATCGTCACCTGTTCCGCGTTGCTCTTCGCCAGCCGGCCGCGGCCGGCCCACAGCGAATCTTCCAGCCCGACCCGCACATTGCCGCCCAGCAGCACGGCCTGCATGGCGATCTGCATCTGCATGCGGCCCGCACCCAGCACCGACCAGCGATAGGCGTCGCCGAAGAGCCGGTCCGCCGTGCGCTTCATATGAGCCACATCGTCGGGGTGCTGACCGATGCCGCCCAGGATGCCGAACACGCTCTGGATGAAGAAGGGCGGCTTGATGAGGCCGCGATCCACGAAATGCGCGCAGGTGTAGAGATGGCCGATATCGTAGCATTCGATCTCGAAGCGCGTGCCGTTGTCGGCGCAGCGCGTCAGGATCGCCTCGATATCCTCGAAGGTATTGCGGAAGATGCGGCTCCTGGAGCCCTCCAGATACGGCCGCTCCCAAGAATGCCGGAAATCCTTGAAACGGGCGAGCATCGGGAACAGGCCGAAATTCATGGTCCCCATGTTGAGCGAGGCGACCTCCGGCCTGAAATGCAGCGCGGGCCGCAGGCGCTCCTCGATCGTCATGGTGGCTGCGCCGCCCGTGGTGATGTTGAGAACGGCGTCGACACGCTGCTTGATCACGCCGAGGAAGGGCGCGAAAGCCTCCGGGGACTGGTCCGGCTCGCCGGTCTCGGGCTTGCGCGCATGCAGGTGGACGATCGCGGCACCCGCCTCCGCCGCGCCGATCGCCGCCTCGGCGATCTCGGCGGCCGTCACCGGCAGGTGCGGCGACATGGAGGGCGTGTGGATCGAGCCCGTCACGGCACAGGTGATGACGACTTTGCGCAGCGCGGCTGCCATTCCCATTTTCCTCGGCTTCGTTGCCGTCTGATTATCAGAGATCGGAGAAGAAAGAACCAGCCCGCCATTGCGCGGGCCGGCGCAGTTGCAAGTCGCTCCCCGCAAGACTAGAAAGCGGCCGCCCCGCAGAATTGCCTGAAAGATCGGATCGCGTGGCCAAACAGGTTTGGCGTGCATGATCTCGGTGGTCGTTCCCGTTCTCAACGAAGAAGACAACATCGCGGCGCTGATCGACGAGATCGTCATCGCCGCCGGGACATGCCCGATCCGCGAGATCGTCTATGTCGACGATGGAAGCACGGACCGGACGCCGGCCATCCTCGCGGAGCAGATGCGCAGGGTGCCGATCCTGCGCGTGATCCGGCATGACAGACCGCTCGGGCAGTCCGCTGCCTTCCTGTCCGGCGCGCGTGCGGCCAGCCAGGAGCTCCTGGTCTTCATGGACGGCGACCGCCAGAACGATCCCGCCGATATCAAGCTGCTTCATGACCGTTACGGGGTCGAAACGGTGGCAAGGAAGCGGCTGGCCGTTCTCGGCCAGCGCGCGCGACGCATCGACAGCACGCTGCGCCGTATCTCGTCGCGGCTGGCGAACCGGTTGCGGGCCCGCGTGCTGGACGACGGAACGCGCGACACGGGATGCAGCCTGAAGCTCATCCGCCGCGAGGACTTTCTCTCCCTGCCCTATTTCGACCATATCCACCGCTTCCTTCCGGCCATGCTGCTGCGCAGCGGCGTCGCGCTCGCACACGTCGAGGTGTCGCACCGCGCGCGTACGCATGGGACATCGAAATACGGGTTCTGGAACCGCGCCCTCGTCGGGGCGACGGACCTGATGGGCGCCGCCTGGCTGATCCGCCGGCGGCTGCCGGAAGACTACGCGCCGCGCGAAATCGGGATGGACGGGCAATGAGCAGCAACACGATCTGGCTCGGCATAGGCCTGGCGGGGCAAGGGCTTTTCTTCATGCGCTTCTTCGTTCAGTGGATCGCGTCGGAGCGCAGCAAGCGCAGCGTCATCCCCACCGCCTTCTGGTATTTCAGCCTCCTCGGCGGCATGACGCTGCTCACCTATGCGATCCGGCAACGCGACCCGGTCTTCATCATCGGTCAGGCGACCGGCCTGTTCATCTACATCCGCAACCTGATGCTCATCCGCAAGCCCGCCAAGCCAGACGGCGAGCCCGCCTGATGCAGGCGCGACCCGGCGCCGGCGAGCGCTTCGGCCCCTATCTCGTCCTCGCGGTCTTCTTCGCCGCCTCGGCGTTTCTCCGCCCGCTCATCCCGACGGCCGAGACACGCTACCTGACGGTCGCCTGGGAGATGTTCCAGCGGCGGGATTTTCTCCTGCTGACGCTCAATTTCGAGCCCTATTACCACAAGCCGCCGCTGCTTTTCTGGCTCATTGACGCGGGCTGGGCGATCTTCGGGGTACACCGCGTGGTGGCGCTCGGCGTGGTCTACGTGATCGCGGCCGTCACGCTCTACCTGACGGTGCGCCTGGCGAAGACCATGTTTCCCGACTCCCGCGCGCTGGCCGAGCGGGCGCCCTGGCTGACGCTCGGCGGCGCGGTCTTCCTGATCTATGCCAGCCTGATCTACATGGACATTCTGCAGGCCGCCTTCGTTCTCGCCTTCATGATCTCGGCCATCGAATTCGCCCGCGGCGACGGCATGAAGCAGGCGGTCCTGGCCGGCGTCTGGATCGGCCTCGGCATCCTCGCCAAGGGTCCCGTCATGTTCGTGCACATCCTGTGGCCGGTGCTGCTTTACCCGCTGTGGCGCGGCCCCGGGCGCGATCTCGGCCCGGCCGCCTTCTACAGAGGGTTCGGCATAATGATCCTGGCGAGCATCGCGGTCGTGGTCTTGTGGCTCGGGCCGGTGCTCGTGCTTGCCGACGAGAACTTCCTCTACAACCTGATCTGGCGGCAATCGGCGGAGCGCATCTCCGGGTCCCTGGACGGCGCCCATCCGCGCGCATTCTGGTACTACCTGCAATTCCTCCCGATCCTGCTGCTGCCCTGGATCTGCTCGCCGGGGCTCTATCGATCGTCGCCGCTCGCGAGCCTCCGGCAAGCCAGGGAGACGCGGCCCGACGACTACCGCATGATCCGGCTGCTGGCGTTCTGGTTCGCCGGCGTCTTCGTCACCTTCAGCCTGATCTCCGGCAAGCAGCCGCACTATCTGGTGCCCGAGGCCTTGCTGCTGTCCGTCCTGTTCGCCTGCTTCATGACGCGCGTCAGCCTGCCGCTCATCCGCAACGTCGCGATCGGCATGGTGGGGCTTTTCATCGTCGGACAGGCGGTCAGCGCGTTCACCGTGTTCGACAGGCTGGACCTCAAGCCGCTCGCCGCCTATGTGCATGACCGGCCGCAGGCACCCTGGGCCTATGCGGGCGCCTATGAAGGCGAGGTGAATTTTCTGGCGCGGCGCACCGCGCCGGTCGCCGAGATCGGAGAGGACGAAGCCGATGCCTGGCTCGCCGCGCATCCGGACGGCTACGTGATCGCCAAGACGAAAGAGCCCGTCTCCTCGTTTCCCCACGCGGTCTTCGACCAGCCGGCCGACTCCGGCCGCTACGTGGTGACGGCGGGGCCCGAGACGCAGGAAGGGAAGGCCCGGCGATAGCCCGTCCGGCAATCCGGCGGCGCCGTCTTGTTCCTGTCACATTGAATGCCTATATGGCGGTCAGCAGCGTATTCCGGCTGAGACGTCCCTTCGGATTGTTGGAGAGGTTTCGCGAGGGTTTCGCTGCATTGATCCTGATCGATCGTATGGCGACCGCGGATGTAACGGCGCGTACCGGGTCTCGGGAAACAAGGGAAGCGGGCTTTCAGGCCCGCTTTTTTGTTGTCCGCCGCTCTCCCATGACGACCGTTTCCGGCGTCAAGGCTCTCAAGGTTCACAGCGCGCGGACGGCGACCGGAACCGGCTCCGCGATCTCCAGCGGGTTCCTCAGCGGCATGCCGAATTGCGGCGCCTCGATCTCGAAGACGTCGCCGGCCTCGGTGCGTACGCCGTCCGCGAAGGAGAGCGTTGCCGTGCCGAACATATGGATGTGCACGTCGCCCGGCTGGCGGAACACCGGGTACTTGAAATGGTGATGCTCGAGATTGGCGACGGTGTGGGACATGTTCGCCTCGCCCGACAGGAAGGGTTTTTCCCAGAGCGTCTTGCCGTCGCGCAGGATGCGCGACATGCCGCGGATGTCGCGCGGCAGGTCGCCGAGCAGGAGCTCGGGGCCGAAAGAGGCGTTCCTCAGCTTCGAATGGGCGAGATAGAGGTAGTTCACGCGCTCGGTCACATGGTCGGAGAACTCGTTCGACAGGGCGAAGCCGACCCGGAAGGGATTCCCGTCGTCGCCGATCACGTAGATGCCGGCAATTTCCGGCTCCTCGCCGGCATCCGCGGCGAAAGCCGGAGAGATCAGCGGCGCGCCCGGGCCGACGGCCATCGTGCCGTTGCCCTTGTAGAACCATTCCGGCTGGACGCCTTCCTCGCCAGGCGCCGGCTTGCCCTTTTCCAGGCCCATGCGGAACATCTTCATGGAATCCGTAAGCGTCTCCTCCTCGCCCTCGGCGCTCAGCTTCTTGTGCATGGCGTCGCGCGTGGCCGCGGAACCGAGATGGGTGAGGCCCGTGCCGGTCAGATGAAGATGCGCCGGATCGGGATGGTTGATCGGCGCAAGCAGCTTGCCCTTGCGATAGGCCGTTTCGAGATCGACCGTGTCGCCGTAGCCGTAGCGCTCGATCAGCTCCGCCAGCCCGCTGCCGGCCCGCGCCGCCTCCTGCGCCAGCGCATAGACGCTGCGCGCCTTGTTGACGAAGCGCGCCTTGCCGCCGTCGCTGCGCGCCACGACCCTGATGGCGTCGCCATCGACCACCTGGGAAATCAGCATGAAACTCTCCTTCTGCGACGCTGCGGAGCAGGAGAGCGCGCCGCTGTCGACGCCACCCGTCCTGCCCGATGATCCTGTTTTCGTTCTTCCCGAAAGCTCTTCCCGCCTTCGGGCGGCGTGTTTCCAGCCCTAGAGCGAAATGCCGTTTCCTTTAATCGGGCATTTCGCCCTACCCGTCTGTTCTGCCGCATGATGTCTTCCGGAAAGTCCGCAACTTTCCGGCATCATGCCCTACGACCCTATCGCCTTTTTCTTGTTGTAGAGGTCGAAGGCGACCGCGCCGAGCAGCACGAGGCCCTTGATGACCTGCTGCCAGTCGATGTTGATGCCCATGATGCCCATGCCGTTGTTCATGACGCCCATGATGAAGGCGCCGATCACGGCTCCCGCGACCTCGCCGACGCCGCCCATGGCCGACGCGCCGCCGACGAAGACGGCCGCGATCACGTCGAGCTCCATGCCGGCGCCCGCCTTCGGCGTCGCCTGGTTGAGGCGCGCCGCATAGATCAGCCCGGCGAGCGCGGCCAGCATGCCCATGATGACGAAGATGAGAAAGGTCAGCCTTTCGGTCTTGATACCGGAAAGGGCCGCCGCCTTGACGTTGCCGCCCATGGCGAAGATGCGCCGGCCGAAGGTCATGCGCTTGGTGATGAACACGAACATGGCGACCAGGATGCCCATGACGATCAGCACGTTGGGAAGGCCCTTGTAGGAGGCGAATTTGTACATCAGGAACATGACGATCGCCGCGATCACGAGGTTCTTGGCCACGAAGAGCGCGAAGGGCTCGGCCTCGTAGCCGTGGCTTTCGCGGCTCCTGCGGCTGCTCAGCGCGAAATAGAGCATCGCGAGCACGATCAGCACGCCGATCACCAGGGTCGTCGAATGCAGCACGAGGCCGGAATTCGGGATCGCGTTGCCGGCATCGTTCAGCTTCGGCGCCACGAGCGTCCACGGGCCGATCACGTCGGGAATGAATCCGGCGCTCAGGAGCTGGAACTCCGTGGGAAACGGGCCGACGGAACGGCCGCCGAGGAGCCACAGCAGCAGGCCCTTGAAGATCAGCATCCCGGCCAGCGTGACGATGAAGGAGGGGATTTTCATATAGGCGATGAAATAGCCCTGGGCGCCGCCGATGATGCCGCCGACCGCGATGCAGATTATGGCGGCCAGGAAGGCGTTGATGCCGTAATCGACCATCAGCACGGCGGCGACCGCGCCGACGAAGCCGGCGACGGAGCCGACCGACAGGTCGATGTGGCCGGCCACGATGACCAGCAGCATGCCGAGCGCCATCACCACGATGTACGAATTCTGCAGGACGATGTTGGTGAGGTTGACGGGGAAGAACAGCACCCCGCTCGTGGTGAACCAGAAGAACACCATGATGGCGAGGAGCGCCAGAACCAGGCCGTACTGGCGCAGGTTCTCCTTCAGCGCGTCGCGGGCGGACGCCTTCGCGGCGTTGACGATCGGCGCAGCAGTTTCAGTGCTCATGACGCGGCCCTCTCCTCTCCGCGGACGATCGCCCGCATGATCTTTTCCTGGCTGGCTTCATGGCCGGCCATCTCGCCGACGATGCGCCCCTCGTTCAGCACGTAGATGCGGTCGCATATGCCGAGAAGCTCCGGCATCTCGGAGGAGATGACCAGGATGCCCTTGCCCTCCTCGGCCAGCTTGTTGATGATCGTGTAGATCTCGTATTTCGCGCCGACATCGATGCCGCGCGTCGGCTCGTCGAGGATCAGCACGTCGGGATTGGCGAAGAGCCACTTCGACAGCACCACTTTCTGCTGGTTGCCGCCCGACAGGTTGCCGGTGATCTGGTAGACGCTGGAGGAACGGATGTTGGTGCGCTTGCGGTAGTCGTTCGCCACCTTCAGCTCGCCCATGTCGTCGATGACGCCGGTGCGGGAGACCGCCGGCAGATTGGCGATCGTGACGTTGTGCTTGATGTGGTCGATGAGGTTCAGGCCGTAGACCTTGCGGTCCTCCGTCGCATAGGCCAGCCCGCTTTCGACCGCCTTGCCGACGGTCGAGGTATCGGCCGGCTTGCCGTGCAGGAACACTTCGCCGCTGATGCCCGTGCCGTAGGTCCTGCCGAACACGCTCATGGCGAATTCGGTGCGGCCCGCGCCCATCAGGCCGGCGATGCCGACGACCTCGCCCTTCCTCACGTTGAGGTCGATGCCCTTGATGACCTGCCGCTCGGGATGCAGCGGGTGATGCACGACCCAGTTCTTCACCTCGAAGATCGTCTCGCCGATCTTCGGCGTGCGTGCCGGATAGCGGTTCTCCATGCTGCGGCCGACCATGGAGGTGATGATGCGGTCCTCGGTGACGTCTTCCTTGTCCATGGTCTCGATCGTCTGGCCGTCGCGGATGACGGTGACGCGGTCGGCGACCTTCTTCACCTCGTTCAACTTGTGCGAGATGAGGATCGAGGTCATGCCCTGCCGCTTGAACTCCAAGAGGAGGTCGAGCAATGCATGGCTGTCCTTTTCGGAAAGGCTCGCCGTCGGCTCGTCGAGGATGAGCAGGCGGACGTCCTTGGAGAGCGCCTTGGCGATCTCCACGAGCTGCTGCTTGCCCGTGCCGATATTGGTGATCAGCGTGTCGGGATCCTCGCGCAGGCCGACCTGCCGCAGAAGCTCGCTGGCGCGGCGGCGCGCCTTGTTCCAGTCGATAATGCCGAAATGGGCCTGCTCGTTGCCCAGGAAGATGTTCTCGGTGATGGAGAGCAGCGGAACGAGCGCCAGCTCCTGGTGGATGATGACGATGCCGAGGCGCTCGCTGTCATGGATGCCGCCGAACCGGCATTCCTTCCCGTCGAAATAGATGTCCCCCGTATAGCTGCCGAAGGGATACACGCCCGACAGCACCTTCATCAGGGTCGACTTGCCGGCGCCGTTCTCGCCGACGATCGCGTGGATCTCACCCTTGCGGACGTCGAGATTGACGTTCGAAAGCGCCTTCACACCAGGGAAGACCTTGGTGATGTCGCGCATTTCCAGGATCGTTTCGGTCATGGTGCGAAGCCTCCCGTATTCGCGAGGGCCGATCTTGCCGCATCGATTGCGAGAAGCAATGCCGGCGTCGGTTTGTCCCCTGCTCCTCGCCGCCTCCGCGTGCGCCGGCGAGCGGCCTGCCGGGTGGCCGCGCCGCCGGCCTGCAACGGGCGGCGGCGCGGGAAGGCATTCCTGCCGGCTTACTTCAGGTCTTCGGCCTTGATGTAACCGGAGTCGACCACGATCTTCTCATAGTTGGACTTGTCGACCGACACCGGCACCAGCAGGATGGAGGGGACGACCTTGACGCCGTTGTTGTAGGTCTT
The DNA here is from genome assembly GCA_017305925.1 of Hyphomicrobiales bacterium. Lineage (GTDB taxonomy): Bacteria > Pseudomonadota > Alphaproteobacteria > Rhizobiales > Rhizobiaceae > Arvimicrobium. The sequence goes on along the minus strand of JAFKJW010000179.1, from coordinate 125,011 downwards.
TTCGTCCAGCCCTTCCGGGGTACCGCCCGACAGGACCTTGTCGACCAGATCGGCCGTGACCTTGGCCAGCTCGCGGGTGTCCTTGAACACGGTCGAATACTGCTCGCCGGCGATGATCGCCTTCACCGAGGGGGTCTCGGCGTCCTGGCCTGAAATGATCGGCCAGGGCTGGTCGGCGGTACCGTAGCCGACGCCGCGCAGCGACGAGATGATGCCGCGGGACAGGCCGTCATACGGCGCCAGGACCGCATCGACGCGGCTGCCGTCCGAATAGTTGGCGGACAGGATGTTGTCCATGCGGGCCTGGGCGACGGCGGCATCCCAGCGCAGGGTGCCGACCTTCTCCATGCCCATCTGGCCGGACTTCACGACGAGGACGCCCTTGTCGATCAGCGGCTGGAAAACGCTCATGGCGCCGTCATAGAAGAAGAAGGCGTTGTTGTCGTCCGGCGAGCCGCCGAACAGCTCGATGTTGAAGGGACCCTGTTTCTCGGGATAGCCGAGGCCCTGCAGGATCGAGTTCGCCTGCAGCACGCCGACCTGGAAGTTGTCGAAGGTGGTGTAGTAGTCGACATTGCCGCTCTGGCGGATCAGGCGGTCATAGGCGATGACCTTGGCGCCACTGTCATGGGCCTTCTGCAGGACGTCCGACAGCGTCGTGCCGTCGATCGACGCGACGATCAGCGCCTTGGCGCCCTTCGTCACCATGTTCTCGATCTGGGCGAGCTGGTTCGGGATGTCGTCCTCGGCATACTGAAGATCGACGGTGTAGCCCTTCTCCTCCAGCGACTTCTTCAGGCTGTCGCCGTCGCTGATCCAGCGAAGCGACGACTTGGTCGGCATGGCGATGCCGATCAGGCCCTTGTCGTCGGCGTTTGCCTGCCAGGTCATGGCGGCCATGCCGACAGCGAGAGCCGCCACCAGTGTCTTGATCATTTTCACGCTTTTTCTCCCTTGAAGACGACCGGGGCCGTGGCGTCCGGACGCAAAAAGCCGACCGCGTTGCGCGGGCCGGCATGGCTGACGATGAGAACCTCCCAATCAGGTCGAGCGCTCGCCCGGTGGAGGCGCGGCGCCAGGACGCGCGGACGTTCGTCGCAGAAGCCATAACTGTCAAATGCATTGTTCCGCACTTGCCATATCAGTTTCGATATGGCTGGATTTATCGACATACGGGAGGACAATCGTGGCACCGTCGACCCCGCCGGGACAGGCCCCACGCGACCGCGAGGCGGGTGACGATCTGCTGCGCGCCGGCCTCAAGCTCATTCACATGCGGATGATCGTGGCGCTCGACGACCACGGCCAGATCAGCGCTGCCGCCAACGCGCTCAACATCTCGCAGCCGGCGGCCTCGCGGATGATCGCCGAAATGGAAAGCCTCCTGTCCATCGAGCTGTGCGACAGGCTGCCGCGCGGCGTGCGCCTGACATCCTACGGGGCGGTGCTGGCGCGGCGGGCGCGCGCGATATTGCTGGAGATGCGCGAGGCAGGCCGCGAAATCGCCGACCTTCGGGCAGGACGAGGCGGGACCGTGGTGCTGGGCTCCGTGACGGCGCCGGCAATCGAGCTGGTGGTGCCGGCGATCAATCGGGTGAGGAAGAGCTTTCCCAACATATCGATCGAGATGCAGGTGGAAAACAGCGCCGTGCTTGCCCGCGAGCTGCTGGCGCAGCGCCACGACTTCATGATCGGCCGGGTGCCGGACGATCTCAATCCGAGGCTCTTCACGAGCCGCGTGATCGGCGTCGAGAAGGCCTGCCTGATCGTGCGCGCCGGGCACCCGCTGCTGCGGCGCGAAAACACGCCGCTCGCCGAGCTCGCGGAATACGACTGGGTGATGCAGCCTTCCGGTTCGCTGCTGCGGCGCACGGTGGAAGCCACCTTCGTCACCCGCAACGTCCGCCCGCCGGACAGGATGCTCAACACCAGCTCCCTGCTCCTGACCCTGGTGACGATCGCCCGCTCGGACGCGATCGCCGCGGTCTCCGTCGCGGTGGCCCGTTTCATCAAGGACGACCTCAAGGGCGAGATCGAAATCCTGCCCCTGGACTTCGCCATCGAAGTCCAGCCCTACAGCCTGATCATGCTGCGCGACCGGCGGCTTTCCCCCGCCGCGCGGATGCTGCGTGACCACATCCTGAACCAGATCGGCTGAGCCGGCCGGCCGCAGCCGGATTTAAAGGTGACAATTTTAGTTTAGAATTATTCTAACCTCTTGATTTGCGACAATTTTCCTATTGACATGGGCTTTCGCGGCCTCCTAACACGCTGAAATACAGTGCTGGCTTTGACGTCTGGGCCTTGAACCCTTTCGATTGGAGACAGGACATCAGGGTCCAAGCGCAGCCAAAACAGCCAAGCGCCTTCGCGAAGCGAAAGGCACCCTCGAGTCCGCAATGCTGATCTGCCACTGCAACATCCTCACCGAAAAGGAAATCGAGCAGACCATCATCGCCCTTCTCGACAAGGATCCCTGGCAGCTCATCGTGCCGGCGAAGGTGTATCATGCCATGGCCAAGCGCGGCCGCTGTTGCGGCTGCTTCCCAAATGTGGTGGAAACGATCATTCGGGTCACCGAAAACTACCACGCCCGCTCGGAGGCGAGCGGTGCCGACATCGTTTCACACCTAGACCGCGTCCGTGGACTGCGCGTCGAATTCGGGAGCAAAATTCATGAAAGGCGAAAAGCAGGTCATCGAGCGGCTTAACGAGGCGCTCTTCCTGGAGCTGGGCGCCGTCAACCAGTACTGGCTCCATTACAGGCTGCTGGAAGACTGGGGCTACACGAAGCTCGCCAAGAAGGAGCGGGCGGAGTCGATCGAGGAAATGCACCACGCGGACCGGCTCGTGGCGCGCATCATCTTCCTCGAAGGCCATCCCAACCTGCAATCGGTCGCGCCGCTGCGCATCGGGCAGAACGTCAAGGAAGTGCTCGAATCCGACCTTGCCGGTGAGTACGACGCCCGCACCTCCTACAAGAAGTCGCGCGACATCTGCCATGATGCCGGCGATTACGTCACGATGAAGCTCTTCGAGGAGCTGCTTGCCGACGAGGAGGGCCATATCGACTTCCTCGAATCGCAGCTCGACCTGCTCGCCTCCATCGGCGAGGAGAAATACGGGCTGCTCAACGCGGATTCGGCGAACGACGTCGAGTGACCTTCGGGCGGACGGCTGCGGGACGACCGCTGCCGTCCGCCGCAGCCATGGCCTCGCCGCTCACTCCGTCGGCCGGTCCGGCCGCCCGCCGTCTTCCGGCGGCGGGCGATAGTTGATGAAGAACTGCCAGATCGCGTAGGCGGCGAACGCCAGCGCGATGAAGCCCCAGGTCGGCGCTTTCGAGACGAATTCGAGAACGGACCATGCGAGGCAGGCGCAGACCGCCGCGATACGCCGCCAAAGCGGGCGGAAGAACGGGTGTTCGTTGTCGCGGGTCAATAATGTCCTCCAGCAGGCGGCGGGCGGGCGAGTGCATGAGCGGTGGCCGGACATGCCGTCTTGCCCATGGCGCTTTCCCTTCCGAGGCGACTATGCCGTCTTCCGACCCCTCGCCGCAAGCCGGGCCGGCAACCGCTTGCGTACCGCACGATATGAAACGGAACTTCCATTGACAAATCAATGTGGAATGATCATTCTGCTTCCGGATCCCCAGGGAGGAAGGCATGATTTCGATCGCGCTGCTCGGCGCCGGGCGCATTGGTCAGATCCACGGCCGCAACATCGCGGCGTCCAGCCGCGCAAAACTCGCCGGAATCGCTGATCCCCTGCCGGAAGGCGCGAATGCCCTGTCGAAGGCGACCGGCGCGCCGGTCCGGCCCGCGGAAGAGCTGATCGCCGACCGGGCGATCGATGCGGTGCTGATCGGCACGCCGACGGACACCCATGCCGATTATATCGACCAGGCGGCGGCGGCGGGCAAGGCGATCCTCTGCGAGAAGCCGGTGGATCTCAATTCGGCGCGCATCGTGGAGACGCTGGAGCGCGTGAAGAAGGCCGGTGTGCCCCTGATGATCGGCTTCAACCGCCGCTTCGATCCGAATTTCGCGGCGCTGCGCAAGCGCCTCGAGGACGGCGTCGCGGGCGACGTCGAGCTCGTCACGATCGTCTCGCGCGATCCCGGCCCGCCGCCGATCTCCTATATCCAGAGGTCCGGCGGCCTCTACCGGGACATGATGATTCACGATCTCGACATGGCCCGCTTCCTGCTGGCGGAAGATCCGGTCGAGGTCTATGCGCTGGGCTCCTCGCTGGTCGATCCCGAAATCGGCAAGGCCGGCGATGTCGACACCGCCGCCGTGCTACTCAAGACGGCGAGCGGCAGGATCTGCCAGATATCGTGCTCGCGGCGCGCCACCTACGGCTACGACCAGCGCGTCGAGGTGCACGGCTCGAAAGGCCTGCTGGCCGCCGGCAATATCCACGAGACGACCGTGACGTTCGCCGGCGGCCAAGGCTTTACCGCCGACCCGGCGCAGAACTTCTTCCTGGAGCGCTATGCCGCCGCCTACCGCAACGAGGTGGAGGCTTTCATAGACACGGTCGAGACCGGGAAGGCGCCATCGCCCAGCGGCCTCGACGGGCTCAGGGCGCAGCAGCTCGCGGACGCCGCGCAAACATCGCTGGAAACCGGCAAGCCGGTGAAGGTAGGCTGAGATGATCGACCTGAACTCGTTCAGAAATCTTTCCCTCGAAGGCAAGGTCGCCCTCGTCACGGGCGCGACGCAGGGCCTCGGCGAGGCGGTCGCCCATCTTTTCGCCGACCGCGGCATCAAGGGCCTCGCCATAACGGGCCGTAACGAGACGCGCGGCGAAAAGGTGAGGGCTGCGCTGGAGGCGAAGGGGGTCAGGGCGATCTTCGTCGCCGGCGACCTCGGAAAGCAGGACGACGTCGCCGGGATCGTGCCGGCCGCCGACAGGGCGTTCGGGCGCATCGACGTGCTCGTCAACGCAGCCGCCATCACGGACCGCGGGACGATCTGGGATACGAGCCCGCAGCTTTTCGACGCCATGTTCGCGGTGAACGTCAGGACACCCTTCTTCCTGATGCAGGACGCCCTGACCCTCATGAAGCGCGAGAAGATCAAGGGCTCGGTGATCAACATCATCTCGATGTCCGGCCATGGCGGCCAGAGCTTCATCACGGCCTATTGCGCCTCCAAAGGCGCGCTGATCACGCTCACCCGCAACGTCGCCTACAGCGTGATGAGCCACAACATCCGCGTCAACGGCCTCACCATCGGGCACATGAACACGCCCGGCGAGGACCGCATCATGAAGACCTATCACGGCGCGCAGGACGGCTGGCTGGCGGAGGCGATGAAGGCGAAGCCCTTCGGCCGGCTTCTCGAGACCGACGAGGTCGCCCGCGCGGTGGCCTATCTGGCCAGCGACGAAAGCGGCATGATGACCGGGTCCATCATCGATTTCGACCAGCAGGTGCGCGGCGCCGGCGACGCCCCGCCGCCGCCTCCAGCGGCGTAGGGCACGCGGCATGATCGTCAGTCCGGACCGCCTGCCGTCGCCCTGCGCCGGTAGACGTCGAAGTCGGCATTTCCGGTAAGTCTGGTATAGTTCTCCAGGAAGGCCGCAAAGCCGTATCGGTCAAGGAAAATGCGGACCGAGTCGTTGTCCTTTTCCACCAGCAGTATCTCGGGCGGATCGGCGGCCATCCGCTCGCGTTTTCCCGCAAGATAGCCATCGAGAATGTGGAGGAAATGGGTTGCCTGCGCCTGATTGCCGGCCGATTCGGCCAGGCCGGCCATCCGCAGGGCGTAGACACCGATCCAGTCGCTGCAATGGGGCTCGCTCCAGCGGCCGTCGACCATGCGGGCAAAGGGAAAGGCGGTCGCGATATTGCCGCCTATGACGCCCATGGTGGGCGCCGAAATATCGCTTTTGACCTCGTTGGCCATGCGCGCCAGGGACAGGTCGGCCGGCATGAAACGCGTGTGGGCGCCAAGGACCGCGACGAGCGCCAGCATCACGGCCTCGCGCGTGTTGAAGGCCCTCGCCCTTTCGGCCGTGAGGCTACCGCAAAGCATGACGACGATTGCGGCCGACCCGAGGTAGATCGCTGCATAGAGGTGGTAAGGCCATCCCTTTCCCTGGATGAAGTACGGCAGGAAAGCCACGAGCGAGACCAGCATCAGGATGTGGGAAAGCTCGCTTTTTCCGAGCCGGCGCCTGAGCAGGAGATAGACCGCCGGAATCAGCGCCGACGACAGCGCAACGCGGGCGAGCAGGGGAAACGGCCACGCAAAAGCAAGGTAGGTCTCGCGCAGAAGCGGCAGGAGATCGGCGAAATAGGCCGGGTAGGCGAGATAGAAGAAACCCATATAGGCTGCGCTCAACGCACCTGCGAGAAGATACTCCGGCAGAAAAAGCAGCCGCCAGTCGCGCCGCCTCGCAACCACGTAAAGAGCAGCCGCCAGCGTGAGCAGCGCGTAGTACGGCTTGAACATGGCGAGGATGCCGCCGGCGAAACCGGCGACCAGCCAATGCCGGACACCCGGGCGAGACGCACTGCCGGAGAGGCGCCACGCCGCCAGCACGGGCAGCGGCAGGAAGAGAACCGCTCCAAGATGGTCGCGCTCGCTGAAGATGTTTCCGGACAGAACGGCACCGCAGAAAAACAGCAGCAGCAGCATCCAGGCCGACGCACGCGTGGAAAGCAGGTTGCCGGCCCGTGCCATCCAGGCCGTCAGCCCGGAGCCGAGCAGGCAGACGAGCAGCGTATAGGCGTTGACCAGCGTCTCCGCCCGTAACCCGGTGAGATAGGAAAGCTCCATCGGAGGCGCGTAGACCCAGACGGAAATCGGCGTGTTGTTCTCGATCACGTCGACATAGAGACGATCTCCCGCATGCATCCGGTCGAACACGGTCATCAGCCAGCTTGTGTCGGCGTTCATCGGCCACAGGAACGCTTGCAGGAACAGCGCCAGGCATGCCGTGGCGATCACGCCGAGGACGATCGGCAGGCGCTCGCCGGCCGGCAGCGCGGGAAGGAGGCTCTCCGCGCTCGCGGCTTCCGTCCGGAACACCCATCGGCTCAGCAGCACGAAGTTCAGGGCCGGCACGAGCAGGCAGACCAGCGCATAGCCGGCGACGGGGGCAAGACCGGCCGCATCTGCCGCGAGGGGGGTCGCCGTCGCCACCGCCAGCCCCAGTGTGGTGCTGGCGACAAAGCGCGGGACCTGCACGGCATGCGCGCCGCCGGACGCGAAGCTCAGGCGCCTGTGTCCCCAATAGGAAAAAACCGCGCAGGCGACATAGGCCGCAACGCTCGCGGCAGCCGGCGGTACGGATGCGACGCCATGAAGAAAACTGGCCAGAAGAAAATAGCCGATCGTCGCCACGATGCCGACCCCGCCGAAGACGGCGAGGACCGTGAGGAAAGGACGGCGCGGATTTGCCGTGTCTGCGGCTATCGTCATCGGTCCGCGCTTCCGGCCCGTCTACGCCGCCAGCGATGTCGAGCCGCACTCGGCGGCATCGTGGAAGACGGCAAGCAGCGACACGCCGAAGGGCAGGGATGCCGCGCGGAGAAGCCGGCCCTCGGCGGAAAAGATCTGCTTCATCGCCGCGTTGAGCAGGGCCGGCGGCGTCGCATGCCCGAGCGGCTTCTCCGGATTGCGCAGGCGGTCGGCCATGCGTGCGAGCACGGCAAGCGGAAACAGCGTCGCGTTGATGAAGGTGAGCTTGTCCAGCGCGAAGCCGGCGTCGAGGATCCGGTTGCGCAGCAAGTCGCGCGAATAGCGCCTCTGGTGATGCAGGCCGACATCGTGGGCGCTCCAGAGCCATTGGTGCGCCGGGACGGTGAGCAGCACGCGGCCATTCGGCGCCAGCAGCGAGCGAATGGTCACGAGAGAGGCCTCGTCCTCCGCGACATGCTCCAGCACGTCGAACAGGCAGACGAGATCGAACGTGCCGGGCTCGACGGGGATGCGGCCGGGCAGGGAGCCGTCCAGAAAGGTGCGCCCTGTCTTTTCCTTCGCGATGCCCCGCGCAAGTTCATTCATCTCCACCGCCGTCACAGTGCCGAATTCCGACAGCATGGCGATGTTGCCGCCCGTGCCCGCGCCGATCTCCAGGATCCGCGCGTCGGGCGGCAGGCCGAGGTCGCGAATGACGCTCTCGGCGATGGCGCGGCGGCCGCCGAACCACCAATGTTCGTCCTCGGTCGCCGCCATGTTGCGGTAGGCGTCAAGTTCCATCACTCGCCCCGAAATGTTTGCCGAACGATATAGATCGGCCGCTGCTTGATCTCGGAATAGATGCGGCCGACATATTGCCCGACGATGCCGATGCCGAGGAGCTGGATGCCGCCCAGGAAGAGAACCGAGACGAGCAGCGAAGCGTAGCCGGGCACGTCTATGCCGAAAAAGAACGCCTTGGCGACGATGAAGAGGCCGTAGACGAACGACAGGCCCGATATCGCGGCGCCTACATAGGTCCACACTTCAAGCGGCGCCGTCGAGAAGCTGGTGATGCCCTCAAGGGCGAAGTTCCACAATTTCCAGCCGGAGAACTTGGATTCACCCGCCGAGCGCGGGCGCCGCACATATTCGACCGACGCGGTCCGGAAGCCGACCCAGGCGAACAGGCCCTTCATGAAGCGACGGCGCTCGGGCAGCGACTTCAGGGCGTCCAGCACCTTGCGGTCGACCAGCCGGAAATCACCGACGTCCGTGGGGATCGACTGCTGTGCCATCCAGTTGTGCACGCGGTAGAACAGGGAGGCCGAGCGGTGCTTGAGGAAGCTGTCGCTGGAGCGGTCCGACCGCTTGGCCAGCACCACCTCGAAGCCGTCCAGCCATTTTTCGACGAGCTGCGGGATGACGTCCGGCGGATCCTGCAGATCGACGTCCATGGGGATGGCGGCGTCCGCATCGCAGGCGTCGAGGCCGGCGGTCAGGGCCGCCTCCTCAGGTCGATGACCCGGATGCGCCGGTCGCGCATCGCCGCGACGACGAGCTTGGCCAGGGTCGCGTCGCGGCTTCCGTCGTTGACGAAGATCAGCTCGAAGCGGATGCCGCGCTCCGCCAGCAGGTCGAGATGCGGAGAGACGGCCTGGAGGAACGGCTCGATCGCCTTTTCCTCGTTGTGGACCGGTACGACAAGCGCGACGGTGCGGCGTGCGGGCGCTCGCTCCGCATGCGCGGCCGTCATGGGCTCATGGATGGTTAGGGCTGCCGGCATCCGATCCTCGTCGCAGGGGCGCGACAGGCCGAGACGATAGGCAATCGGTATTAAGATATTCTGAGCGGGCCCGGCCGCCGCCTGCGGGCGCCTACAGCTTGCGCAGGGCGACTTCCTCGACCAGATGATCGGCGCCCTTGCGCAGGATGAGGTCGGCCCGCGGCCGCGTCGGAAGGATGTTCTCGCGCAGGTTCTTCAGATTGATGTTGGCCCAGAGGCCCTCCCCGATCGACCGCGCCGCCTCATCGGAGAGCTGCGTGTAGCGGTGAAAGAACGATGCGGGATTGCGGAACGCCGTCTCGCGCAGCCGCATGAACCGGTTGATGTACCATTCGTGGATCAGCGTCTCGTCGGCGTCGATGTAGATCGAGAAATCGAAGAAATCGGAGACGAACGGCACGAACTTGCCATCCTTCGGCAATTCGCGGGGTTGCAGGACGTTCAGGCCCTCGAAGACCAGGATGTCCGGGCGGTCCACCGTGACGTATTCGCCCGGCATGACATCATAGGTGAGATGCGAATAGACCGGCGCGTAGGCGTGCGCGTGGCCGGACTTGATCGCCGACAGGAAGCGCAGCAGGGCGCCGACATCGTAACTTTCCGGAAAACCCTTGCGCTCCATCAGGTTGCGCTCCCGCAACACGGCGTTGGGGTAGAGGAAGCCGTCCGTCGTGACCAGATCGACCTTGGGGCTGGAGGGCCAGCGCCGCAGCAGCTCCTTCAGGATGCGGGCCGTGGTCGACTTGCCGACCGCAACCGAGCCGGCGATGCCGATGATGAACGGCGTCTTCACGGAATCGTCGGCGGCGAAGAAGCGGCTGCGCAACGCGAACAGCGCCTGACTGGTCTCGACATGCGCCGACAGCAGGCGCGACAGGGAGAGATAGATGCGGCGCACCTCGTTGAGGTCGATCGGATCGTTGAGCGACCCGAGGCGCTGCACTTCCTCCTCCGTGAGGGTCAGCGGCGTATCGGCGCGAAACGTCGCCCACTTCTCGGCCGAGAAGAACCGATACGGCGAATATTTCTCGGTGGAGGCGAGCTGGTCCATCGAAACGCCTCAGCCGGCGGGAGGACGCGAGGCTTTTTCCGCAACCCCGGATTGATGCGTCCGGCGGTCGAGTTCGGCCAGCACCTCCGACATTGGAACCCCCCCCAGGTGGAGCACGACCAACCAATGATACATGAGATCGGCGCTTTCGGAAACCAGACCGGCCCGGTCGCCCGAAACGGCCGCGATGACCGTCTCGACCGCCTCCTCGCCGAGCTTTTTCGCGGCCCTGGGCATGCCGGCGGCCACAAGTTTCGCGGTCCACGAGTCCGCCGCTCCGGATGAAGCGCGTGTCCTGACGATGGATTCGAGCTGTTCGAGGCTGAAGGCCGTCATTGTCCGTTCCTCCTCACGCGGCGGGGTCGAGGCGCATGGGAAGGCCGGCTGCCGCCATATGCGCCTTCGCCTGAGCGATCGTGTAGGTTCCGAAATGGAAGATCGACGCCGCGAGCACGGCGGTGGCGTGGCCGTCGCGGATTCCGGCCACGAGATGGTCGAGCGTCCCCACGCCGCCGGACGCGATGACCGGCACGCGCACCGCATCGGCCACGGCGCGGGTGAGCGCGATGTCGTAGCCGGCCTTGGTCCCGTCACGGTCCATCGAGGTGAGCAGGATCTCGCCGGCCCCGAGATCGACGACCTTCCGCGCGAAGGCCACCGCGTCGATGCCGGTCGGCTGGCGCCCGCCATGCGTGAAGATCTCCCAGCGCGAGCTCTCGCCAGCTTGCGACACCTGCTTGGCGTCGATGGCGACGACGATGCACTGGTTGCCGAACTTGTCGGCGGCTTCGGCGACGAAATCCGGGTTCTTCACGGCCGCGGTGTTGATCGACACCTTGTCGGCGCCCGCCAGCAGCAGCTTGCGGATATCGGCGACCTGGCGTACGCCGCCGCCGACGGTGAGCGGCATGAAGCACTGCTCGGCCGTGCGGGCGACGACGTCGAAGATCGTCTCGCGGTTGTCGGACGAGGCGGTGATGTCGAGGAAGCACAATTCGTCCGCGCCCGCCGCGTCATAGGCTTTGGCCGCCTCCACCGGATCGCCGGCATCGATCAGATCGACGAAGTTGACGCCCTTGACGACGCGGCCGTCCTTGACGTCCAGGCAGGGGATGACACGGGCCTTCAGGGTCATGTCAGCCCGCCCTTTCCGCCGTCCTGCCGCCGCGCAGGATGGCCAGCGCCTCGGCCGGGTCCAGGCGGCCGTCATAGAGCGCGCGGCCCGAGATCGCGCCCGCCAGCTTGCGGGCGTCGGGCTGCACCATGCGGCGTATGTCATCCAGCGACGCCAGCCCGCCCGAGGCGATGACCGGAATGGACACCGCATCGGCGAGCGCGATGGTCGCGTTCCAGTTGATGCCGGCCAGCACGCCGTCGCGGTCGATGTCGGTGTAGATGATGGCGGCGACGCCTGCCCCTTCGAAGCGCCGCGCCAGCTCGACCACGCCGAGCGACGAGGTCTCCGCCCAGCCCTCGACCGCGACAAACCCGCCCTTGGCGTCTATGCCCACGGCGATCCGGCCGGGGAACAGGCGGCACGCTTCCCTGACGAGCGACGGATCGCGCACGGCGACGGTGCCGAGGATGACCCGCGCCAGCCCTTTCTCCAGCCAGGCCTCGATATGCTTCAACGTGCGGATGCCGCCGCCGAGCTGGACCGGATTGCGGGTGGCCTTGAGGATGGCGTCGACGGCCTCACCGTTGACGGACCTGCCTTCGAACGCGCCGTTGAGGTCGACGACATGCAGCCACTCGAACCCCTGCCGCTCGAAGCTGAGCGCCTGGGCAGCCGGATCGGCGTTGTAGACGGTCGCCTGGTCCATGTCGCCCAGCTTCAGGCGGACGCAGACCCCGTCCTTGAGGTCGATGGCGGGGAAGAGGATCATCCCGGCGGCGGCCCTATGGTCCTTCGACGATGGCGAAATGCGCCGTCGAACAGGCCTGACGGATTTTCAAGGCAGCCTGATATTCAGGCGAATGGAAGCAATCGAGTGCGGTCTGGTAGCTGTCGAACTCGATCACGACCATGCGCGACGCGGGCGGCCCCTCGAACACCTGCGAGCGGCCGCCGCGCACGACGAACTTCGCACCGTATTTGTCGAAGGCCGCTTTGTTGGCCGCGATGTAGCGCGGATAGTTCTCCGGATCGGTCACGTCGACCATGGCCATCCAATATCCCTTCTTCGCTCCGGCCGCATCCGTCATGGTTTCCACCTCAAGAAATTGGCGATCAATGCCAAGCCCAGCGTCTGGCTCTTTTCCGGATGGAACTGCGTGCCGGCGAGGTTGTCGCGCGCCACGGCAGCTGTCACGGGTCCGCCATAATCGGTGACGGCGACGATCTGGTCCTCTCTCTTCGCATCCAGATGATAGGAGTGGACGAAATAGGCGTGAAGCCCGTCCGGTCCGGTCGGGATCCCCGCAAAAAGCGGATGCGGCTGTTTCACGTGAATCGTGTTCCAGCCGATCTGCGGGATCTTCAGGCCGGGATCCGACGGCACGATCTCCTTCACATCGCCGGCGATCCAGCCGAAACCCTGCGTCACCGTCTTTTCGAGGCCGCGTTCAGCCATGAGCTGCATCCCGACGCAGATGCCGAGGAAGGGACGGCCGCGGGCGATGACGACTTCTGCGAGCGCTTCGTCCATGCCGTCGATCGCCTTCAGGCCGGCACGGCAATCGGCATAGGCGCCGACGCCCGGCAGCACGACGCGATCGGCGGACGCGACGCGCCCGGCGTCCGCCGTCAGTTCGACGACCGCTCCCACCGCGCTCTCGCGCGCCGCCCGCTCGAAAGCCTTGGCGGCCGACCGCAGATTGCCCGAGCCATAGTCGATGATCGCGACGCGCATCAGGCGCGCCCCGGATAGGGCACCAGCCCGATGCCGCGCGGCGGCGATGGCTGATACAGGGCCGGTCCTTCCGGCAAAACCGGAAGCGGCGGCGAGGCGGAAGCCGGATCGCCGTCCAGCTCCATCTCTTCCGCGGTTGCATAGATCAGCTCGACATCGGCGAGACGGGAGCCTTCCAGCACGCCCCATTCCCGCCAGCCGCGGCGCGCCAGCGCACGGATCCGAAGCGCAGGGCCCTCGAGACCGAAATAGAACGAGACGAGGAGCGTCAGGGCGGAGGCGGCGATGCCGAGGCCGGCCGCCTCGCCGAGCGCCGAAAGAAGGAGCGTCGCCGCGAGCGCCAGGACAGCCTCGATCCACAGGCGATGCCACAGGAGCCATGGAACCGGCACGAGGAAGGCCAGCCAGTGAAAGCCGTCCCGGACGAACGCCACGGAGTGCGGCTCGCCGCCCCGCTCCGTCCGTTTCTCCATCACCACATAGGCGGCCATGGCATCAGCCCTTCAGGCTTCCCTTGGTCGAGGGCACGGCGTCGGGCTGGCGCGGATCTCGGTCCAGCGCCGCGCGTAACGCGCGTGCCACCGCCTTGAAGCACGTCTCGGCAATATGATGATTGTTGGCACCGTAATGATTGGTCACATGCAGCGTGATGCCGGCATTCTGCGCGAAGGCCTGGAAGAACTCGCGGACGAGCTCGGTGTCGAACGTGCCGATCTTGGGCGCGGAAAAACCGACGTTCCAGACGAGGAACGGACGGCCCGACACATCCACAGCGGCGCGCGTCAGCGTCTCGTCCATGGCCAGATCGATCGAGGCGTAGCGCGTGATGCCCTTGCGCTCGCCCAGCGCGTCGGCCAGCGCGCGGCCGAGCGCGATGCCGGTGTCCTCCACCGTGTGGTGATCGTCGATATGCAGGTCGCCCCTGGCGCTGACCGTCATGTCGATCAGCGAATGGCGCGCGAGCTGGTCGAGCATGTGATCGAAGAAGCCGACGCCGGTATGGATCGTCGCCTTGCCCGTGCCGTCGACATCGACGGAGACGGCGATCTCGGTTTCCTTGGTCTTTCGGCTGGCCGAAGCCTTGCGGGAGGTCATTGGCTTTCTCTCGAACTCGGGCGCCTTCTAACAGCATGAAAGCGGGATTGCCAGTTGGCGCGGAGCGGGTTTGCAAAGCACCGCCGCCCGCTTACATAGAGCGCAACCACCTCGTACCGCGCGGATCGCCGCTTTCCGGGAGCCCGCACGAATCGGAGCAGAAACGTTCATGTCCAACGAAATCGTCATGCACGGCACGACCATCGTCACCGTGCGCAAGGGCGGCAGGGTCGTCATCGCCGGCGACGGCCAGGTCAGCCTCGGCCAGACCATCATGAAGGGCAATGCCCGCAAGGTGCGCCGCCTCGGCAAGGGCAACGTCATCGCCGGCTTCGCCGGCGCGACTGCCGACGCCTTCACGCTTCTGGAGCGTCTCGAGGGCAAGCTCGAACAGTATCCCGACCAGCTTACGCGCGCCTGCGTCGAGCTCGCCAAGGACTGGCGCACGGATCGCTACCTGCGCCGCCTCGAAGCCATGATGCTGGTGGCCGACAAAAGCGTGTCGCTAGCGCTCACCGGCACCGGCGACGTGCTGGAGCCGGAATACGGCGTCATGGCCATCGGTTCCGGCGGCAATTACGCGCTGGCGGCGGCGCGCGCGCTGATGGAGACCGACAAGGACGCCGAGGAGATCGCCCGCACCGCCATGAGGATCGCCGCCGACATCTGCGTCTACACCAACCAGAGCGTGACCGTCGAAACCATCGATGATGCCGCGGCGTAACGCACGGTACGGCTTTCGCGCCGTTTCCGAAGCCGACCTGCCCATGATCGCGGCGTGGCTCGGCGAGCCTCACGCCGCAGAGTGGTGGACTGACGGGCCGGAAAAGTCCGTCGCCAACATCCGGGCGGCGATGGACAGCGTCGAGACGGAACCTCTTATCGTCGAATTGGGCGGGTGGCCGATCGCCTATCTCCAGGTCTATGACCCACATCTGGAGGATGGCCATCCCTACCGGGACCAGCCCTTCGGCACGCTCGGCCTCGATATCACGATCGGTCCAAGCGAGCTTGTCGGCATCGGGCACGGCTCGGCAACCCTCATGCAGCTCAGCGAAGAGCTTTTCCGGGAGGGAGCGCCGCGCCTCGTCATCGATCCGCATCCGGCCAATCTCCGCGCCGTGCGGGCCTATGAAAAGGCTGGATTTCGCAGCATAGGGGAGCGGACGTCGATTCACGGCGACGTCCTGCTGATGGCCCGTGACGCGGAGGATGCCGAAAAATGAGTGCACTCGACGGAACGGTGGCGCCATCGGCCAGAAAAGGCTGGTCCGGCTGGCGGTGGGGCATTCCCGTCGTCGGCGCGCTGCTGTTGGTCCAGGCGACCGTCCTTCATCTCCAGGGACACCCGCTGATCTGCAAATGCGGCTATGTGAAATTCTGGCAGGGCGTCGTGGTGAGCTCGGAGAATTCCCAGCACATCAGCGACTGGTACACATTCTCCCATGTCATCCACGGCTTCCTGTTCTATGGGCTCTTCTGGCTCCTCCTGAAGCGGTCGGGCCTGTGGACGCGCCTGTCGCTGGCCGTGATCGTGGAAGCCGCATGGGAGATCCTGGAAAACAGCCCCATCATCATCAACCGCTACCGTGAGGCCACGATCTCGCTCGACTATTTCGGCGATTCCATCATCAATTCGGTCTCGGACACGCTGTTCATGGCGCTGGGCTTCCTGCTCGCCTCGCGGCTGCCCGCCTGGGCGACCGTGCTGATCGCCATCGTGCTGGAGGTCGCGGTCGGCGCCTATATCCGGGACAACCTGACGCTCAACGTGATCATGCTGGTCTATCCGCTCGATTTCATCAAAACCTGGCAGGGCGGAGCCTGAGCTGATGACATTTCTCCCGGACCAGCCGGACAGCTCCGTCGTCAGCCGGCGAACGCTGGATGCCGCGATCGGCGCCGGCGTCATCACGCGCGAGCAGGCAGACGCCCTCATGGCGATGGAGGCGCGCGGATCGCTGCCGGCCCGGGCCTTCGCGCCCGACGACGAGCAGTTCCGCTTCATCCGCGGCTTCGGCGACATCTTCGTCACCATCGGCCTGGCACTCTTCCTCGTGGCGGTGGCCTATTTCGCCCATTCCGTCGGTGAAGTTGTGGGTGCGTTCGTCGGGCTCGCGGCGGCAAGCTGGGGGCTCGCCGAATATTTCACGCGCATCCGCCGCATGGCGCTGCCCAGCATCGTGCTGCTGCTCGTCTTCGCCTACAGCGTCTATGGCGCGGCCGGGACGCTGCTCGGGCAGATCGCCGGCGATACGGAAAGCTTCCGCATGTGGCTGCTCAACACGGCCTCGCCCCCGGTGATGATCGGAGCCGGCGCCGTGACCGCGATTGCCGCCGCCCTGCATTACTGGCGCTTTCGCGTGCCGATCACGGTGGCGGCCGGCGCAGGCGCGCTGGTGGCCATCGTCGTCGGGCTGGCGATCGCCGCCGGGCTGCCGCGGGATGTGGCCATCCTGGCGATGGGATTCGCAGTCTTCGCGCTCGCCATGCGCTACGACCTCAGCGATCCGCAGCGGGTGACGCGCCGCACCGACATCGCATTCTGGCTGCACATGCTGGCGGCGCCGCTCGTCGTCCATCCGCTGATCGGCTCGTTCTCCAATGGGAGCAGGCTGTTCTCCCTGGAAGGCCCGGGTGTCGCCACGGCCGCTTGGATCCTCGGCGTCTTCGCCGCGCTGGCGCTGGTCGCGCTGATCGTGGACCGGCGCGCCATGCTGGTTTCCGGCCTCTCCTATGCCGGCATCGCCTTCAGCGCGCTCGTGGGCAAGGCCGGGCTCTCGGGGCAGGTTCCGCTGACCCTTCTTGTTCTCGGCGCGCTTGTGCTTATCTTGAGCGCAGGCTGGCATAGCCTGCGCCGGCCGCTCCTGCGCCTTCTTCCCGAACGCCTTTCGCAAGGCCTCGCCCACAACACCATCCAGACCTGAAGTTTCGAGTTTCCCGCCATGACCACCTTTTCCCCGCGCGAGATCGTTTCCGAGCTCGACCGTTTCATCATCGGCCAGAAGGACGCCAAGCGCGCCGTGGCGATCGCGCTGCGCAACCGCTGGCGCCGCCAGCAGCTCGAAGGCCAGATGCGCGAGGAGGTCATGCCGAAGAACATCCTGATGATCGGCCCGACCGGCGTCGGCAAGACGGAGATCTCGCGGCGCCTCGCCAGGCTCGCCGGCGCGCCCTTCATCAAGGTCGAGGCCACGAAGTTCACCGAGGTCGGCTATGTCGGCCGCGACGTCGAGCAGATCGTGCGCGACCTCGTCGAGGCGGCGATCGGCCTGATGCGCGACAGGATGCGCGAGGACGTGAAGGCGCGCGCCCATGTCAATGCCGAGGAGCGGGTGCTGGAGGCGCTGGTGGGCAAGACGGCCAGCCCCGCCACCAAGGATTCCTTCCGCAAGAAGCTGCGCGACGGCGAGCTCGACGACAAGGAGATCGAGGTCGAGGTGGCGGACACCGGGAGCGGCGGCATGCCGAGCTTCGAGATCCCCGGCATGCCGGGAGCGAATATCGGCGTGATGAACATCAACGACATGCTGTCCAAGGCGATGGGCGGCAAGCGCACCAAGATGCGCAAGACCACCGTCAAGGAATCCTACGACATCCTGATCAACGACGAGTCCGACAAGCTGCTCGACCAGGACGAGGTGGTGCGGCGTGCGCTGGAATCGGCGGAGAACGACGGCATCGTCTTCATCGACGAGATCGACAAGGTGGCGGCGCGCCAGGACGGCCTGTCCGGCGGGCCTTCGCGCGAGGGCGTGCAGCGGGATCTGCTGCCGCTGGTCGAGGGCACGACGGTGGCGACGAAATACGGGCCGGTGAAGACCGACCATATCCTGTTCATCGCGTCCGGCGCGTTCCACGTCTCGAAGCCGTCGGACCTGCTGCCCGAGCTGCAGGGCCGCCTGCCCATCCGCGTCGAGTTGCGCGCGCTGGAGAAGGACGACTTCGTCCGCATCCTGACCGAGACGGAGGCGAGCCTCATCAAGCAGTATGTCGCGCTGATGAAGACGGAGGGCGTCACCCTTTCCTTCACCGACGACGCCATCGACGCGCTGGCCGGCATCGCCGTGGACCTCAACGCCTCGGTCGAGAACATCGGCGCCCGGCGCCTCCAGACCGTCATGGAGCGCGTGCTGGACGAGATCTCGTTCAATGCGCCGGACAGGAACGGCAGCGAGATCGTGATCGACGCCGACTATGTGAAGAAGAACGTGGGCGACCTGGCCAAAAACACAGATTTGTCGCGATTCATCCTGTAATGGGCGGATAAACGCGACATTTTTGCTGCGCAGCCCCTACGATCGCGCATCGGCTTGCGGCAATTGCATCCCAAGGCCCTCGACTTTCCCGAGGGCCTTCTTTTAGGGTCGCGACGGATCGAGGGCCATGCGACCCATGAAACTGCTTCCCATCCTCCTTGTTCTGCTCTCGGCGCTCGGCGCGCCGCCGGCCGGGGCCGCCACTCCGGTGCCGCCGGGCAACCGCAGCGCAGAGCAGCCGCCGATCCCCGGCGCGTCGGCCAAGCGCACCGCCGCCCTGAAGACGACCTACGAGGCGAAGTACCGGAAGGTCTACAATCTGCTGCGCAAGGACGCCAAGCTGCGCAAGAAGATCGTCCAGGTCTCGGCGCAATACGGCATCAGCCCCATGCACATGGTGGGCGCGATCGTCGGCGAGCACACCTACAATGTCGATGCCTATGACCGGCTCCAGACCTATTACGTCAAGGCGGCGTCCTATCTCAGCAAGGCGCTGAGCTTCGGCTATGACGGCGAGGATGTGTCGGACTTCGTCAGACGGCCGCAATTCGCCGCATGCGACGGCGAGCGCGGCAGCTACGACGTCTGGACCTGCCGCGAGCGCGTCTGGAACAAGGCCTTCCGCGGCAAGTCGGTCGGCGGCCAGAGCTTTCCCGACAAGCGCTTCTCCGCGACCTTCTTCCAGCCGCTCTATGCCGGCCAGACTTTCGGCATCGGCCAGCTCAACCCGCTCACCGCGCTGGAGATGAGCGACATCGTGAGTCAGGTGTCGGGCCTGCCGCGGCTGGACGTTTCCGATCCGAACAAGGTCTATGAGACCATCATGGATCCGGATCTGACGCTCCCCTATGTCGCGGCGACGCTGAAGAAATCCATCGACGCCTACCGGACCATCGCGGGCTTCGACATCTCGCAGAATCCCGGCCTGACGGCGACCCTCTACAATGTCGGCAATCCGGAGGAGCGCGCGGCGGCGCTGAAGGCCGAGAACGCTTCACGCAAGAGCCAGGGGCTCGCGCCGAAATATCCCGAGGAAAACTATTATGGCTGGCTGGTGAACGAGAAGCTGCCGGAACTGCAAGCGCTCTTTTAGGACTACGCCCCGGTTCGGCGCCCGCGGATCGCATCGAGCGCCGTGGCGATATCGTCCTCGCTCATCTCGCGGATGCGGACGCCCAGCAGGTTGGCAAGCTCGGTCGCCTTCGGGCTGAGCCCGGCCGTGTCGATGACGATGCGCGGGTGCGACGTCCAGGCCAGGGCTTCGAGCTCCTCGGCTTCGTCCCATATGATGTTGAAATAGCCGATCACCTTCTGCACGAAGGCCCAGTTCGGCAGGCCGCGATGGCCGTGCTCCAGCGCCGAAAGATAGGCGGCGCTCACACCGAGCGCGCTCGCCATGTCCTTCTGGCTGACCTTTCGTTCCCGGCGCAGCTCGCGCAGCTTCTGGCCGAAGGGCGTCATCGTGCCGCCGTCGTCCTGCGCAGGCGGACATAGAGCGCGCCGCCGCCGCCATGGTGGCGCGCCGCCGCGTCGTGGCTGCCGACCACGGAGCGGAACGCCGGCGTCGCCAGCCATTCCGGGACCGCGCGCCTCAGCACGCCGTCGCCTTTCGAGGTCGAGCCCTTGCCGGTGACGACGAGGACGTAGCGCAAGCCGGAGGCATGGGCGCGGTGCAGGAAGGACAGGAGCAGACCGTGCGCCTCGCTCTGGGTCAGGCCGTGCAGGTCGACCTTCGCCTCGATCTGCAACCGCCCCCTGGCCAGCTTTTCGTGCGTCGGCCGGTCGAGGTGGCGTCCCACCTTGTGCCCCCGTGCCGGGGCCGGCGGAGGATCCGCCGGTGGCATCGCGGGCCGGATAGCGGGGTCGGCGGCATCCTGGGAACCCGGATCGGCAGGAAGAGGTGCGGCGCCCTTCAGCGGAACCGTGCTGCGGGCGACCATGTTCCACAGGATGCGATCCTCGTCGGACAGGCTTTTGGAGGCGCGGGGCATCAGCGGCCGGCCTCGACGAGGGGACGCGGCAGGAGCGCATAAAAGTCGGCGCTGTGGCGCACCACGCCGGCGATGTCGCCGGCCGCGGCGCCGGAGCCGGCGAAAAGATCGCCGCGGGCGGGGCCCAGAATCGCGGAGCCGGTGTCCTGGGCGATCATCAGCCGCCGGAAGGGTTCTCCGTCAAAGGCGGTGAGCCTCGGCGCGTCGACGAAAAAAGGCGTTCCGAACGTATGAAGCAGGCGGTCGACCGCGATGGAGCGCCCCGGCGTGAGCGGAACCTTGGCGGCGGCGATGGGGCCGAGAGCGGGATCGTCAACATCCGCCTGCCGGAAGAAGATATAGGACCGGTTTCGCCACAATATTTCGTTCACCCGCTCGGGATGGTCGCGCAGCCAGGCCCGGATGGACTGCATCGTCACTTTTTCGAGAGCCAGCTCGCCGAGCTCCACGAGCACCCTGCCCGCGCCCGTGAACGGATGCCCGGTCTTCGCGGCATAGGTGACGCGCAGCAGCCTGCCGTCCGTCATCCTCAGGCGCGCGGCGCCCTGGACGTGGATGATGAAGGCGTCGACCGGATCGGAGAGCCACGCCAGGGCCAGATCGCGGTCCGCAAGCGCGCCGCGCTCGATCTCGCCGCGATCGAAATACGGAGCGATGCCGTCCCGCGTGCGGCGCCCGAAGGTGAAGGACGGGTCCATGCCGTCAGGTCGGTTCGTGTCGTCGATGTCGACGAGATCGTCCGGACGGGCGAGCAGCGGCACGCCGTGACGCGCCGTGCGGAACGGCGAGGCCTCCACCTCGGGCTCATAGAAGCCGGTGACGAAGCCGGAGCCTTCCGCGGGCCGGACGAAGGCCGGCACGAAATGATGCTCGAAGAAAGCGCCGGCTTCCGCATCGTCCGGCGCTTCGAGGCACCGCGCGGCCTCATAGGCAGCCGCAAAGGCTTCGGCATCCACGCCGAGCGATCCAGTGCGATAGGGTTTCACGTGAATCCGGAAGGCCGAGCGGCGAAATGCCGCGAAGGCGGCGGCCTTTCGATCAGCCTTCCAGCCCGGCAGCTCGGCGAAGGACTTCAGCTCGAAGATCGGGGAGAGAGTCATGCGGACCAGCTCCGGGCCGCAGCGCCGACGTCATTCCTCGGCTTCCGTGGCCACCAGCTTCCAGTTGGGATCGCGCGAGCGGGTGTCGCGGGCGAAGGTCCAGACATCCTTCACCTCCGCCACGGTTTCCGGATCGCCGTCGATGACCTCGCCTGCCTTGTCGCGGGTCGCCGATATGAGCTCGCTGACGATACGCAGCGTCACATGGGCCTCCGTGCCCTTCATCTCGGCCGAAACGATGTCCGCCTTGTCGATGCCGACGAAGGAGGACTGGATCTTTTCCGCGCGCTGCTCCCGGTCTCCGATGGCGCTCACGAAACCGTCATAGACCTCGCGCGACAGAAGGTTCTTCAAGGTTTTCCGGTCGCCGTCGGCATAGGCCATGACGATCATCTCATAGGCCATCTTCGCACCGTCGATGAAGGTCTTCGGATCGAAGGACGCGTCGGCGTCCTTGATGGCGCGCAGGCCCCTGTTCAGATCGGTATCGGGCTTCGCCACCGCGTCGATGGCGACATAGGCGTCGGCGCCGTCCGGTGCCTTGTTGCGGCTGGGCAGAGAGACGACATTGTCCGGGCCGGCGGCGGGCGCATCGTCCGCCTTGCGGCGGCCGGCGGTGTAAGGATCGAAGGGCGGCCGCTCGTTGCCGGTGCGGCGGCCCAGCACGTTGCGCAACTGCAAGAAGATCGCGATCGCAACCACGACGAAAAAGATCGTGCCGAAGTCGAGATATTCCATCGTCCGCCAACCCTGTTCCCGATTCCGGCGCGAACCGGGAGGCTTTTCCGCTGCCGCAATCAAACAATGCATATAGATCGCAGTCCGCGATCATTCAAATCAGCTCTTCCTTACCTATGTATGAGACGGACCGCCAGCCATCACGGCCGGCGAAACACATCGATGGATAACCTTTGGCCGTCATCCTCCTCCTCCTTGCGCTTCCGCTGCTCGAAATCGCCACCTTCGTTCTCGTCGGCGGCATGATCGGCGTGTTGCCGACGATCGGGCTGGTGCTGCTCGGCGCCGTCTGCGGCTTCCTCCTGCTGCGGAGCGGCGGGCTGGGCGCCTTGGCGCGGGCGCAGGAAGAGTTGCAGGCCGGCCGCGATCCGGGCCCTCACCTCGTCCAGGCGTCGATGACGGTGGTCTCGGCCCTGCTCCTGATCGTACCCGGCTTCCTGACAGACGTGGCGGGCCTGCTGCTCCTCGTTCCGGCGGTGCGCAGCGCGGCATGGCGGCTGCTCAAGCGGCGCATCGCCGGCTCGGCCAGCTTCACCGTCTTTCGCGGAGGTTACGGCGCAGCCGGCCGGCAGGCCGACCAGAGCGCCGCGCCGGTCATCGATCTGGACGCGGACGACTTCTCGCGGACGCCAAACCCGGACTCTCCCTGGCGGCTCGGCAGGGGCGATTGACCTGCGCAAACGCGCCGGCGGCTGCTTCTTGTAAGCTCATCCGCGCCATGCTAGCCAACCGCCACCTGGAACCGGGGCCGATAGCGCCCAACAAGCGGGGTACTGGCCGATGGCCGACGAAGCAGCGAAGGGCGAGACCAAAGCCAACGGGACGGCGCCATCCCTCAACGTGCTCGCGCAATATGTGAAGGACCTTTCCTTCGAGAGCCCCGGCGCGCCGGGCTCGCTGCGCGGCCGCGACGCTCCTCCCGGCATCGCGATCAACGTGAATGTCGGCGCCAACCCGCTCTCGGACAAGGATTTCGACGTCAACCTGACCCTGAACGCCAAGGCGTCCCACGACAAGGACGTGCTGTTCAACGTCGAGCTGGTCTATGGCGGCGTGTTCCGCATCGAGGGCTTCCCGCAGGAGCACATGCTGCCGCTGCTCTTCATCGAGTGCCCGCGCCTGCTGTTCCCGTTCGCCCGCCACATCATAGCGGACGCGACCCGCAACGGCGGCTTTCCGCCGCTGATGCTCGACCCCATCGACTTCGCGCAGATGTTCCAGCAGCGCATCGCCGAGGAGCAGGGAAAGG
The DNA here is from genome assembly GCA_017305925.1 of Hyphomicrobiales bacterium. Classification (GTDB taxonomy): domain Bacteria; phylum Pseudomonadota; class Alphaproteobacteria; order Rhizobiales; family Rhizobiaceae; genus Arvimicrobium. Next base: position 101,475 of record JAFKJW010000179.1, on the reverse strand, counting down.
GCAAGCCGAGCTGAGGCTCCGGCCTCCTTCCGGGAGGACAGGCTGGACCCTCAGGCCGCCCGCGGCTCGTTGAACTTCGCCCAGATCGCCTTCTCGCCCAGCTCGGCCACCAGCCTGTCGTGCGCCTCGCGCTCCGCCTCGCTCAGCCGCGGCGGCAAGGGCGAGGGGCGCAAACAGGACGTGACGGCAACGGTTTCCTCCGCCGCAGCTCCCGCCGTCACCACCGACGCAGCTTCCAGGACAAGGGCGGCCTGCTTGCCGCCGATCAGCTCGACATAGACCTCCGCAAGAAGCTCGGAGTCCAGCAGGGCTCCGTGCTTGGTGCGGCGGCTGTTGTCGATCCCGTAGCGCCGGCAGAGCGCATCGAGCGAGTTCGGACCCATCGGATGCTTGCGCCGCGCGAGCGCTAGGGAGTCGACGACGCGAGCGGCATCGATGGCCGGGTGCCCGAGACGGGCGAACTCGGCATTGATGAAGCCCATGTCGAAATTGGCATTGTGCGCGATGAGCTTCGCCCCATCGATGAACTCGATAAACTTTTCCGCGATCTCGGCAAAGACAGGCTTATCCGCCAGGTCAGCAAGGCTGATACCGTGCACGGCCTGCGCGTCAGGATGGATCGGGCGCCCGTCCGGATTGATATAGTGATGAAAGGTGCGGCTGGTCGGAAAGCGGTTCACGAGTTCGACCGCGCCGATCTCGATTACCCTGTCTTCCCGGGAGTCCAGGCCGGTGGTTTCCGTGTCGAAAATGATTTCACGCATCGAATCGCTCCGCCCGCAGTTGGCGCCCGTCACGGTCTCTGTTCAAGGGATCTTTGTCAGGAGACGCGGCGGTCGCGCTGCAAGCTGTGGACGATCGCCTCGACCGCCTTCCTGGCCGGCTCCATCCCCGAACCCGTCTCGACGACAAAATCCGCGCGGCGGCGCTTTTCCGCATCCGGCATCTGCGCGGCGAGAATCGCGGCGAATTTCTCCTCCGTCATGCCGGGGCGGGCCATCACGCGGGCTCTTTGGACATCCGCGGGCGCCGAGACGACGACGATCCTGTCGACGCGGGCCTCGCCTCCGGTCTCGAAGAGCAGCGGAATGTCGAGCACCGCGATCGGCGCGCCCTGCGCGCGATGATGCGCAAGGAAGGCGTAGGCGTCAGCGCGGACCAGCGGGTGGACGATCGATTCCAGCCTCTTCATCGCGGCCGCGTCGCCCACCACGCAGCGGGCGAGGCGATTGCGATCGACGCGGCCTTCCACCACGGTTCCCGGAAAGGCGGCCTCGACGAGCGGCGCGGCCTTGCCGGCATAGAGACGATGCACGGCCTCGTCGGAATCATGGACGGGAACGCCGAGCTCGCGGAACATGGCGGCGGTCGTCGACTTGCCCATGCCGATCGAGCCGGTAAGGCCGAGCACGATCATCAGGCCGCACCGAGATCGGCGACGATCCTGTCGCGCAGCTCGGCTGTCACCTCCGGCCGCGCGCCGAACCAGCGCTCGAAGCCGGGCACCGCCTGGTGCAGGAGCATGCCGAGGCCGTCGACCGTCTTCAGCCCTTGCGCGGCGGCCGCGGCGAGGAATGGTGTCATCAGCGGCACGTAGACGAGGTCTGTGACGATCGCGTTCTGCGCGATCAGGCCGGGATCGGCGGGCAATTCGCCCTCGCCTTTCATTCCGAGCGAGGTCGTGTTGACGACCAGATCGGCGTCCGAAAGCACTTCGGAAAGGGCGAACAGGCCGTGTGCGGCGACGCCCTCGCCGAAATGCCGGGCAAGCTCGGCAGCGCGTGCGACCGTGCGGTTGACGACGCGGATATCCGTGAAACCCCTCACCTTCAAGGCATGGATCACCGCCCGGGAAGAGCCGCCGGCACCAAGAACGACGGCGGTTTTCCCGCGTTCCCAGCCGGGGGCCCTGTCGTCCAGATTGGCCGCAAAGCCATAGGCATCCGTGTTGCCGGCGCAGAGCCGGTCGTCCTCGAACCACAGCGTGTTGGCGGCCCCGATCGCGACGGCCGCGTCGTCCCTCCACATAGCGGCCGCGAAGGCGGCTTCCTTGTTCGGGAGCGTGACATTGCCGCCCGTGTACCCTCGCTCGCGCAAGGATGCGGCGAAGGCTGCAAAATCTTCCGGCGCGATGTCGACGGCCTCGTAGCTGCCGGCGATGCCGTATGTCTTCAGCCAGTACCCGTGAATCTTCGGGGATCGCGAATGCGCGATCGGGTGACCGCAGACGAAGGCTTTCACCGTTTCAGCCATCGATCGCGCCCAGTTCGCGAAGCTTTGCCAGAAGCGGCAGCATCGGCAGGCCGACAATGGTGAAATAGCTGCCCTCGATCCTCTCGAAGAGCTGTATGCCCTCGCCCTCTATCTGGTAGGCGCCGACGCTCGCCAGAGCCTTGTCCCCGACCTTTGCGAGGTGCCGGCCGATGAAGGCCGGCTCGAGCTTGCGCATGGTCAGCCTGGCGACATCGACGTGGCACCACAGCGTCTCGCCGGAACGCATGATGGCCAGCGCGCTGTTGAGCTGGTGTGTCCTGCCTGACAGGGCAAGCAGATGGCGGCGCGCCTCTTCCATGTCCTTCGGCTTGTGGAATATCTCGCCGCCCAGAGACAGAGTCTGGTCCGAGCCGATGACGATGGCGCCCTCGTGGCGTCCGGCGACATCCATCGCCTTGGCTTCGGCAAGGATCTGGGCGACCTCCTCCGGTGTCGCTCCGGACGACTTCAGCGGGGCCTCGGCGGCTCGCTCGTCGATTTCCGGACGAACCGCGGTGAACGGGATGCCGGCATTTTCAAGAAGCTTCCTTCGAAAAGGGCTGCCGGATGCAAGAATTATGGTTGCGGCCATGGGTCGGTCCGATGCTCGCTGCGGTTCGATCCGACTAGCGCGACTTGCCGCGCAGGGCAACGATCGCCGCCGCCGTTTCCTCGATGGAGCGGCGGGTGACGTCGATCATCGGCCAATTGTATCGCGTGCATATCTGTCTCGCATAAACGAGCTCGGCGGAAATCGTGGAGCGGTCGACATACTCCGCCGGATCATACCCCGCTCCCAGGATTCTGTTTTGCCTGACCTGGGAGATCCGCTCCGCCGTCGCCACGAGCCCCACGATCAGCGGGCGCGTCGCCGCAACCAGGCTCTCGGGCACGGGAACTCCCAGGACGATCGGAATGTTGGCCGTCTTGATCCCGCGATTGGCGAGGTAGATGCTCGTCGGGGTCTTCGACGTGCGCGAAATGCCGATCAGCACGATGTCGGCTTCGTTCATGTCAACCGGCAACTGTCCGTCGTCGTGCTCCATGGTGAAGTTCAGCGCGTCGATGCGCCTGAAATATTCTGCGTCGAGCACATGCTGCGCGCCGACCCGCCGGCCCGCCGGCGCGCCGAGATAGGACTGGAAGACGGTCAGAACGGGCTCCAGCACGGAGACGACCGGCAAGCCCATCTGCTGGCAGCGCTCGTCGATCTGCCGCGCCAGCGTGTGGTCGACGACCGTGTAGAGGACGATGCCCGGCTCGGCGTCGATCTCCTCGAACACCTTCTGAAGCTGCTTCTCCGTGCGGATGAGCGGATAGATGTGCTCGATCGAGCGTGCATTCTTGTATTGCGCCGAGGCGGCGCGGCCCGCCGCCAGCAGCGTCTCGCCGGTCGCGTCCGATATCAGGTGGAGATGGAAGAAGCTCTGCTGCTTTTGCACAAGGTCCCCGCCGGCCTGTTGAAACCTGTGGATGCGGCGGCCCTGCGTCTGCCGCCTGTTTCGCCGACTGTATCAGAGGCCCGCTTATCCACAATTCGGTGCCGGATGGACTTGGAAGCACGGCTGTGAAGAATACGGTGAACAAGCCTCGCCATACACAGCGGCGCTTTGCCGACGATTTTTAGCATCCGAACAAACCATTGATTTACAATTTAAATTTCTTACTTTCCCCGATCTTAACAGGAGACCGTCCCTTTCTGCCTTCAAGATGGATCAAAGGTTGCAGGGGGCGGGGCCGTGACCTTTTGCCTACTCCCGATTCCAACAGAGTCGTAGAATCAGAAGATTCATTTCATAGAGATTTTCATTTGGACTCCCTCGGAGAGGAAAACGCCACGTGACCAAAAGACGGGTCGTCGACGTGCTCAACGGAGAGCGGCAATTCCCTCCGCCGATCTGGATGATGCGGCAGGCCGGGCGCTATCTTCCGGAATACCGCGCTGCGCGCGAAAAGGCCGGCAGCTTTCTGGATCTCTGCTACACGCCCGATTTCGCGGTGGAGGTGACGCTGCAGCCGATCCGCCGTTTCGGCTTCGACGCGGCCATCCTGTTTTCCGACATCCTCGTCGTCCCGCATGCGCTCGGCCGCAATCTCCGCTTCGAGGAAGGACGCGGTCCGATCCTGGATCCTATCGATCCGGACGGCGTCGGCAGGCTGAAGACCGAAGGGTTTCACGATCATCTTGAGCCGGTCTACGAAACCGTGCGCAGGCTGCGTGGAGCCCTTCCCACCGAGACGACGCTGATCGGCTTTTGCGGCGCGCCCTGGACCGTCGCGACCTATATGATCGCCGGCCACGGAACGCCCGACCAGGCCCCGGCGCGGCTTTTCGCCTACCGGTTTCCGGAGGCGATGGAGCAGCTTCTGATGATTCTCGCCGACCAGTCGGCCGCCTATCTCAAGCGGCAGATCGCGGCGGGCGCGGATGTGGTGCAGATCTTCGATTCCTGGGCGGGCGTGCTCGACGAGGCTTCGTTCGAGGCCTTTTGCGTTGCCCCCATGCGCCGGATCGTGGAAGATGTGCGGAAATCCTATCCGCGTGTGCCGATCATCGGATTTCCGCGCGGGGCCGGATCGCTCTATGGCGGTTTCCGCGAAAAGGCCGGCGTTACGGCACTGGGGCTCGACTGGAGCGTCCCCCTGACTCAGGCAGCAGATCTGCAGGGTGCGGGGGCCGTGCAGGGCAATCTCGATCCCTTGCGCCTCGTGGCCGGAGGAAAGGCCCTGGACGAGGGCGTGGATGCGATTCTGGGCGTGCTGGGGCAGGGTCCGCTGGTGTTCAATCTGGGGCACGGGATCACGCCGGAAACGCCGATCGCGCATGTCGAGCGGATGATCGAGCGGATCAGGAAGGCCGGTGCGGCGTGACGGCGGACAGGAACGATCCAGCGAAGGACGGCAGAACGGCGATGCGGCGGGCCGCGATCGCGGTCGGCGTCTTCGTCCTTCTGACGCTTGCGCTGTTCTGGCTCGCCCCCGATAGCCTCTATTCGTGGATCAAGGCGCTGCATGTGATCGCCGTGATCGCCTGGATGGCCGGAATGCTCTATCTGCCGAGGCTGTTCGTATACCATGCCGAATCGGCGGTCGGCTCCGAACGGTCGGAGACGTTCAAGGTCATGGAGCGCCGGCTCTTGCGCGGTATCATCAATCCGTCGATGACGCTCGCCTGGGCGCTCGGCCTGTGGCTGGCATGGCGCGGATTCGGCTTCCAGGGTGGCTGGCTGCACGTCAAGCTTGCCGCGGTGCTGGCGCTTTCGGCCTGCCACGGCTATCTCTCGGCGGCAGTCAGGAAATTCGCCGAGGACCGTAACGAGAAGCCGGCGCGCCACTGGCGGATCGTCAACGAAATCCCTACATTGTTGATGATCGTCATCGTGATCATGGTGATCGTCAAGCCGTTCTGACGCTGCGTCCCCGCACGATTTGGTACCTTGCTCTTTGCGGGAGTCGGCGCTACAAGCGCTACCTCCCTCCCCGCCATGCGCCAGCCGATGTTCAAGGTCCGGGCGCCTCCGGCACGCAGCGTTGCCTCAGCCACGTTTTCTCTCCGGCCTTTCGAGAGTCCTCCCATGCAGGAAATGAAGCTCACCGAATTCAAGAACAAGAAGCCGACGGACCTGATCGCCTTCGCGGAATCGCTCGAGGTGGAGAACGCCAGCGTCATGCGCAAGCAGGAGCTGATGTTCGCGATCCTGAAGAAGCTCGCCGCCCAGGATGTCGAGATCATCGGAGAAGGCGTGGTCGAGGTCCTGCAGGACGGTTTCGGTTTCCTGCGCTCGGCCAACGCCAACTATCTACCGGGCCCTGACGACATCTACATCTCGCCCTCGCAGATCCGCCGGTTTTCGCTCAAGACCGGCGATACGGTCGAGGGGCCGATCCGCAGCCCGAAGGAAGGCGAGCGCTATTTCGCGCTGCTCAAGGTCAACACGATCAATTTCGACGACCCGGAGAAGATCCGGCACAAGATTCATTTCGACAATCTGACGCCGCTTTATCCGACCGAGCGGCTGAAGATGGAGGTCGACAATCCGACCACCAAGGACATATCGCCGCGCGTGATCGATCTGGTCGCGCCGATCGGCAAGGGGCAGCGCGCCCTGATCAACGCGCAGCCACGCACCGGCAAGACGGTTCTGCTGCAGAACATCGCCCATTCAATTACCGCGAACCATCCGGAATGCTACCTGATCGTGCTTCTGATCGACGAGCGGCCGGAGGAAGTCACCGACATGCAGCGCTCGGTGAAGGGCGAGGTGATCTCCTCGACCTTCGACGAGCCGGCGGTGCGGCACGTTCAGGTCGCCGAGATGGTGATCGAAAAGGCCAAGCGCCTGGTCGAGCATGGGCGGGACGTCGTCATTCTTCTCGATTCCATCACCCGCCTCGGCCGTGCCTACAACACTGTCGTCCCCTCCTCGGGCAAGGTGCTGACCGGCGGCGTCGACGCCAACGCGCTGCAGCGGCCGAAGCGTTTCTTCGGCGCGGCGCGCAACATCGAGGAAGGCGGCTCCCTGACGATCATCGCCACGGCGCTGATCGATACCGGCAGCCGCATGGACGAGGTGATCTTCGAGGAGTTCAAGGGCACCGGCAACTGCGAAATCCAGCTCGACCGCAAGGTGGCCGACAAGCGCATCTACCCGGCGATCGATATCCTCAAGTCGGGCACCCGCAAGGAGGATCTGCTGGTGCCGCGCGCCGACCTCCAGAAGATCTTCGTCCTGCGCCGTATCCTCGCGCCGATGGGAACGACCGATGCGATCGAGTTTCTGATCGACAAGCTCAAGCAGACCAAGACGAACGCCGATTTCTTCGATTCGATGAACACCTGACGCCGATGGGCGTCAAGGCTTGGCGAAGGCCGGCCGGATCGCCCTTTCGAGCGCCGCGGGGTCCGTGATCGGAGGCAGGCATGCCTGCCCTTCGCACAAATACGCGGCGCTGCGGCTGGGATCGATCGCCACATCACCGGGCAATCGTAACGTTTCGGAATGGCCGGCAGTCGCCGTAATATCGACGCGGCGCGGATCGGGATACCGATTCGATACCGAAATGAACTCTGCGTTCTCCGTGAGATCGACGATTACGAGCTTCCGCGCCGTTCGCGCGAGCGCTGCGGCGTTGACGATGCCCGATACGCCGTAGCGTTGATGCGCGACGCGTCCCATGGCATGCCCGACAAGATCCCCTATGCGGCCATGCAGCGCGGCATCGTCGGTCGCGGTGGAAAGTTTCACCAGAGCTTCGATGATCTGCGCCGTCGCGGACGGCATCGCGTCGTCCACATCGCCAAAGATGCGCATGGGCACGTCGGTGGCATCTTCGGCGGAGAGGCAATAGGCCGTTCCGTCCGCGCTCAGGTGATGTTTGTCCAGGCTGATGCGGAAACTCTCCGCATGGTCGAGATAGCGAGGGTCGCCCGTGCCTTGGAAAAGCTCGACGGCTGCCGTGATCATCGCCGCATAATCCGTCGAGAGCGCCGGATAGAGGCGCGCCGGGCCCAGCATGGAATGCGGAAGCCGTCCGTCGGGATCGCGGGCATCGAGGATGGCCTGGAAAGCCGCGGCGCCGGCGCGGGTCCAGTCGGGGCGGCTGAAGGCGCGACCCGCGAGCGCAAGCGCGGAGATTGCAAGGCCGTTCCAGTCGGTGAGGACCTTGCCGTCGCGGGAGGGGGGAACGCGCCTCAGGCGGGCCTGAAAGAGCTTTTCGGCGGCTCGCTCCGCGGTTTCGTCGGGGACGGCATCGCTTCTGAGCCTGATGACCGGATCGCCCTCCCAGCCGGGCGCGGAGACCAGCTCGAACGTCCGGAGGAAATCGCGTCGCTCCCTGTCGGTCAGAACCCCACGCAGTTGGGCGTCCGTCCAGGTATAAAATCGTCCCTCGTGCCCTTCGCTGTCGGCATCCCAGCTCGAGATGAAGGTGCCTTGCGCATCGCGCATATCACGCAGCATCCAGTCGGCGGTCCGCTCGATTCGTATCCGGAACAATTCCCTCGGTTCTGCCGCATGCGCATGGACCAGCAAGGTCAGCAGTTGCGCGTTGTCGTAGAGCATCTTCTCGAAATGCGGGATTATCCAGTCGTCGTCGGTCGCGTAGCGGGCCAGCCCACCGCCGATCTGGTCGTAGATCCCTCCACGAAGCATGTTTTCCAGGGATATAATCACGGCTTCGCCGCAGCGCGTACCGGGGTTTTCGAGGGCGGCCAGCCAAAGCGTGGACATCATCGGAGCATTGGGAAATTTGGGAGCCCCACGAAGGCCGCCCTTTTCCCTATCGACGAGACTTTCGATGCCGCTGGCCAGTTCGAACAGTGATTCACGTGTGACATCACGCGGAGCGTGGGACGATCCGAGCTGAGTGGCAACATGAGCCGAAAGCGATCCTGCGCCGGACACGATTCTGTCCCGATCCTCCGTCCAGGCTTTGTGGATGGCGAGCAGGATCTGCGGAAATCCGGCGCGGCCGTAACGCGGCTCCGGCGGGAAATAAGTGCCTCCCCAGAAGGGCTTTGCGTCCGGCGTCAGGAACATCGTGAGCGGCCAGCCGCCCTGCTCGCCCATCGCGGTCAGCGCGGCCATGTAAATCTGGTCGAGTTCCGGCCGTTCCTCGCGATCGACCTTGATGTTCACGAAATGCTGGTTCATCAGCGCGGCGATCGCTTCGTCCTCGAAGCTTTCATGCGCCATGACATGGCACCAGTGGCAGGACGCATAGCCGATGGAGAGAAGCACCGGCTTGTCGTGGCGGGCGGCTTCGCCGAGGGCTTCCGGGGACCAGGGCAGCCAGTGGACAGGATTATGCCTGTGTTGCAGGAGGTACGGACTGGACTGGCCGCCCAGCAGATTCGCGGCAGGAAGATCCTTTGACATGATCGAGAGGTAGAGCGTGGAGCCGATGCGATCAATGAAATTTCCGGACACGATCTTTGCGCTGTCCAGCGGCGCGCTGCCCTCGGGGGTCGCGGTGATCCGTATTTCCGGCGAGGGATGCCGCGACGCCTATGCCGCGCTGGTCGGAGGCGGTGATCCGGAGCCGCGGCGTGCCTTTGCAAGAACGCTGCGAGACGATAGGGGCAGCGTGCTGGATCACGCTTTGGTGATCTGGTTTCAGAGTCCTGCAAGCGCGACGGGAGAAGACGTGCTGGAGTTGCAGGTGCATGGCGGCCGCGCGACGGTGGCGGCCGTCCTGGAGAGATTGGGTAGCCTTCCCGGATTCCGTTTGGCCGAGCCGGGTGAATTTGCACGGCGGGGATTCCTCAATGGCAAATTCGATCTGACGCAGGCTGAAGCCTTGTCCGAACTTATCGGAGCCGAAACGGAAGCGCAGCGCAAGCTTGCGATGCTGTCCCAGCAAGGTGCCCAGCGGCGGCTCTACGAGGGATGGCGAGGGCGGGTGTTGCACGCCCGTGCAATGATCGAAGCGGAGCTCGACTTTGCCGATGAGGGAGACGTGCCGGGATCCGTCGCCGGTGCCGTGTGGGCGGATGTGAGGGCGCTCGCGGAAGAGATGAGTATCCATTGTGCGGATTTCGGCCGTGCCGAGATCGTTCGGGATGGCTTCGATATCGTGATCATCGGTCCGCCGAACTCCGGTAAATCGAGCCTTATCAATGCTTTGGCCAAACGCGATGCGGCAATCGTGACGGCGGAGCCGGGGACGACGCGCGATCTGATCGAGGTGGCTCTGGATGTCGAGGGTTACAAGGTACGCGTCACTGACACGGCTGGAATCCGGGAGACGGAACATGAGGCCGAGCGGATTGGCATCCGGCGGGCGATCGAGCGGGCGGAACGGGCGGACCTCGTTCTTCATCTTTGGCCAGCCGGGGAGATGGACTCGGAGCATTGGGACAGAGAAGCTCCTTTTCGCGACAAGACGTTAAAGCTTGTGACGAAGATCGATTTGGGCGGCGGGTCGCGCTCCGAGGACGAACTGGGTATTTCGAGCAAGACCGGTGAGGGGCTGGATCTTCTGCTGGACCGGATCGCGAGCCGGGTTCGCGATACGGTTGGAACTGCCAATCTGCTCCCGCTTCGGCAGCGCCATCTGGCGCTGCTGCGGCAGGCGGCGGCCGCGCTGAGCGAGGCGGACAAGGGGCACCTGCCACTCGAATTGCGCGCCGAAGCGTTGCGCGACGCCGGCAATGCGATTGGTCGCATAACTGGGCATGTGAGTACGGAAGAACTGCTCGGGGTGATCTTTTCCACGTTCTGCATCGGAAAATGACTCACGTGAAACACGCTCCACCAATCCGCCATGCGAACCGGTGCTGTTTGCGTTTCACGTGAAACCGCCCTAGAGGTTGACGCGAGCAGAAAGAGCTATCGATGCTGGATTTCGACGTTGTTGTTATCGGCGGCGGACATGCCGGATGCGAGGCTGCCGCCGCATCGGCTCGCCTCGGCGCAAAGACGGCGCTTGTGACCTTGAGCTTCGAGACGGTTGGTGCGATGTCCTGCAATCCGGCGATCGGCGGTCTCGGAAAGGGGCAACTGGTACGGGAGGTGGACGCGCTGGATGGCCTTATGGGCCGCATCGCGGATCGCGCGGGCATCCAGTTTCGTATGCTCAATCGCCGAAAGGGACCCGCGGTGCGCGGCCCCCGGACGCAAGCCGACCGAAAGATCTATCGGCAAGCCGTGCAGGACGCGATCGCCGATCAGGTAAATCTTACGGTAGTCGAGGCGGAAGCTGCCGAAATCAGGGCTGTCTCCGGCGCTGTGACGGGCCTGTTGCTGGATGACGGGCGAGAGATGCGATGCCGATCCCTGGTGTTGACCACCGGCACGTTCCTAAGCGGCTTGATTCATATCGGCGAAAAGAAGATCGTCGCGGGACGAGTCGACGAGCCGGCGGCCATCGGTCTTTCCAACTCGCTGCGCCGGCATGGCTTCGCGATGGGGCGGCTGAAAACCGGAACGCCGCCACGTCTGGACGGGCGGACGATCGACTGGCCGACATTGGCCATGCAGGCCGCCGATCCCGAACCGGTCCCCTTCTCGATGATGACGGACAGGATCGTCACGCCGCAGATAGAGTGTGGGATCACCCGGACGACGGAAGCGACGCATGCCGTCATTCGTGACAATCTGCATCGATCTGCCCTGTATTCAGGCTCGATCGAGGGCATTGGTCCCCGCTATTGCCCCTCCATCGAGGACAAGATCGTCAAATTCGGAGATCGCGAGGGCCACCAGATTTTTCTGGAGCCCGAAGGACTCGATGACGACACCGTCTATCCCAACGGGATTTCGACCTCCCTGCCGGAGGAGACGCAGGCGGCCCTGATCGCGACGATACCAGGCCTGGAACGGGCGCGGATCGTCCGACCGGGATACGCCATCGAATATGACCATGTCGACCCGCGCGAACTCGATCCGACGCTCGAGACGCGGAAACTTCAAGGTCTTTTCCTTGCAGGGCAGATTAACGGGACGACGGGCTACGAGGAAGCAGCCGCGCAAGGCATCGTCGCCGGGCTCAATGCGGCGCTGCGCGCGGGCGGCAAGGACGGCTACCTTTTCAGCCGGACGCAATCCTATATCGGAGTCCTTATCGACGATCTGGTCAGCAGGGGCATTTCAGAACCCTACCGGATGTTTACATCGCGGGCGGAGTATCGATTGTCGCTACGTGCGGACAACGCCGATGACCGGCTTACGCCTGTCGCCGCATCCCTCGGCCTTTGTTCCGCTTCCCGCTGGGCGAGATTCAGGGACCGGGAGAAATGCCTCGATGCCGCCAGGGCGCTCGCACAAAATGTGAAGGTCACTCCGAACGAAGCGGTAAAAGCGGGACTGTCGGTCAATATGGATGGCGCCCGCCGCTCCGCGTATGATTTGCTCTCCTATCCGGATCTGGATATCTTCCGCCTGTGCGTGCTCTTTCCGGCCCTGTCTGAAATCGATCCGAAAACCGCCGAAAGGCTTGAAATCGAAGCGAAATATGCCGTCTATGTAGCGCGTCAGTCGGTTGAGGCCGAGATTATCCGGAAGGAAGAGGCCCGTCTCATCCCGGAAACCATCGATTTCGGCCGTCTGTCGGGACTCTCCAATGAGCTGAAGCAGAAACTGGCGCTGCGCCGGCCGCGCTCGATCGCGGAAGCCGAGCGGATCGAAGGCATGACGCCGGCCGCCCTTGCGATCATTCTGCACCATGTCCGGCAAATACAGAAAGCGCCCTCCTTCGCGGCATGACGACCGATCGAGAAAAAACAAGACGGCTGGAGGAGGTCGCAGGGCCGGTTTCACGTGAAACAGCCGAGCGGTTGATCGCCCTCGAAGCCTTTTTCCTGAAATGGGCCGGACGCATCAATCTTGCCGCGCCTTCCACCCTCAAGGACGTGTGGGAGCGGCATATAATCGACAGCGCACAGATTGCCCCGCTGAGCGATGCGGCGGACTGGGTCGATCTCGGCTCCGGCGGCGGCTTTCCCGGGCTTGTCATCGGGGCGTTCCTTCGTGAGCGGCCTGGAGCGCATATTCATCTCATTGAGAGCAATCAGAAAAAATCCGCCTATCTCAGATCGGCTGCCGCGGAGCTCGATCTGCCCGTCACCGTTCATGCCAGGCGGATCGAGGCTGTAGAAAGCCGGCTCCCGCGTGCGGCGACCGTCACGGCTCGCGCGCTCGCACCGCTCGATGTCCTGCTGTCGCTTTCGGCGACGTTTCTTGGCCGCGGCCTGTTCCACAAAGGACGGGATTACCGCAAGGAAGTCGAACTATGTCGTGACCGCTGGGACTTCGATCTGATAGAACGCCCCAGCCGGCTCACGCCGGACAGCGTGATTCTTGATATATCCAACGTCAGGCGGCGTTAGGGCATGATGCCGGAAAGGTGCAGACTTTTCGGAAAATCATGCGGCAAAACAGATGGATGGAGCGAAATTCCCGGCTCAAAAAAGCGGTGTTTCGCTCTAGCGCATGGGGAATGCGGTGCGGACGATCACGATCGCAAATCAGAAGGGCGGGGTCGGAAAGACGACGACCGCGATAAATCTGGCAACCGCGCTCGCCGCCATCGGCGAGCGCGTGCTCCTGGTGGATCTCGACCCGCAGGGCAATGCGAGCACCGGCCTGGGCATCGATCGCCGGGACCGTTCCGTCTCGTCCTACGATCTTCTCACAGGCGCGGCGGATGTCGAGGCGGCCGCGCTCGCCACGGTCGTTCCCGGGCTTTCGATCGTGCCGTCGACGCTCGACCTGCTTGGCGTGGAAATGGAGATCTCGCAGGCGCCCGACCGGGCGCTGCGGCTGCGCAACGCGCTGCGGGAGCATCAGGTGCAGGGCAGCGCCTTCAGCTATGTGCTCATCGACTGCCCGCCGTCGCTCAACCTTCTCACGCTGAATTCCATGGCGGCGGCGGATTCGGTGCTCGTGCCGCTGCAATGCGAGTTCTTTGCGCTTGAGGGATTGAGCCAACTCCTTGAAACTGTTGAGCAGGTAAGACGCAGCCTGAATCCTGCGCTGGCCATACAGGGGATCGTTCTCACCATGTTCGACGGCCGAAACAACCTCGCCAATCAGGTTGTCGACGATGTCCGCTCGCATCTCGGGGAAAAGGTCTACAAGACCATCATCCCCCGCAACGTCCGCGTTTCGGAGGCGCCCTCGCATGGCAAGCCGGCCATTCTGTACGACCTGAAATGCTCCGGCAGCCAGGCGTATCTGCAACTGGCTTCCGAGGTGATCCGGCAGGAACGCCAACTCAGGGCCGCTTAGAAGGCAGAAGCTGATGAACGAAGATTCTTCGAAGCGAAGGCTCGGCCGCGGGCTTGCGGCCCTGATCGGGGAGATCGAGCGACCGCCCGAGGCCGCCGTGCGGTCCGCTGCCGGTGCGGTGGACGGGCGGGTTCCCATCGAGTTCCTGGCGCCCAATCCGCGGAATCCGCGCCGCAGTTTCGCCGAGGCCGAACTCGAGGAGCTTGCTTCGTCCATCCGGGAGCACGGGCTGGTTCAGCCCATCCTCGTCCGCTCCGCGCCGCGCCCCGGCCATTACGAGATCATTGCGGGCGAGCGGCGTTGGCGGGCGGCGCAGCGTGCCGGTCTGGCGGATATTCCGGTGATCGTGCGGGAGGTCAACGACCGCACCGCGCTCGAACTGGCGATCATCGAGAACGTGCAGCGCGCCGATCTCAATCCCGTCGAGGAAGCGATGGGCTATCAGCAGCTCATCGACGAGCACAGCTACACGCAGGCGGATCTCGGCCAGGTGATCGGGAAGAGCCGCAGCCATGTCGCCAACACGTTGCGGCTCCTGAAGCTGCCGCAAGCCATCCGGGACATGCTGGTCGACGGCCATCTTTCGGCGGGGCACGCGCGCACGCTGGTGACGGCGGAGGATCCTGTCGTCCTGGCCCGGAAGATCGTCCAGGGCGGGCTTTCCGTCCGTCAGGCGGAAGCCCTGGCGCAGATGCCGGCCGGTTCAAGGGAACCCTCCGGCGTCAGGAAACAGCCGAAAGACGCCGATACCGTCGCCCTGGAGAAGCAGCTCTGCGACGCCACCGGCCTTTCCGTGACGATTTCGCACAAGGGCGACGGCGGGGAGGTGCGGATTGCCTACAAGTCGCTGGAACAACTCGACGATCTTTGCCGGAAGCTCAGGGCCTGAGGGCCTGCCCCGGCCGCCGCAGGGCGGACTTCCCTGATTTCCATGCGGGAAAGTACTTATGACCGGCGGCGCGGCCCTCCCGCCTCCGCGGTGAGGCCAAGGAAGGCCTGTCGCAGCAGCGCCGCCGCCAGGTCGGGCCGCTGTCGCGTCGCAAGCACGAGCCCTTGCAACCGCGAAAGCGCCCTCTGGATCCGCGCCGCCGCCCAGGTCGCCGCCGCCTGCTCCATGGTCGCGCGCTGGCTGAAGAAGAGGGGCGGCCTGACCGATCCGACCGCCGCTGAAACGGAGGCGCCGGCGTCGATGGCCGCACGGATCGTCTGGAGCGCCTGCAGGCGGCGAATGCCGGCCGACAGGAGCTGGTTGATCTTCCCCGGCGTTGCCAGGGTCCGCGTCAAGGCCTCGTCGACATCCGCGAGGCGCCCGGCCAGCATGGCGCTGACGACGTCCTCCTCGGAGCCCTGGGAGACATCGCTGATCGAGGCCTGTATGTCGGCGACCGCGATGGGTCGGTCCGCGCCCAGCATGTAGAGCGTCAGCTTCCGCAGCTCGCTGCGGCTGGCGAGCCGGTCGCCGCCGAGGCTGCCGCGAAGAAGCTGGCGCGCGTCGGGCGTGATGGCCAGTTGCGCCATGCCGAGCTCCTCGTCGATGAGCCGGTCCAGGTCGCGGCCCTCTTCCGGGTAGCACGGCAACGCCATGGCCTTGGCTGCGCCCTCGACGACGCTGCGCAAGGCCGCCCCTTTCTTCAGGTCGCCCGCTTCCAGCAGGATCAGGGTGTCGACGGGAGGGCTGGCGAGCAGCAGCTTGACCTCGTCGGCGAGGCGCTTGTCCGCCCCCGCGCCGCGGATCCAGAGCAGCCGTTTCGCGGCGAACATCGCGACGGCGTTGGCTTCGTCGAGGAGGCGCCCGGCGTCGCGCTCCAGGCTTGCCGCATCGAGCTTCACGACCGAGAAGGGATCGTCGAGCGGCAGCCCGGTGGAGTCGGCGAATTTCCGGGCGCGCTCGGCTACCAGACCGCGGTCCGGCCCGTAGACCAGAACCAGGACCGTCTCCCGGTCCGGCCGCTTGAGCCAGCTTTCGACTTCATGGGATTTTTTCTGGGCCATATGTCCTGAGAGGCTTCCGGAATCCGGCAAAGGTCATTCGACGCTCTGCTCTATTCTTTCCATGTCGTCGTCCGAGAGGCCGAAATGATGGCCGACTTCGTGGATGAGGACATGGGTGATGATGTCGCCCAGGGTTTCCTCGTTCTCGGCCCAGTAGTCCAGGATGGCGCGGCGATAGAGGGTGACGCGGTTGGGGCCTTCTCCGGTCGCCGGATTCCAGCGCTCGGCGATGCCGCGCCCCTCGAAGAGGCCGAGAAGGTCGAACGGCGTCTCCAGGGAGAGATCGTCCATGATCTCGTCGGTCGGAAACTCGGCGATCTGGATGACGATCTCTCCCGTCAGCTGGCGGAACGTTTCCGGCAGATGCGCATAGGCCTCCAGGGCCAGCAGCTCCAGTTCGTCCAGCGAGGGAGAAAGCTGATCCTGCCATTGGCGGGTCTGATAGATGCGGGCCATGAACAATCCTTTCCGTCGCATATAGCTTTTTGAGGCCGGGCTTTCGAGCCCTTGCCGTAGCCCGATCGTGCAGGAATAAATTCTTTTCGCGCTTGCTTGACTCTCCGAACGGGCTCTGGAATCTATGAGAACATAATAGGAACATCCGACAGGACGGCGCGTCATGGCGTATCCCGCCATGGTGCAGGATATCGTTCGCGACCTGCGCCACCGTATTGCGAAGATCGAGGGGCAGCTCCCGGAAAGGCTGGAGGAGCGCCAGGCGAGCGCCTCCGATCCGGTGCTCCGTCATGGCTTCCCGGCCGGGTTTTGCCTGGGCGTCCGTCGCCTCGACGAAAGCCTCGGCGGAGGTCTCCCCTCGGCAGGGCTGGTCGAGATCCACGGGACCTCCAGCAGGGATTGCGGCGCGGTCACGGGACTTGCCTTGGCTCTGGCGGGGAAGAAAGCGGGACAAGCCGGGCTGCTGATCTGGATCGGAACGCCTGAGATCTTCCGGGAGGCCGGCCGGCCCTATGCGCCGGGACTTGCCGAGCAGTTCGGAATCCGGCCGGAGAGCCTGATCCTGGCGGAGGCTGCGAAGCTTGAGGATGTTCTCTGGATCGCCGAGCAGGCCGCGGATCTTGCGGCGCCTGCGGTGATCGTGGTCGAGGCCGGCGCCAGGTCGCGCGCACTGGATCTGACGGCCACCCGGCGGCTGCATCGCCGGGCTCTGGCTGCCGGGCACCTGATGATGCTGCTGCGCCATGCCGGCCGTGCCGTGCCGACGGCGGCGCCCGTCCGCCTGCTTGCCGTTTCGGCGGCCGCAAGCCCGCGCACCACCCTGTCAGGTCCTCTTCAGGACTCGATCGGACCGCCGGCGTTCGGCGTCTCGATCGACAAAAGCCGCTTTTCTTCCTCCTCTGTCTTCGTCCTGGAATGGGACGGCGAAATCCGCGCTTTCAAGGAAAGAAGCCATGTCCCTGCCGCAAAGATTTCTGGCTCTCTGGCTGCCATTTCTGCCGACGGAGCGGGTGTTCCGGCACCGCTTGGGGAGGTCGTGGCGTTCCGCGGCAGCGTCGGGAGCGCCGCCTCTGGTGATCAGCGGGCGGGAAGACAGCACCCAGCGGATCGCCGCGCTCGACGCGCGGGCTAGCGCCCTTGGATTGAAACCCGGCATGGGGATCGCCGATGCGCGGGCGATGCATCCCTCGATAGAGGTCGTCGAAGCCGAGCCCGAGGCCGACCGGCGGCTGCTCGAAAACATTGCCGGCTGGTGCGGCCGCTACACGCCGCTGGTCGCGATCGAGGGCGTGGACGGGCTTTTTCTCGACATAACCGGCTGTGCCCATCTTTTTGGCGGCGAACGGGGTTTGATGGAGGATCTGCTGCGCCGGCTCCGTTGCCAGGGCTTTTGTGCACGTGCGGGCATCGCGTCGACAGCGGGTGCCGCCTGGGCCGCAGCTCGTTTTCATGGCGGGGCGGTCGTCGATGCGGGCGCGGAGGTGGCGCTGATGGGGGGCCTGCCGCTTGCCGCGCTGCGCCTCGACAGCGTCACCTGCCGCGGCCTGGAAGGCGTCGGGTTGCGCACGGTGAGCTCCCTCCTGGCAGCTCCACGCGCGCCCCTCGCGCGCCGTTTCGGAAAAACCGTCCTGCTTCGCCTCGACCAGGCGCTCGGAGCTGCGGAGGAAGCCATTTCGCCGAGCCTGCCCGTGCCCGACTTTTCTGTGGAGCGCCAGCTCGGCGACCCTGTGAGCCTCATCGAGGACATAGAAAGACTGCTGGAGAAGCTTGCGGCCGATATCGAGGCCGATCTCGGGAAGCGGGGCATGGGGGCGACGGGTCTCCATCTTCTGCTGTTTCGGGTGGATGGCGAAGTCGCCCGGATCGTGGTCGGCATGGCGCGTCCCCAGAGGGATCGCATGGTGATCCGCAAGCTCTTCCATGAGCGGCTCGCGAGGCTGGGGAGCGATATCGATGCCGGCTATGGTTTCGATCTGGTGCGGCTTTGCGCCATGGGCACGGCAAGGCTTGAGGCCGTACAGGCCGATCTGAGCGATCGATCCGGGGTCTCTGGCGAGGAAGTCATCCGGTTCGCCGACCGGGTCCGCGCGCGCCTCGGCCCCCAAAGCGTGATGCGGCCGGTTCCGATGGAAAGCCATGTTCCGGAAAGGGCCGTGCGCCTGGTGCCGTTCGGCCGGGAGGAGGACGGTGCGCGAGGAACTGCCGCCTTCGGGCGCATGCCGGAAAGGCCGGTCCGGCTGCTTCACGATCCGTCCGAGGTCGAGATTGTCCCCGGTGAAAGCTTCCACTGGCGCCGGCTGGTGCACAGGATCGTCCGGATGGAAGGCCCGGAACGCATTGCGCCCGAATGGTGGAGGGAGGAGGCGGAAACGCCGGCGCGCGACTATTTCCGGGTCGAGGACGAGAAAGGCCGCCGCTACTGGCTGTTTCGCGAGGCGGGGCTCTCCACGGGAAATCCCCGCTGGTTCATTCAGGGGTTCCTGGCGTGAACACGGTTACGTCTCCCCGCTATATCGAGTTCGGCGTCCAGTCGAATTTCTCTTTCCTGCGCGGAGCCTCCAGTCCGGAAGAGCTGGTCGTTGCCGCATGTGCCGCAGGCCATGCCGGCATGGGGCTTGCCGACCGCAACACGCTGGCCGGCGTGGTGCGCGGCTGGAGCCAGTCGAAACACATCGATCTGCCCGACGAGGCCGCGCCGCGCGGGCTGCCTTATTATCCGGGGGCCCGTCTGGTCTTTGCCGACGGCACGCCGGATGTGCTCGCCTATCCGCGGGATCGAAAGGGCTGGGGCCATCTCTGCCGCCTGCTGACGCGCGCCAATCTTCGCGAAGAAAGCGGCAAGGGCGATCCCCGGCTCTACAGGGACGATATTTTCGAATGGGGCGACGATATTTCTCTGGCAGTGCGGGCGGACTGCGCGGCCGGAGCTCCTGCCGAAAAGGAATTCATCCGGGCGCTGAGGGACCGTTTCGGCCCTGCGGTCTGGCTGGCCGTCGCGCCCTGCTTCGACGGCCGGGACCGCCTCAGGCTTGCCCAGGCCGTGGCCATGGCCAAGGCGACGGACACGCGCCTGATGGCCGTCAACGATGTCCTCTATCATGCACCCTTCCGCCGTCCGCTGCATGACGTGCTGACGGCGATTCGGCTCAACACGCCCGTCGCCTCGGTCGGCCTGGAGCTGTCCCGCAACGCCGAACGCTGCATGAAGGCGCCGCTGGAGATGGCGCGGCTCTTTCGTGACTGTCCGTCGGCACTCACGGAAACGCTGCGTTTTGCCGAGACGCTTCAGTTTTCCTTCGACGATCTTCAGCACAACTACCCGAACGAGAAGACCCGCGACGGCGCGACCCCGCAGCAGGAGCTGGAGAGGCTGACCTGGGAAGGTGCGGCCTTCCGATGGCCCGAGGGCATGAAGCCAAGCGTCCGGGCCACGATCGAGAGGGAACTGGCCCTCGTCGCCCGGCTCGGCTATGCGGGCTACTTCCTCACCGTCCACGACATCGTCCGTCACGCGCGCGAGGAACTCAACGTCCTTTGCCAGGGGCGCGGCTCGGCGGCGAATTCCCTGATCTGCTACTGCCTGCGCATCACCGATGTCGGGCCCGATCATATGGAGACGCTGTTCGAGCGGTTCATCTCCGAGGAGCGCGGCGAGCCGCCCGACATCGATGTCGATTTCGAGCATGAGCGGCGTCCGGACGTGCTCGAATATGTATATAAAAAGTACAGCGAGAAGCACACGTCGCTGGCCGCCGCCGTGGTCTCCTACCGCTCCCGTTCCGCCGTCCGCGAGGTCGGCAAGGCCATGGGCCTGTCGGACGACACGATCGACGCGCTCGCCTCCAACACATGGCGCTGGACGCATGACGGCCTCGGGGAGACGGAAGCCGGAGGAGCCGGCCTCGACATGGGCGAGGCCCTGACGAAGCGCCTCTTCGAGAACGTCAACGCCATACTGGGGTTTCCGCGCCATCTCTCCCAGCATGTCGGCGGATTCGTCATCACGCGCGACCGGCTGGATGAGATCGTCCCCATCATGAAGACGGCCATGCCGGAACGCACGATGATCGAGTGGGACAAGGACGATCTCGATGCCGTCGGTCTCTTCAAGGTCGATATCCTGGCGCTCGGCATGCTGTCCTGCCTGCGGCGATGCTTCGACCTTCTCGAGCGGCACTATGACGAACGCGATCCTCACGGAAGGGCGATCACGCTGGCGACCATCCCGGAGGAGGAAGAACCCGTCTATGCGATGATCCAGCGTGCCGACACGCTCGGTGTCTTCCAGATCGAGAGCCGGGCGCAGATGTCCATGCTGCCGCGGCTCAAGCCGAAGGAGTTTTACGATCTGGTCATCGAGGTGGCGATCGTGCGGCCGGGCCCCATCCAGGGCGACATGGTGCACCCCTATCTCAAGCGGCGTGAAGGCAAGGAGGACATCGACTACGTCAAGCCGGAGCTCGAGGCGATCCTCAAAAGGACGCTGGGCGTGCCGCTCTTCCAGGAGCAGGCGATGAAGATCGCGATCGACGCGGCGGGCTTTTCGCCGGCCAAGGCCGACAAGTTGCGCCGCGCGATGGCGACGTTCCGGCGTGTCGGCACCATCGGCAAGCTGAAGGAGGAATTCATCGGCGGCATGGTGGCCAATGATTATCCGGAGGAGTTCGCCGAACGCTGTTTCCGACAGATCGAAGGGTTCGGCGATTACGGCTTTCCCGAAAGCCATGCCGCCTCGTTCGCCCTGCTTGTCTATGCCTCCTGCTGGTTCAAGACCTATTATCCGGATGTCTTCTGCGCGGCGATCCTCAACGCCCAGCCGATGGGGTTCTATGCGCCGGCGCAGCTCATCCGTGACGCGCAGGACCACGGCATCGAAATCCTTCCTGTCGACGTCAATCGCTCGTCCCAGGATTGCACGCTGACCGCCGCTGCTTTCGACCCGTCACGCATCGTGCCGCGCCATGTTTCCATGCGGGACGTGATCAAGAGCCGGCATGCGGTGCAGCTCGGTTTTCGCCAGGTGAAGGGCCTCTCCAGGGAGGCGATGGACAGGCTGGTCGCGCAGCGGGGCGAAGGATACGGGTCGGTGCGGGATGTCTGGCTTCGCTCCGGCCTGCATCGCCGCGACATCGAGGCCCTGGCGCAGGCCGACGCCTTCCGCTCGCTCGGGCTCGACCGCCGCGCCGCGCTGTGGGCGGTGCGGGCTCTCGATGCAAGGAGTGCCGCGGAAAGCCTTCCGCTCTTCGATCGGCCGGAAATCGGCCTGCGCGATCTCGAGCCCGAGACCAGGCTGCCCGCCATGCCGCTCGGCCAGCACGTCATCCACGACTACCGCTCGCTCGGTTTCTCGCTGAAGGCGCATCCGCTGTCGTTCTTCCGGAACCGCCTCGACAGGCTGGGCGTGATGCCCAATGTCCGGCTGCCGCAAGTGGAGAGCGGCCGGCGCGTTTCCGTCGCCGGTCTTGTCCTGGTCCGCCAGCGGCCTGGCTCAGCCAAGGGGGTGATCTTCATGACGCTGGAGGACGAGATGTCGATCGCCAATGTCATCGTGTGGTCCAAAACCTTCGAACGTTTCCGTCCGGTCGTCCTCGGCGCCCGCTTCGTTCGCGTCGACGGCAGGCTCCAGTCGCTTTCCGGCGTCATCCACATCGTCGCCGACCGCATCGAGGATCTGACGTCCTGGCTCCCGGACATGTCCGAGCGGGGCGACCGGGATGCCATGCCCGGAAGGGACCGGCAGCACGAGACGCTGGCGCGCGAGGTCGGCAGGGTCATGCCGAAGGGCCGTAACTTCCAATGATCGTTTCTTTGCGCTTTCCGGGGGTCTCAGCGTTTGTCGGCAAGCAGCCGGTCGGCCACATGCGCGGCAATGGCGAGGCAGGCGGTAAGTCCGGGGCTTTCGATGCCGAAGAGATTCACCAGTCCCGGAATCGCGTGCACCGATGCGTCCTGCAGGACGAAATCCGAGTCGGGCTCGCCCCGTGCGGAAAGTTTCGGCCTGATGCCGCTGTAGGCGGGCTGGAGGCTGTCGTCGGCCAAACCCGGCCAGTAGCTGCGGATGGCCTCGTAGAAGCGTTCGGCCCGCGATGCATCGACGCGGTAGTCGAGCGTGTCCGTCCATTCGACATCCGGCCCGAAACGGGCGACGCCGTTCAGATCCAGTGTCAGATGCACGCCGAGCCCGCCGGGCTCCGGCACCGGATAGACCAGACGGGAGAAAGGCGACCTTCCGCTCACCGAGAAATAGTTCCCCTTGGCATAGTGGAGGGCCGGAACGAATTTCGGGTCGAGCCCGGTGATCGAGCGGGCAAGCTCCATCCCGCCCAGACCCGCCGCATTGACGAAATGTCGCGTGGCGATCCCGAACTCCTCGCCGCTTGCGGCGTCCCGCGTGCGCAGCGCGATCCGGCCGCCGTCCACGTGGCCGCAAACCACGCGGGTGTTGAGCGACAGGACAGCGTCTTTCTCTTCGGCATCCCCGAGCAGGGAGAGCATCAGGGCGTGGCTGTCGATGATGCCCGTCTCGGGCGACAGCAGCGCCGCCGTACAGCGCAGCGCCGGCTCGAGCTCCCGCGCGGCCCCGGCGGAGAGCCGCACCAACTCACCGGCGCCGCAGGCCAGCGCGTTCGCGGCGATCGATGCGAGCCGCGTTTCCTGCGCCGTGTTCGCGGCGACGATCAGCTTGCCGCAGGGTGCGTGCGGAATGCCGTGCTCACGGCAATAGCGGTAGAGCTTTCCCCTGCCCTCGATACACAGCCGGGCCTTGAGCGACCCGGCCGGGTAGTAGATGCCGGCGTGAATGACCTCGGAGTTGCGTGAGCTCGTCCCGGTGCCGATCGCGTCCGCGGCTTCCAGAACGAGCACCTCGCGGCCGCGCAGCGCCAGTTCGCGGACGACTGCCAACCCGACGACGCCGGCTCCCGCAACGACGCAATCCACCTCTTCCATGCAAGGGATCCCGGCTGATCGAACCCGACTCGCCGGCGTGAGGTCCGGCGCCCGGCCATGCTGCATTTTCGGCGGCCGGGCGCAACCGGGGATCGGTCAGTCGTTGTTGCCGCCCATGCGCGCGAAACGCGCCGGGTCGATCTTCTCCAGCCGCACCGCCAGCCTGTGGCGCGCTGCGCCACGATATCATCCGGGGCGAGCTTGCGGCCGCACTCCAGTGCCGATTGCGGCCACGTTCCCCGCAGGCCGCGACGTGCAGGCGGAGCACGGCGCCCTGGCGGGACGACGCTGGAGCGTGATGCCGACAAGGCTGCCGCCTTGCTCGCCGAGCACTCTATGACGACCGTCGGTCGACGCCCTGACCGGCGCGATGCGCGGCGACGAGGCGAAATCCGGCACTGTGCGCGCCGCCAAGCCTTGACGACGCGCTGCCGACGGGGTCGCTCTAGGCGTCCAGCCAGACCTTCTCCAGATCCATCTCGAAGGTCTGATGAACGCCGTAATTCCTCACATTCTTGCCCATGTGGCTGTAAAGCTTCTGCCAGAAGGGCTGGATGATGACGCCGGAATCCTGGAGGATGGTCTCGATGTCCTTCATCACCTCCTTGCGCTTGTCCACGTCGCTGATCGAAAGGGCCTGCTTGAGCTTGGCGTCGAAATCGGGATTCGAATATCCGGATTCGTTCCAGGCCTCGCCGGTGCGGTAGCCGAGAGCGAGCACCTGAACGCCGAGCGGCCGCATGTACCAGATGGTCATGGAATAGGGATATTTCGTCCAGTCGTTCCAGAAGGTCGAGCCCGGCAGGACCGTGCGCTTGACCTTGATTCCAGCCTCGCGGAGCTGCGCCGCGATCGCATCGCCGGTGTTTTTCTGCCAGTCGTCCTCGACGGTGATCAGTTCGTGCTCGAAGTCGGCCTGTCCGGCCTCCTCCATCAGTTTCTTGGCGCCGGCGGCGTCGCGCGATTTCTTCGGCAGCGGGTAATATTCCGGATGGATCGGGCTGACGTGATGGTTCTCGCCGACCGTGCCGCGGCCGTTATAGCCGATCTGCAGCACGACATTGTTGTCGACGGCCATCTGCAGCGCATTGCGCACGCGCTGGTCGTCATAGGGCTTGTTCGTCACGTTGGTGCGCGCAACCAGCGTCGTCGCGGTGGCGACCTCCGACTTGACGAGATCCATCTTGTCGAGGATGTCGATGAAGTCGGCAGGCGTCTCCAGATTGATGTCGATCTCGCCGGAGTCGAAGGCGCTGACGGTCGCCGAGAAGTCGGTGCCGTAGTCGATGAAATCGACCCCGTCGAGAGGCGCCTCGCCGCCCCACCATGCGCCGCTCTCCCGCCGCTTCACGACCGCTTTCTGGCCGACCGAATAAGACACAAGCTCGAAGGCGCCGGTGCCGATGGGCTTGGCGATCGGATCGGCACCGTCGGCATCGAAATTGCGATGCACGACGAGCGCCGGATAGTCGGTCAGATTGGCGATGATCGCGATGTCGGGTTCATTGAGCTTTAGCTTCACCGTATGATCGTCGACCTTGGTGATCGCGCCGTCCCGGGCCTTGCCGGTCTTGTCGTCGATCAGCGCGCCGACGCGCGCGGCCATGGAATTGCCGGCAACACCTTTCTCGCACCAGCGGGTGAGATTGAACACCACGTCGTCGGCGTCGAAGGCGTCCCCGTTGTTCCAGGTGATCCCTTTGCGGATGTGGAAGACATATTCGGTCGCGTCGGCGTTGACGTCCCACCCTTCAAGCAGAACCGGCTCGAAGGTGAATTCGTGCGTATAGCGGACCAGCGGCTCCAGCCAGCATCGCGTAATGTTCGCGAGCTCCACCCAGTCGTAGGTGCGCGGGTCCTTCTGGGCCTTGACCGGCATGGCGACACGCAGCGTCCCGCCCTTCTTCACGTCCTCGGCGAAGGCCGGCTGCGGCACCGACAGGCCGACCATGCCATAGGCGAGGGCCGTCGACGCGCCGAACGTGCTGGCCAGCGCCAGGAATTCGCGCCGATCCATCCGGCCGCCGCGCACGTCCGCGGCCATCTTCTCGATGGCGGCCGGCACCCGGTCGCCGTTGTTCCTGTAGAATCTCATGATCTCCTCCTTTGCCCAGTTCCCGATCGTGATTGCCGATAAAGTGCCGCTCAGTTGACGGTATCCGACAGGTTCTTCTCGCGCCGGGCGATGAAATCGCGCAGCGCCTCGGCGACGCCCTCGTCCAGCTTCGGTTCCTCGTAGTCGGCAAGCATGTTGCGCGCCTTCTCGCGGCCGCGCGTGTCGTGATCCTTGGCCCCCTCGGCGTTCCACTGCTCGTAGGAATTGAAGTCCATGAGGGTCGGCATGAAGAAGGCGGATTCGAAATGGTCGAGCGTGTGCTGGGTGCCGAGGAAGTGGCCCTGCGGGCCGACCTCGCGGATCGCCGCCATGGCATCCTTGAAATCGTCGAAGGAGACCCCGCCGGCATATTTGTACCAGCCGACGAGCTGCTCGCAGTCGGTGGCGAACTTCGAATAGCCGCAGGTCAGGCCCGCCTCCAGCCAGCCGGCCGAATGCCAGATGTAGTTGGCGCCGGACAGGATGGCGGCATGCATCAGCATGTTCGCCTCGTAGCCGGCCTGGGCATCGTTCAGCTTCGAGCCGACATGGAAGCCCGAGGTGCGCCACGGCAGTTTGTATTTTCTGGCCAGCGCGCCCATCAGATACATCATCTGCGCGGCCTCGGGCGTGCCGCCCATCGGCGCGCCGGTCTTCATGTCCACCGTCACCATGAACTGGCCGTAGAGCTGCGGCGAGCCTGGACGGAGAAGCTGCGTGAAGGCGACGCCCGCCAGCGCCTCCGCATTGACCTGCGCGACCGCGCCGACGGCGGAAGCGGACGTCGAGGCGCCGCACAGCGCGAAGGGCGCCAGGATCAGCGGCTGGTTGTGGCGCGCATAGACCTTCATCGCGTCCAGCATGGTAGCGTCCCACACAAGCGGCGAATTGCAATTGGTGATCGACACCAGCACCGGGTTGTCGCGGACGAAGTCCTCGCCGAAGACGATTGCCGCCATCGCCATCGTGTCCTCGGCGCGGTCCTTCGAGGTCACGATGCCCATGAAGGGCTTGTCGGAGTGCTTCAATGCCGAATGGATGATGTGCAGGTGGCGCTTCGGCACCGCGATCTCCATCGGCTCGCAGATGATCGAGCTGGAGGAATGCAGCGCCGGCGACATGTAGGCGAGCTTGTGGAAGTTGTTGAGGTCCTCCAGCGTGCCGTAGCGCCGGTTGTTGTCGAGATCGCGCACATAGGGCGCGCCGTACATGGGGATGAAGATCGAATTCCTGCCGCCGACGCGGACCGTGCGCTCGGGGTTGCGCGCATGAAGCGTGAACTCCGGAGGGACCTTTGAGACGAGCTCCATCAAGAGCGCGCGATCAATGCGGACGCGCGTGCCGGACACGTCCGCGCCGGCCTCTCTCCAGAGCGCGATCGCCTCGTCGTCGCGGAACTCGCAGCCCACCTCCTCGAGGATCTTGAGGGACTCCTCGTGGATGAGCTCGACGGCCTCGTCGGGGACGATCTCGTAGACGGGTATCTTGCGAACGAGGGTCGGGAAGGAGGCGACAGGTGCTGCCCGCATCGCCCTTCGCCCGACACGGCCGCCGCCTCGGCGATGAGAAGTGGGCGCATCCTGGGTCGCAGCTATATCCGTCATGCTCATGCGGGCTCTCCCTTGCTTCTAGGAGAACGCCTGCGAAACGGTTGTTCAAGCGAAATAGGAAGCCGGCTCGCTTGAGCTGAACTCAACGATCCAAGAGAAAGCAGCCAATCCCGCAACGTCACCGCCTGCGGGCTCAGCGGCCGGCGGGCGCTCCATGTCACGAAATAGGATTGCGGGACCGTGATCTCGGCATCCGTTACCCGCACGAGGCTGCCGGCCTCGATCAGCGGGGCGACGAGGCTCTCCCAGCCCAGCGCCACCCCTTGCCCGCTGCGCGCCGCCTGCAGCGCGATCACGTAGCTGTTGAAGCGCCGGACACTGACATGCCGGTCGGGGTCGCCCGTCTCGCGCAGGAACTCCGCCCAGGTCGTCCACGTCCAGTCGATGCCTTCGACGGACAGGAGCTGCAACTGCATCAGGTCCGCCACCGATTTCACCGGATACGCCCTGGCGAAGGCCGGACTCGCGACGGGGAAGATGCGGTCGTCATAGAGCTTTGCCGAAAGCTCGTCCGGCCATTCTCCATGGCCGTAGCGGATGCGCAGGTCCACGTCCGGCCGGTCGAGGCCATGCCGGTGGTCCGAGATCACATGGTCGACGACGATTTCGGGATGGCTGTTCCAGAACGTCCCCATGCGCGGCATCAGCCACAGATGAGCCATCGCCATGGTGCTGCCGATGGTCACGACCGCCTGTCCGCCGAGCGACTTCAACTGGCGGAACGTCGACGATATCCGGTCGAAGCCTTCGCGCAGCGCGGCCGCCATCGCTTCGCCTTCGCGCGTCAGCTCGACCGCCCTGTGCCGGCGCAGGAACAGGGGTACGCCGAGCTCCTCCTCCAGCGCCCGCACCTGCCTGGAAACGGCGCCGGGCGTGACGTTCAGTTCCTCCGCGGCCTTGGTCAGGCTGAGGTGGCGCGCAGCCGCTTCAAAGGCCGCGAGCGCGATCAACGAAGGCAGGCTGTAGAATCGGCGGACCATCCGGCTGCTATCCACGCCGCATATCGCGGCTCGTTCACGTCGATTGTCTGTGGCTCAATCGCCGAGAATTTCGTTTCCGCGGACCATTAGCCCCGGTTGTCCGCCGATATGCAACCGTGAAGAGATCAGGAGGCGTTACGAGAGCGGCGGAATCCTTTTGTGGCGAAAAGCAGACGTCGGCTCTTGCCGGCAGCGACGGGGCAATGCGCTGATCGGCCGGTGCGGTTCGACGCCGCCCATCGCATGTCGGGCGTCGTGAGCCGGCATGCGGCTGGCGCTGGCGCATGTTGCATGCGTCGGATCCGGTCGGCTGACCCGGCAGCCTGCGGAAGCAGATCGAGGCACGGCGGAACCAACGCGTAGCCGCAACGTTTCCGGCTCTATCCGGCCTAAAACTGGCCCATATCGAGTTGGAAGCGCTCTCCATGGCACCCCGGGCGAACTGGAAGGGATTTCTCAAGGTCGCCGAGCTGGCCTGTCCCGTCGCGCTCTATACGGCCGTATCGACCTCCGAGCGCATCGCCTTCCACACGATCAATCGTGCGACGGGTCATCGGGTCCGCCGTCAGTTCGTCGACAGCGATACCGGCAAGCCGGTCGAGAAGGACGATCAGGTCAAGGGCTACGAGGTCGGGCAGGCCGATTATGTGGTGCTCGATCCGGAAGAGGTTGCAGCCGCCGTTCCCGAAAGCGACAAGACGCTGTCCGTCACCGCCTTCATCGGCTGCGGCGAGATCGACGACGTCTATTTCGACAGGCCCTATTATCTCGGACCCGCGGACAGGACGGCCGAGGAGGCCTATGCGCTGATCCGCGATGGCATGCGCAGGAAGAAGGTCGCGGCGATCGCGCAGACGGTGCTTTTCCGGCGGGCGCGCACCGTGCTGATCCGGGCGCACAATGACGGCCTGATCGCCACGACGCTCAATTTCGACTACGAAGTGCGCTCGGCACGGGAAGCGTTCCGGGACGTGCCGGCGATGAAGATCAAGGGCGAGATGCTCGAGCTTGCCGAACACATCATCAAGACCAAGATGGGCAAGTTCGATGCCTCGAAGTTCGACGACCGCTACGAGGCGGCGCTGGCCGACCTCGTGAAGGCGAAGCTCGAAGGCAGAAAGATCAAGGTCCGCAAGGAGCCCAGGCAGGAAAAGGTCGTCGACCTGATGGCCGCGCTGCGTGAAAGCGCGGGGATGGCGGGAAAGAAATCCCCGGCAAAAGCCGCCTCCAAGAAAGCAAGCGCCGAAGCCGGGCCGCCCCGGCGGAAGGCCGGCTGACGATGGCGCTCGATACCTACAGGAAGAAGAGGAATTTTGCCGCGACGTCCGAGCCGAAAGGCGGCAGTGCCCGGAAGCGCGGCAACAGCTTCGTCATCCAGAAGCACGACGCCCGGCGGCTGCACTACGATTTCCGGCTTGAGATGGACGGCGTGCTGAAAAGCTGGGCCGTCGCCAGGGGGCCGAGCCTCGTGCCGGGCGAGAAGCGTCTCGCCGTCCATGTCGAGGACCATCCCCTCGAATATGGCGACTTCGAAGGCACCATACCCAAAGGCGAATATGGCGGCGGCACGGTCATCGTCTGGGATCGCGGAACCTGGTCGCCGATCGGCGACGCGCGCAAGGGTTATGCGAAAGGCCATCTCGAATTCGAGCTGCACGGCGAGAAGCTGGGCGGCCGCTGGCACCTCGTGCGCATGCACGGCAAGCCGGCCGAGAAGCGCGAGAACTGGCTGCTGATCAAGGGCGAGGACGCGTTCGCCAGGCCGGAGGGCGCCGCGGACATCCTGGAGGAGCGGCCGGAATCGGCAAAGACCGGCCGCGGGATCGCGGATGTCGCCGGCGAGGCGCCGGGCTGGTCCTCAAAAACGGGCCGCATCAAAAAGACGACAGAAGCCGGCAAGCCGACGAAGACGGATCCCGAACCGGCAACGGATGGGCAGGTTACCGCTCCTGATCCTTCCAGGGTCAAGGCTGCGAAGAAGACGCCGATGCCGGCTTTCATGGAGCCGACCCTGGCGACGCTCGTCTCCGCCGCGCCGACCGGCAAGCGCTGGCTGCACGAGATCAAGTTCGACGGCTACAGGCTTCAGGCCCGCATCGAGGCGGGCCGCGTCAAGCTCCTGACCCGAAGCGGCCTCGACTGGACGAAGAAATTCGGCAAGACGGTGTTGACCGCGCTTCAGGATCTGCCGGTCGGGACGGCCATCATCGACGGCGAACTCGTGGTCGAGACCGACTCGGGCGCATCCGACTTCTCCGCCTTGCAGGCGGATTTGAGCGAGGGCCGGACGGACAGGTTCGTTTTCTATGCCTTCGATCTCATGTATCTCGACGGCTACGATCTCACCGCCCTGCCGCTGGTCGAACGCAAGGCGTTGCTCGAGCGGATCGTGGCGAGCGATGGCGGCGCGATCCGCTTCAGCAGTCATTTCGAGGAGAGCGGCGCCATGGTGCTGCGCCATGCCTGCCGGCTGAGCCTCGAAGGCATCGTCTCGAAGCTTCGCAATGCACCCTATCGCCCCGGACGCGGCGAGAGCTGGGTCAAGTCCAAATGTTCGGCGCGTCAGGAATTCGTCATCGGCGGCTATGTGCCGTCGTCCGTTTCAGGCAAGGCTATCGGTTCGCTGGTGCTCGGCGTCTACGAGGACGGCAAGCTCCGCCATGTCGGCAGGGTCGGTACGGGCTACACCAGCGCGGTCGCCGAAGACCTGTTCCGCAAGCTCGAGAAAATCCGTGCAACGTCGAGTCCCTTCGATGGCCGGCTGACCGCGGATGAAAGCCGCCAGGTCAAATATGTGCGTCCGGAACTCGTTGCCGAAGTGGAATTCCGCGCATGGACGGCCGACGGCCATCTGCGTCATGCCTCCTTTCGCGGGCTTCGCGAGGACAAGGCGGCGGGCGAAATCGTACAGGAAATTCCGAAGGCCGGCGCAAAGCCTCCCGCGCCGCAGCGGCGCACGGTAAAGCTCACCCATCCCGACCGGATCTACTGGCCGGACGAGGGTGTCACGAAGGAAGGCCTCGCCGACTACTATGCGGAGGTGTGGCGGCATATCGCGCCGCATGTCGTCGGTCGCCCGCTGGCGCTGCTGCGCTGCCCGAACGGCATTGCCGGCGAAAAGTTCTTCCAGAAGCACGCCTGGAAGGGACTCAATCCGAACATTGCCCTGGTGCGGGATCCGAAAGATCGCTCCGGCGAGCCGCTGATCAGCATCGACGATCTCGACGGGCTGCTGGGCCTCGTGCAATCGGCTGTCCTCGAAATCCATCCCTGGGGATCCACCGTCGCGGATTGGGAGCGGCCGGACAGGATCGTCATGGATCTCGATCCGGGGGAAGGCGTTGCGTGGCAGGCGGTCATCGACGCCGCGCTCGAGGTTCGGCAACGTCTTTCGGACGGCGGCCTCGCCGCCTTCGTGAAGACGTCGGGCGGCAAGGGCCTGCATGTCGTGGCGCCGCTGAGGCCGAAGGCCGAATGGCCGGCCGTAAAGGCGTTCACCAAGGCTCTCGCGGAGTCCATGGCCTCGGACGATCCCGCCCGCTACGTTTCGACGATCACGAAATCCAGGCGCCGCGGCAAGATCCTGATCGACTATCTGCGCAACCAGCGCGGCGCGACGGCGGTCGCCGCCTATTCGACCCGGGCGCGGCCCGGCGCGGCCGTCTCCGCGCCGATAGGCTGGGACGAACTCGGCCCGGGGATCGGCCCCGCCTATTTCACGGTTGAGAACATGCCGACGCGCCTTGCTGCGCTGAACGGCGATCCCTGGGAGGGGTTCCATGCCGCGGCCGCGCCGCTGGAGGCGATGCGGCCCCGGCGAAAGAAGGCGGCGTAGCTTATCGGCCCCGCCTCTTGCCTTCCGCCGCGATGCTCTTCTTGAGCGCATCCATGATGCTGATGACGTTGCCCGGCGGCGCCTCCGTCTCCGGCTTTGCCTTGGCGGGCCGCTTGCGCCCCTTCTTCTTTGCCGCGATGATGTCGAGGAGCCTGGCCTGCACCGGATCGGCGGCCATGTCGGGGTTCCAGGGCGTCGTGCGCTCCTCGATGAGCTTCGTCACCAGCTTCATCAGGCTGCCGTCGACCTTGCCGTTGCCGATTTTTCCGAAATACTCCGTTTCATCCCGCACCTCGTCGCCGTAGCGCAGCGTCCACAGCACGATCCCCTTGTCACGCGGCTCGAGCATCACCGCGCGCTCGCGACGATAGAGCACAAGCCGCGAGACGCCGACCGTGCCCGTCGATGCCATGGCGTCGCGGATCACCGAGAAAGCCTCCTCGCCGACCGGATCGTTCGGCATGAGGTAATGCGGCTTGTCGTACCAGATCCAGCCGATCGTGTCGGCCGGCACGAAATTCTCGATGTCGATGGTGCGCGTGCTCTCGAGCGCGACTGCCTCAAGCTCCTCGTCTTCCAGAAGTACGTAGTCGTCCTCGCCGCGGGGATACCCCTTGACCTCGTCATCCTCGTCCACGGGCTTGCCCGTGACGGAATCCATATACCGGCTGACGACGCGGTTGCCGGTCCTGGCATTGAGGGTGTGGAAGCGGACCTTCTCCTCCTCGCTCGTGGCGGGCATCATCGCCACCGGGCATGTCACGAGCGACAGCTTCAGATAGCCCTTCCAGAACGTGCGCGGCGCCATGGCGATCTCCCTGGGCGGATCGTCAGGCAACGTTGCACGGCAGCATTCGTTCCGGAACAGCAGGGAACCTTCCCGCCGCTGACCGGTTGCCTCTCATCCGAGTGGAGTGAGCCATGAAAGCGCCGAAGAAGAAACCGGCACCGGAGCCGGACAAGCAGCCCCCTTTACCGCCGAAAGTCGATCCCGAAGACAAGCCGGTCCGGGACACGCGGGAGGATCCGGCCCCGAATCCGGACGTCAGGCCCGAACAGCAGCCCCTCAAGCCGGGATAAGCCAGCGGCAGCGGGTCCAATTTCACAGGCGACGATCCCGGGCAACTCGTCTCTAACGACCTGTGACCGCTCCACCTCAGGATCCAACGCGAATGCTCGGACATGAATCGACCCTCCAAAACGCCGACGTCGATGTCCGGGAAGGCGTGCATCGCCGCACTCAGCGCGAAGCCGCCATTGATGGACAGGGGAGCCCGGCCGAGGGATGCCGTCAAACGCGTCGGTCAGTCCCTCGGCTGCCCCGTGGCGGCGTCGATCTTGATCTCCACCTTCGCCTTGTCGGCGGTGTGATAGGTTATTTCGTAATATCCCTGCCGGTCCCACTCGACCGATTCCAGATATCGGAAATCCGGGCGGCTCTCGATCCGGGCGATGATCTCGGACACCTTCTGGCCGTGCTCCGGCGGCATCTTGTCCGCGCTGTCCGCCGCGCTTGCGGTCCCGCCGGTACCCGACAGGGCAACGGCGGCAAGAATTGCGGCCCATCGGCTCATGGCGAGAGCTCCCCGCCGACCCGCTTCTTTGTCCGGCCGGGAATGGCGGTCGAGACGACGGCCGGCGGATCGCTTGCGGGAAAGCTGTCTTCAAGCCCTTTTTGAAGCTGGTCCTCCAGCGTGCCCGGTTCTTCCGACCGTCCGTGCGTGCGCCGGGACTTCACATCTTCGACCGGAGGCGTCATGTCCGGGGAGGACCTGGCCTCTCGAATGCAGGCATAGAGCTGCTCGGTCGCAAACTCCTTCATGTCCGAGAAATCCGCATCCTCCCCAACGGACTGGTCGATCTTCTCGACCATCGCCTTTTCAAAGCGATCAAGGCTTTCGCCGCCGCTCATCCTGCACAATCGCAGCAGCGCCTCCCGAAGCAGGATCGGCGCAAAATGATAGACCGCCTTCCGCCGGATGGTCTCGAGTTCGTCGCTTGAGCCGTGCTGCAACTTCGACATGATGTCACTCCGGACCTCTGGTCTTGGCCTTTTGTAACGCGCCGTGGTCACCCCGGTTCCTGCCGGGGGCGGAAAGAAAAGCCCGCCTGGTCGGCGGGCACTATGACGGCGAACTGCCGAAAAGCGTGTTGGCTAGGCTGCCTTGGCCGTGGCGGTCGTCCTGTTGATCGCCGTCACCGCCAGATTCGTCAGCTTGCTGTTCGTCGCCTTCTCCTGATCGAGGATTTCGCTCAAAAGCTTGTGGGCCTCCTCATGCCCCAGATCCTTGGCCCATTCGCGGAGCGACCCGTAGCGGGAAATCTCATAGTGCTCGACGGCCTGGCAGGCAGCGAGAAGGCCGGCATCGAGCGCCGTTCCCGACGCCTCTTTCATAAGGCCGTCCGCTTCCTTGATCAGGCCCTCGATGGCATCGCACTTGGTGCCCTCGGCCTTCTTGCCGATGGATTTGAAGACCTTCTCCAGCTTTCCGATCTGGTCTTTCGTCTCCTTGAGGTGGTCCTCGGCCGCCTGCCTCAGCTTTGCATCGGTTGCAGCTTTCGCCACCTTGGGCAGCGCCTTGGTGATGGCATTTTCGGCATAGTAAACGTCTTCGAGCGTGTGTTCGAATATGTCGGCAAGTGTTTTCATGGAGGTCTCCTCTCAGCCGGAATTGACGGGAGAAAAATGAAACCCGACGTTTTTGGTTCCTTGGCCCACGCCGGATCCGGCAGCCTTGCGTGCGGCGATCGGAAACATCCCCGGCGGGATGCGCCCTGTGTCGCTTGAAATCTGCCCCGGCATCGTCAACATGGCCAAGACCGCCGCGTGAAGGGATCGCAAGGCATAATAATCCCACAGGGCAGCAAAGAGACTGCCCGGCGGCATCGCTTTTTAAGAGACACAGGAAGACATTGATGACGAAAGTCGACGTGAAAAAGGAAACCGAAGCCCTTCTCGACAAGCTCGGGGTTTCGCGGGCCGCCTGGCAGGGCGGCGACATGGCTTCCTTCAGCCCGGTCAGCGGTGAGCAGATCGCGGAGCTGAAGACCGTTTCGGCAGCCGAAGCCGCGAAAGCCATCGACGCCGCGCATGAGGCGTTCAAGGCATGGCGTCTCGTACCGGCTCCGAAACGAGGCGAGCTCGTGCGCCTGCTCGGCGAGGAACTGCGGGCCGCCAAGGCCGATCTCGGCCGCCTCGTCTCCATCGAGGCCGGCAAGATCGCCTCCGAGGGGCTGGGCGAAGTGCAGGAGATGATCGACATCTGCGACTTCGCGGTCGGCCTGTCCCGCCAGCTCTACGGCCTCACCATCGCCACCGAGCGCCCCGGCCACCGCATGATGGAGACCTGGCATCCGCTCGGCGTCGTCGGCATCATCTCGGCCTTCAACTTCCCCGTGGCCGTCTGGTCGTGGAACGCCGCGCTGGCGCTCGTCTGCGGCAACGCCATCGTCTGGAAGCCCTCCGAGAAGTCGCCGCTGACCGCGCTCGCCAGCCAAGCCATCCTGGAGCGCGCCATCGCCCGCCTCGGCGACGCGCCGAAGAACCTCTCCCAGGTTCTCATCGGCGGCCGCGCCGCCGGCGAAGCCCTCGTCGACCACCGACAAGTGGCGCTCGTCTCGGCCACCGGCTCCACCCGCATGGGCAAGGAGGTCGGGCCTCGTCTCGCCAAGCGGTTCGCCCGCTCGATCCTCGAGCTCGGCGGCAACAATGCCGGCATCGTCTGCCCGTCTGCCGATCTCGACATGGCGCTGCGCGCCATCGCCTTCGGCGCCATGGGCACCGCCGGCCAGCGCTGCACGACGCTGCGCCGCCTCTTCGTGCATGACAGCGTCTACGACCAGCTCGTGCCCCGCCTGAAGAAGGCTTACACCAGCGTTTCCGTCGGCAATCCGCTGGAAACCTCGGCGCTGGTCGGCCCGCTGATCGACCGCCAAGCCTATGACGGCATGAAGAAGGCGCTGGACGCGGCAAGGGCCGAGGGCGGCACCGTCACCGGCGGAGAGCGCGTCACCGAGGCCGGCAAGGACACGGCCTATTACGTGAAGCCGGCGATCGTCGAGATGCCGAAGCAGGCGGGCCCGGTGCTCGAGGAGACCTTCGCGCCGATCCTCTACGTCATGAAATATTCCGATTTCGACAAGGCGCTCGAAGGCCACAACGCGGTCGCCGCCGGCCTCTCCTCCTCGATCTTCACGCTGGACATGCAGGAGGCCGAGCGGTTCCTGTCGGCCGAAGGTTCGGACTGCGGCATCGCCAACGTCAATATCGGTACGTCCGGCGCGGAGATCGGCGGGGCCTTCGGCGGCGAGAAGGAGACCGGCGGCGGCCGCGAATCCGGCTCCGACGCCTGGAAGGCTTATATGCGCCGCGCCACCAACACCATCAACTACTCCAAGGCGCTGCCGCTCGCCCAAGGCGTCTCCTTCGATATCGAATAGAGCGGCATCGGGCCGGCTCTCAGGAAAAAAGGCGGAGCGGGCCGCGCTCCGCCTTTTGTCGTTGCCGTTCAGCTCCCGAGGATGGCGCCTTTGATGGTGCTGACATTGTGCCGCATCATGTCGATATAGGTGGATGCGGGGCCGCTTTCGTCGGAGAGCGCGTCGGAATAGAGCTCGCCGCCGATCTTGAGACCGGTCTCGCTGGCGATCTGCTCCATCAGGCGCGGATTGGTGATGTTCTCCATGAAGATCGCCGAGGCCTTGTCGTCCCTGATCTGCTTGATGAGCGCCGCGACGTCGGCGGCGGACGCTTCCGATTCCGTGGAAATGCCTTCCGGCGCCAGGAATTGGAGGCCGTATTCGTGCTCGAAATAGCCAAAGGCGTCATGCGAGGTGATGATCACGCGCTTCTCTTCGGGGATCTGCGCCACGGCGGCCTTGACCTCGCTGTCCAGCGCCTCCAGCTTCGCGCCATAGGCTTCGGCGTTCGCCTTGTAGGTATCGCAGCCGGCCGCGTCCGCGGCGCAGAAGGCGTCGGCGATGTTCTTCACGTAGACCTCTGCATTGTGAACCGACTGCCAGGCGTGCGGGTCGAACTCGCCGTGATGGTGATGGCCTTCCTCGTGCCCTTCCTTTTCGTGGTCGTGACCGCCCTCGGGGTTACTTTTGCCCGCCTCGTCCCCGTCGGCTTCCTCATGCGGATGCGGCTCGTCGGCGAGCCGCAGGATCTCTCCTCCCTTGGTCAGTTCCACGACGGGGGCCTTCGTCCCGCTTGCCTCGATCAGCCGTTGCAGAAA
The DNA here is from genome assembly GCA_017305925.1 of Hyphomicrobiales bacterium. Lineage (GTDB taxonomy): Bacteria > Pseudomonadota > Alphaproteobacteria > Rhizobiales > Rhizobiaceae > Arvimicrobium. Next base: position 64,340 of record JAFKJW010000179.1, on the reverse strand, counting down.
ACCTTCCAGCTGAAGGCCGTTGACCAGCACCACGTCGGCGGCGCCAACGGCGGCCGCGTCTGCCGGCTTCGGCTCGTAGACATGGGCGTCGCCGTTGGGGCCGACCAGCGTGGTGATGTCGACCCGATCGCCGCCGACATTCCTGGCGAGGTCGGCGATGATGGAGAAGCTGGCGACGACCTTGAGGTTCTCGGCCGAGGCTATCGCCGTGTGGGTTAATGTTATAACGCTCATTGCGGCGGCGAGCTTGAGGATGCGGGACATTCGGGCGGCTCCTTTGTTCAGGCGGTGCGGTGGGAATGATGCCGGACGCGCATGGCGAGCACGCCGCGCGTGCCGGCGAGGATGGAGAGGATATAGACGACGCCGGCCGACAGGATGATCGCCGGGCCCGAGGGCAGCGAAGCATGGTAGGAGAGCAGCAGGCCGGAAATGCAGGACGCGGCGCCGATGGCGATCGCCAGCAGGCACATGGGCCCGACCCTGGACGTCCAGAAGCGGGCCGCCGCCGCCGGCAGCATCATCAGGCCGACCGACAAGAGCGTGCCGAGCGCCTGGAAGCCGCCAACGAGGTTGAGCACCACCAGCCCGAGGAAGACGAAATGGACCGGCGGGCCGAGACGGGACACCGAGCGCAGGAACAGCGGATCGAGACATTCGGCGACAAGCGCGCGCCAGAAGATCGCGAGCGCGGCCAATGTCACCGCCGTGATCGCGGCGATCAGCGTCAGCGCGTCGTCGTTCAGCGCCAGAACCGTGCCGAACAGGACGTGCATGAGGTCGACATTGGAGCCGCGCAGCGAGACGATGAGGACGCCGAGCGCCAGCGAGATCAGATAGAAGGCGGCAAGAGAAGCGTCCTCCTTCTGGATCGTCACCCGCGAAACCGCGCCCGCGCCGAGCGCCACGACCACGCCGGCAACCAGTCCGCCAAGCGTCATCGGCACGATCTGGAGACCGTAGAGCAGGAAGCCGACCGCGGCGCCCGGCAGAATGGCGTGCGCCATCGCGTCACCCGCCAGGCTCATGCGTCTCAACATCAGGAAGACGCCGACCGGGCAGGCGCTCACCGAGAGCATCAGCGCGCCGACCAGCGCGCGCTGCATGAAGGCGAAGTCCACGAAGGGCGCGGCGAGATAATCGTAGAGGAAAAGCATCAGGCCGCCCCGGCATGGGCGGTCTTCCCGCCTTCGGGGTGTTCGTGCGCATGGTCGTGCGCGTGCCCGTGATGATCGTGATCCTCTTCGGGCGCACACCAGGGCGCATCCTCGTCCCAGGCCTCGTGGAACTGCCGCGCACGCAGCAGGTTTTCCGGCGCCAGCGTCTTGCGCGCCTCGCCCCAGGCGACCGGCCGGCGGGCGAGAAGCAGCGCTTCGGGGAAATGCTGCCGCACCAGTTCGAGGTCGTGGACCACGACCATCACGGTGCGGCTTTCGCCCTGCCAGCGCTTGATCAGCTCGACCAGGTCGGACACGGTCCGGGAGTCGATGGCGTTGAACGGCTCATCGAGCAGGATCAGGTCTGCATCCTGCACCAGCACCCGCGCGAAAAGAGCGCGTTGCAGCTGGCCGCCGGACAGTGTGTCGATCGGCCGCCTGTCGAAACCTTCCAGGCCGACCGCGGAAAGCGCCTCGGAGATCGCTTTCCTGTCCTCGGGACGATAGCGTCCCAGCAGGCCGCGGCGCGGCCACAGGCCGAGCGAGACGAGATCCACAACCCGGGCCGGAAAGGAGCGGTCGAGCTCCGACTGCTGCGGCAGATAGGCCAGCCGGACACCGGGAGCGATCGTGCAGGCACCCGCCATCGGCCGCAGCACGCCGACAATGCCTTTCATCAGCGTGGACTTGCCGGAGCCGTTGGCGCCGACGACGGCCGTCAGCGACCCCTTCGCCACCACGCCGTTCAGGTGATGGACGGCCGGATGGCTGTTGTAGCCCAGCGTCAGATCGCTAAAACTTATGCAGGCTTCGGGCAACGCGACTTCATCCCATGGTCAGCGGTCGGTCTTGATCGCGAAGGATCGTAATGTTATTACATCTACCATCTGAAATTCGGGATGGCAACCGACTCTGGAGGATGCGTCGATGGCTCATCTGCATGATCTGACGAAAAACCAGACGCTGGTCCTCGACGCGCTGACGAAGTGGGACGGCCCGGCAAGCGCCTATTCGCTGCTCGATCAGTTGCGTGCGCAGGGATTCCGTGCGCCGCTTCAGGTCTACCGGGCGCTCGACAAGCTGATCGAGTACGGGCTGGTCCATCGGCTGGAAAGCCTCAATTCCTTTGTCGCCTGCGCGCATCCGCACGACCATGCGCACGGACTGGTCGCCTTCGCCATCTGCGACACCTGCGGGCAGGTCGACGAATTTTCCGACGAGACGGTCGAGAGGCGTCTCAAGGGTTGGGCGAAGGAGCATTCCTTCAGGCTCGCCAAGACGACGATCGAAATGCGCGGCATCTGTGCGAACTGCACGGCGCAGTAGCCGGGGCTCCGTTCAGCCTCCCGCCACCGCCGCGACGTGGCCCGCGAAGGACGGCGTCTCCATCAGCGCCTTGCAGCGGACGAAGCGGGCATCGGCATAGGCGCGGAAGTCGTCGGCGGGATTGTCGTTGGCGAGCTGGAGCAGACCCCAGAGCGTCCAGAGGAGATCGCACATCGCCTTGTAGATGACGACGCGGCCACGCTCGGCCGGCTGCGGCGCACGGCCGAAATAGGCCAGCATCATCTCCTCTTCCTGCGCGATGTCGAACCGTGCCTCCACGGAGAGGTCGCCGAGGTCCCATAACGGATCGTTCATGCCGGAATATTCCCAGTCGACGATCCACATGCGCCGGCCGGTGTCGAGAAAATTCTCGCAAAGCGGGTCGCAATGGCAGGCGACAAGCGGCAGGGGATGCGCCGCAAGGGCGGCACGGATCTCCTGGTCGGCCTCGCGGACCACGTCGTGATAGCCGTCGGGCAGGGCGACATCCTTGGTGGAGAGCACCTTCAAATAATCGTCGATCATCGAAAACAGCTCGAAGCGGAAAGGGAACTGCGCGCCGCTGTCGTGCAGCCGCCGAAACACCTTGCCTGCGCGGGCCGGGCTGCCGGTCCTTGCACGGAAATTCTCCGGGGTCATCGTCTCGGCTCCCGCCACGAAGCGCGTGACCATCACGCCGCTTTGGGAATCGGCATGCAGCACCTCGGGGCTGACGCCCGCCTTGGCTGCCTCGCGCGCCATGACGGCCTCATTGGCGCGGTCGATATATTCCTCCGTGCCCTTGCCGGGGATGCGCAGGCAGAAATCGCCCACCTTGAAGACGAGGTTGGTCATCCCGCCCAGCCGCACCGGCGCCGCGCCGGTCGCCGCGAGAATCGGAATGGCGGCGATGGCGCCATGGGCGCGGCTCAGATCGTCGTTCATGGGTGCTCCGTTTCTCATCCGGCCAAGGTTCCACAATTTCGCGGCTTTCGCTATGGTCGGCGCAAAGGGAGCGGCCGATGGCGAGCGGAAAGCATGAAGGTGCGCTGGGCGCGGTCTATGACGCCAAGCGGCCGGAGGAGGTCGCCGCGCTCTATGACGGCTGGGCGGAAACTTATGACGCCGAAATGGCCGTGGCGGGCTATCGGCATCCGAGCATCTGCCTCGCGCTCCTGTCCCGGCATCTGGCGCCGGGCGCCGGGCCGGTGCTGGACGCGGGCGCCGGCACGGGCGTTCTCGGAGCTTGGCTCGGCATCATGGGCTACAGCCCGGTGGAAGGGCTGGACATCTCACCAGGCATGCTTGCGGTTGCGGCGCGCAAGGGCGGCTATGCGCGGCTGCACCGGCTGGCGCTCGGCGGACCGCTGCCCTTCGAGGACGGCTCTTTTGCCGGCATCGTATCGGCTGGGGTGTTCACCTCGGGCCACGTGGGTGTCGAAGGACTGGACGAGCTGCTGCGCATCTGCGCATCCGGCGGCATCATCGTGCTGACGGTCAAGGACACGCTTTGGAAAAGCGGTTTCGCCAGCCGGATCGACAGCCTCGTGGCACAAGGAACCGTCGCCCGCGCCGAAGAGACGCAGCCCTACGTCTCCATGCCAGGCGAGACCGGCACCGTGCCGAGCCGGGGGTTGGTGCTGCGTCGGCTCTGAAGTACGTGCGTCAGCTTTTCACGTGCGCGCCGGGAGCGTCATAGAGCGGTTCCAGATGGATGCGCGCGGGCGTGCGCTCGGTTGCCACGACCAGCTCGTAGTTGCCGCCGGTGAGAAAATCGTCGTTCACGCCGCCCGCGCCGCGGACATAGCCGTAGCCGATGCTTTTTCCCACCGTATAGCCGTAACCGCCGCTGGTCAGGTAGCCGACCGGCTCGCCGTTGCGCAGGATCGTCTCGCGGCCGAGAAGCACGATACCGGGATCATCGACGGTGAAGCCGGCGAAACGCTTGGGCGGCAAGGTTCCGCTCGCCTTTTCCAGCGCGCGGCGGCCAAGGAAATCGGTGTTCTTGCGCAGCTTCACCGCCCAGCCGAGGCCGGCCTCCAGCGGGGTGTCGTTGGGCGTGATGTCGGAGCCCCAGGCGCGGTATCCCTTTTCCAGCCTCAGAGACTCCAGCGCGCGGTAGCCGACCGGGCGGATGCCGAAGGGGGCGCCGGCCGCCATCAGCGCATCGAAGATCTCGCCGGTGGCGCCGATCGGCATGTGCAGTTCCCAGCCGAGCTCGCCGACATAGGTGACGCGCAGCGTCCGCACGATATGGCCGGCGATGACGATCTCACGGACATGGCCGAAGGGAAAGCCGGCGTTCGACACGTCGGCATCCGTGACGGCCGCCAGCACGTCGCGGGCGCGCGGGCCCATCAGCGACAGCGTGCCGAAATCCTCGGTCACGTCGGTCAGCCGGGCGTCCAGCCCACCGCCGATGTGGTCGCTTATCCAGCCGAAATCATGTGTGCGGAAGCCTGTGCCGGTGACGATGTAGAACTTTTCCTCAGCCAGCCGTGCCACGGTCAGGTCCGCCTCGATGCCGCCGCGCGTGTTGAGAAGCTGGGTATAGGTCAGCCGCCCAGCGGGCTTGCCCACGTCGTTGGCGCAGATCCAGTCCAGCGCGCGGGCCGCATCGGGACCGCTCATCTCGTACTTGGCGAAGGAGGACTGGTCGAAGAGGCCGACCGCCTCGCGCACATGCCGGTGCTCCTCGCCGACGGCGTCGAACCAGTTCTGCCGGCCCATGGAGTAGACGTCTCGCGCCTCAACGCCTTCGGGCGCGAACCAGTTCGGCCGCTCCCAGCCGAGTTTTGATCCGAACACCGCGCGGTGGCGTCGAAGCCGTTCGTAGAGCGGGGAGACGATGCGCGGCCGGCCGCTCTCGTATTCCTCGTGCGGGAAGGCCACGGTGTAGTGCTTGCCGTAGGCTTCCAGCGTGCGGTCGCGCACCCATTCGCGGTCGCGGTGCAGGCCGGAGAAGCGGCGGATGTCCACGGTCCAGAGGTCGAGCGGCGCCTCGCCGCGCACCACCCATTCGGCGAGCGCCCAGCCGGCGCCGCCGCCCGATGCGATGCCGAAGGCGTTGAAGCCGGCGCCGACGAACATGTTGGCGCATTCGGGCGCAGCACCCAGGATGAAATTGCCGTCCGGCGTAAAGCTTTCCGACCCGTTGATCATGCGCTTGACGCCGGCATTCTCCAGCGCCGGCACGCGGACGACCGCCTGCGCCATGTGCTGCTCGAAATGGTCCCAGTCGTCGTCGAAGAGACGGAATTCCCAATCGTCCGGCACGTCGCCATTCTTCGTGTCGGGAAGCCAGGCCTGCGGATCGGGCTCGTAGCCGCCCATGACCAGGCCCCCCACCTCCTCCTTGAAATAGGTGCGCCGGTCGGGATCGCGGATCGTCGGGGCGTCGGCGGCGAGGCCGTTTATCTTCTCGGTGATGATGTACTGGTGCTTGACCGGCTGAAGCGGCACGCTGACGCCGGCAAGGGCGCCGACCTGCCGCGCCCACTGGCCGGCGCAGTTCACCACGGTCTCGCAGGCGATCTTGCCCTGGCTGGTATGTACGGCCACGATGCGGCCGTCCTTCCTGTCGAAGCCGGTGACGCGCACGCGCTCGAACAGCTTTGCGCCATGCATGCGCGCGCCCTTGGCCAGCGACTGCGTGATGTCGGAGGGGCTGGCCTGTCCGTCGGTCGGCAGCCACGATGCGCCGACGAGATCACCCACCTCCATCAGCGGCCACATGCGCTTGACCTCGTCGGGCGAGATCAGGTGCATGTCCATGCCGAAGCTCCTTGCCGTGGTGGCCAACCGTTTGAACTCGGTCCAGCGATCCTGATCGGCCGCGAGACGAAGGCAGCCGGTCATTCTCCAGCCGGTGGCGAGCCCGGTCTCGGCTTCGAGCGTCTTGTAGAGGTCGACGGAGTATTTCAGCACGCGCGTGATCGAGGCCGAGGAGCGCAACTGCCCGACCAGTCCCGCCGCGTGCCAAGTCGAGCCGGAGGTGATCGCGCCCTGCTCCAGCAGCACCACGTCCGCCTTGTGGTCGCGTGCCAGATGGTAGGCCGTCGAGCAGCCGATAATGCCGCCGCCAATGACGACGATCCCGGCATGGCTGGGCAGGGTCATGATGTTGGCATCCCGTATCGTGTTCCGTAGCTGTCCAGAGCGGTGTCGAGCCTGGCGAGGTTCTCGGCCGTATAGGCCACGTAGTCGACGCCCGGCGCGCCGAGATAAAGCTCCGAGACCATGCTCCACATGGCCTCGCGCAGCAGCGAGGCGCACTGCATCGCCGCGTGCGCCCGGCCGATCGTGTCGTCGGTTTCCTGGCCGAAATAAGCGGCGAGCAGCTCCCGCGACCGCGCTTCCGTCAGGCCGGCATTGGAGGCGACCCCGGCAAGATCGAACATGGCCGTGTTGAAGCCGGCATATTCGTAGTCGATCAGCCAAATCTTCTTTCCGTCGTCGAGAAAATTCGCCGGCAAAAGATCGTTGTGGCCGATGATGACGGGCAGCGGTGCCTGCACCCGCTCCAGCTGGTCGGCCAGCTCCAGATAGCGCGGCAGCTCGCCCGTCATGCGGCTTCCGCCGGCGGCGAGCGTGCGCGCATAGTCGCGGATCACATGGAACACCCAGAACATGAAGCCCGCGCCCGAGACATGCTTCGGCATCTCTTGATGAAAGGCGCGGACAAGGGCCGCGATGCGCCCGACATTGCCGCCCACGTCCGCGCCGCCGAAGGTCTTGCCGTCGATGAAGGCGCTCACCATGACGCCCGGCCCCGCATATTCGACCGCAGGACCGAAACCCGCCTCGTGGGCCGCGCGGGCCATCATCACCTCGCGCCCGCGCTCGACATGATGAAAGGGATAGTCGCTGCCGAGGCGCACGACATGCCGGCCGGCGGCGTCCGTCACCAGGAAATTCTCGTTGCTCAACCCGCCGCCGAGCGGTGCGATGTCGATCCTGCCGCTCCAGCAGGGCAGGGCGCGGACGCGATCTTCGCTGGCGGTGCTGGTTTTCTTCGTCACGCCAGTCCGAGCCTCACCCTGGCGCGTGCTGCACCGGCGGAGATCAGCCGGTCGGCGATGATGGCGATGAAGGCGACGGCAAGGCCGGCGACGAGGCCGCGGCCGGTGTCGGCCTTGGTCAGCGCGATATAGACCTCCTGGCCGAGGTCGCGCGTGCCGACCAGCGCGGTGATGACCAGCATGGAGAGCGCGAACATGATGGTCTGGTTGAGGCCGAGCAAGATCTCCGGCAAAGCCAGCTTGAGCTTGATGCGGGTCAGGATCTGCATTCGTGTGCAGCCCATCGCCCTGCCCGCCTCGATCAGCCTCGGATCCACCTTCTCGAGGCCGAGCACCGTGTAGCGGATCGCCGGCACCACCGAATAGGCGACGATGGCGATCAGCGCGGTGAAATCGCCGACCCTGAACAGCATCACCACCGGCATCAGGTAGACGAAGGACGGCAGCGTCTGCAGCGTATCGATGATCACCCGCACCCAGCGCCACAGCCTTTCGCGTTCCGCCGACAGGATGCCGATCGGGATGCCGATCAGCGAGGCGATCAGCACCGAGATGCCGCACAGATAGACGGTGATCGTCGCCTTCTCCCATTGCCCGGTGGCGGCAATGAGGAAGGAAAGCGCGCCCACCAGGGCGGCGAGGCGCAAGCCCCCGAGCCGCCAGCCGGCGAAGGCGAGAAGTGCCGCGACGCCGAGCCAGGGCAGGCCGCCGAGCAGGCGTTTCAGCGGCACCAGAACATTGAGCAGGATGGCGTTCTTGAAGGCTTCCAGCGCATCGAAGAAGTTGACGTTGATCCAGCGGATGATCTCCGAGAAGATGCCGCCCACCGAAACCTGCAATGCTTCGGGATAGCGCTGCACCGCGGGCAGCGCGAGGCCGGCAAGCACGGTCAGCGCCACGACAGCCGCGGCCGCCAGCGTATAGGGATGGCGGGCCAGAAACGTGTCCGAGGCACGCGCCTTATGCGGCGCGCCGGCCTTGACGGCATAGGCCTGGCTCAGCCGGTCGAGCGCGACCGCCAGCACAACGATGGCGACGCCGGATTCCAGTCCGGCGCCGATGTCGAGGCGGCGGAGCGCGGCCAGCACGTCGAAGCCGAGACCGCCGGCGCCGATCATCGAGGCAATGATGACCATGTTGAGCGACAGCATGATCACCTGGTTGACGCCGACCATCAGGCTGTCGCGTGCCGAAGGCACCAGAACGCGCCAGGTCATCTGCCGCCGCGTGCAGCCGATCATGCGGCCGAGATCGCGGTATTCGTCCGGCACCAGCCGCAGCGCCAGCGCCGTCACCCGCGTCATCGGCGGCATGGCGTAGATCAGCGTCGCCACAATGGCCGCCGTCGGGCCGAAGCCGAACAGGATGAGGATCGGCACCAGATAGGCGAAGACGGGGATCGTCTGCATCAGGTCGAGCACCGGCGTCAGCGCCTTCTCGAAGCGCGGCCAGCGATAGGCGGCGATGCCGAGCAGCAGGCCGCCAATGATGCCGAGCGGCGCGGCGATGAGGATCGAGGCGAGCGTCACCATGGCGCTGTTCCACTGGCCGAAGACGGCGAGGAAGGCGAAGCACAGGAAGACCAGCAGGGCGAGGCGCCGGCCGCCGGCATGCAGGCCCATGAGCGTGACCAGCGCGATGACCGCGATCCACGACAGCGGCGGGAAGAGCTCGACGGCATTGGACCCCTGCCCGGAGAGGAACCCGGTGGAGAGCAGGCTGAGCACGAGGCGGTAGGGCACCTCGATCACCGAGGCGACGAAGCGGGTCAGGTCGGTGAAGGTGAACAGGCCGAAGGACGCGCTGTCGACCAGCCATTTCATCGCGCCGCCGATCCAGCGCTGGGCAGGAATCTGCCACGCTTTCGGATAATCGAAGGCCCATTTCGCGGCGCCGCCGAACAGCCAGAAGCCGACGAAGAGAACGAGAGCGGCAATCCACGGCAGGGAGAGACGGCGGCCGCCCGGGGCGGGTGAAACGGCCGCGCGCCGGCCGGTGTCCAGGGTCGGCGCGCTCATTGGCGCGCCTCGACAAGGGCTCCCGCTGAAACGCCCCCTTCCGGTCTGCCAGCCATCTCCCCCGCAAGCGGGGAGATCGGCTGGTACTTCTGCTTTCGCCGGTCTCCAGCGTCGGAGCGTAGGCGACGATACCGAAGCTGCCCATCTCCCCGCGTGCGGGGGAGATGGGCGGCAGGCCAGAGGGGGGTGCAAAGACGCGACGCCATCTCAGCCCTGCATCATCAGCTCGACGACGGCGGCGCGATCGAGGATGCCGACGGCGCTGCCGTCTCTATCGATCACCCGCATCCTGTCGACCGTTCCGCTGAACAAGGGCGCGGCTTCGGCGATCGTCGCCCGCGCGGAGACCGTGGCGGTTATGTCCTGCTGCGCCCCGCCGTCGAGGGAACGCATCAGCGATGCCGTCCGCACCACCTTGGATCTGGCGACGTTGCGGGTGAACTCGGCGACGTAGGAATCGGCCGGGTTGAGCACGATGTCCTCCGGTGTGCCGGCCTGCACGATCGCCCCGTCCTTCATGATGGCGATGCGGTCGGCGAGCCTGATCGCCTCGTCGAAATCGTGGGTGATGAAGACGATGGTCTTCTTGAGCACCGATTGCAGGCGCATGAACTCGTCCTGCATCTCGCGCCGGATCAGCGGGTCGAGCGCCGAGAAGGGCTCGTCGAGGAACCACAGCTCCGGCTCCACCGCCAGCGAGCGGGCGATGCCGACGCGCTGCTGCTGGCCGCCCGAAAGCTCGCGCGGGAAGAAGCCCTCCTTGTCGGAGAGGCCGACCAGCTCGATCATCCTGCGGGCGCGCGCCTCGCGCGCTTCCCGTCCCATGCCCTGCACGTCGAGCGGAAAGGCGACGTTGGCCAGGACCGTCATGTGCGGCATCAGGGCGAAGTGCTGGAACACCATGCCCATCTGGTGCCGCCTGATCTCGATCATCCGCGCTTCGCTTGCGGCGAGCAGGTTCTCGCCGTTGAACAGGATTTCGCCCGCGGTGGGCTCCACGAGACGGGACAGGCAGCGCACCAGCGTGGACTTGCCCGATCCCGACAGGCCCATGATGACGAAGATCTCGCCCTCACGCACTTCCAGATTGACGTTGCGCACTGCGCCGACCAAGCCGTTGCGCCGCAACGCCCCGATGTCTGCCTGCGTGCCGGCGTCGTCGAGAAATTCGCGCGCGCCGGTGCCGAATATCTTCCAGACATTGCGGCAGACGAGCTTGGAAGTCGAAACGGCCATGTTCATCCGGCAAGCTTTGAGCGGAAGGCGGGCGCGGCCCCGGCCGGCCGCGCCCGCCGCGATGGCAGGCGCGCCCCGGCCGATGCTACTTCTTGATCCACCCGGACCAGCGCGCCTCGTTGGCGGCCATCCATTCGGCGACGACGGCATCGACCGTCTGGCCGTCGAGGTCGACCTTGGTGATCATCTGGCCCATCTCGTCATTGTCGATCTTGAAGGCCTTGATCGCCTCATAGGCCTTCGGCCACTTGTCCTTCACGCCGATCCAGCCGACCTTCCAGATCTCGCCGTGCGGCTTGCCGCAATCATAGGTCATGTCGGGATTGGAGCCCCAGCTCGGATCCTCGTAGCATTCCTTGGTGTATTCGGGGAACTGGACCCACTCGCCCTTGTACTTCACCGGCGCCCAGTGCGGCGCGTAGATCCACAGCAGGATGGGCGCCTGCCGCTGGTAGGCGCTCTCCAGCTCGGCGAAAAGTGCTGCGTCCGTGCCCGCATGGATGACCTCGAATGGAAGGCCGAGCGCCTCGACGCGCTCGTCGTCGAAGCCGCCCCACGTCACCGGCCCGCCGAGATAGCGTCCCTTGGGCGCGGTCTCCGCGGTGGAGAAAGCCTCCGCGCACTTCTCGTCCTTGAGCGCCTCCCAGTTGGGAAGGCCGGGGCATTTCTCCTTCATGTATTCGGGAAACCACCACTCTTCCTTGGCCTGCATGCCGGTCGGGCCAAAATTCTCGACCTTGCCCGTGGCGATGCCGGCGTCCATCGCCTCGCGGCCGGTGGTCTCCCACATCTCCATGGCCACGTCGAGGTCGCCGGTTTCCAGTCCGGCGAACTGGGCGAGATAGTCCGCCTGCACGTACTGGACGTTGTTGCCGGCCTTCTTCAGCACCTCGCCCATGATATGCGTGGTGATGAGCTGCCCGGTCCAGTCATGCAGCGTCAGCTTGATCGGGTCCGGGGAATCCTCGGCCCGCGCCGGACTGAGCGACAGGGCCAGCGAAAAGGCCAGCGCGCCAAGCGCGGTCGTCGTCATGCGGTTGCGCAAAAACATTCGGAGCCTCCTTGCTCTCCCTCCAGGTCATACCTGCCCCTCGGGCGGAAACACGACGCCGGCCGTCACCGTCTGCCGCGGTGATCGCCTAGTCTGCCTCGTCCGCCACTGTCGAGATGGAAAATCGGTTTGTCAACGCAAGGATGTGGTCTTTTATGCAGCTTTTGCCCGATTGGACCGGCTATCCTTGTCAAAGCGGGTATGTTTCCTTAGGAAAAGGTCATTGTAGGCCGAGACGGGCGATGATGCATTCCAAGCGCCACGGCGAAATCATGCGCCTGCTCCGGGAGGAAGGCACGATCACCATCGCCAGCCTGGCGGACCGGCTGGCGGTTTCCCTGGAGACGGTGCGGCGGGACATCCGGCCGCTCACCGACAGCGGCGTGGCGCTGAAGATGCATGGCGCCATCGGCCTGCCGTCGATCGCCGGCGAGGCGCCTTTCGAGCGGCGCATGCGCGAGAATGCCGACGCCAAGCGCATGATCGCCCGCATGGTGGCGGCGACCATCGGAGACGGCGAATCCGTGATGCTCGATACCGGCACGACCACCAGTTTCCTCGCCCGCGAGCTGCTCGGGCGACGGCGCCTGACGGTGGTCACGAATTCCTCCGACGTCGCCCGCACGCTGGCCACCGTCAACGGCAACCGCGTCCATATGGCGGGCGGCGAATTGCGCAGCGATTCCGGTGCGGCCTTCGGAATCGCCGCCATCGAGTTCATCAGCCGCTTCAATGTCGACCATGCGGTGATCTCGGCCGGCGCCATCGATGCCGCGTCGGGCGTCATGGACTACGATCTGGCGGAGGCCGAGTTCGCGCGAACAGTTCTGGCGCGTGGCCGCCGCTCGCTGGTGGTCACCGACCACACTAAATTCGGCCGGCGCGGGCTCGTCCAGGTCTGCGATTTCGCCGGCATTGGCGAGCTGGCGACCGACCAGGCGCCGCCGGCCGAAATCGTCGCCGCGCTCGAAAGCGCGGGGACGCGCCTCGCCGTCGCGCAGGAAGCCTAGGCTCGTCCTGCCTTCAGCCGACGCGACGCGCCGGCCGGGCGCTCGGGATTTCGGCTGCCGGCATATGCCGGGAGGGGGTGCCGTCCCCGGTGCTCGCCGTCTTTGCCGGAACAACGGCAAATCGAGCGGTCTCGACGCGGTTGCGGCCGCCGGTCTTGGCCGCGTAGAGAGCCTGGTCGGCGCGCCGCAGCGTGTCTTCGAACGACCTGTCGGCGGGGCGATAGAGCGCCACACCGGCCGACAGGGTGATGGGTATCCTGGCTGGCCCGGCGCTGAACCGGGCCCGCTCGATGGCGAGGCGCATGCGCTCGACGATGTCGGTCGCCGCGATGTGGTGGGGGCTTTCGAGCAGGACCACGAACTCCTCGCCGCCGGACCGCGCGACCATGCCGGCGTGGCCCGCCTGCTCGTGCAGATGGCCCGCGACATCGACGAGCACCTGATCTCCCGCATCGTGGCCATGGGAATCGTTGATCGCCTTGAAATGGTCGATGTCGAGGATCGCGACGGCAAAGCCCGTGCCGCGATCCTCCGCCTCGCGAAAGCTCTTCCTGCCGTGCCTGGCGAGCGAGCGCCTGTTCGGCAGACCAGTGAGGTAATCCGTGGACGCCGCGGCCTCCAACTGCCGTCTCAGACTGTCGGAGCACATCAGCAGGAACGCCGTCGTTCCGACGACGGGCAACACTGTCATGACGACGGGCGACAGCATGTTCAGCCAGTTAGCGCCGGACTCGACGGCGAAACCGGCGTCGAGGCCCATCAGGAGATAGATGACGAGCCTTGCGAGCAAATACACCATTACCGCAGCGAACAGGCCGGCCAGGATCCTGCGGCTGAGCGAAACGTCGCCCCGGGATCTCCTGACGAGCGTCGCCACGGAAGCGGCCATCAGCCACAGCCAGGCCGCCGAAACGATCGCGACGCGTATCCTGAAATCCGGCGTGATCGCCGAAAACCAGAGAACGCCGGCGGTGGAGACAGCGGCCGGCAGAAGCTGCCATCGCCGGGGGCGAATCCCGTCATACCGCTGGACAGCGGCATAATAGGCTGTCAGCCCGAAAGCCATCAGGCCGTTCGCGGCGAACAGCATGAGGGGCCGCGGCAGCGGCGCGCCGAAGGCGAAGACGGCGCAACCGGCGGCGATCAGCATCGTCCCGAGCTGCCAGTAGGCTGCGGCGGGACGCAGCGCGGCGGGCAGGTCTCGCGAGACGACCGCAAAGACCCCTCCATTTGCGAGCATCATCACGGAGACCGTCGTAAAGACGGTACCCGCTTCCGTCATGTTCGGCACTTTTTCGACACCATTCGGGCTCAGCCAGGGTTTTCTCGGGATGACCCTATGCGCCTACTTCTGAATCGGCGGTTCCGATTGATGCTGAACGAACCGTTAGCAAAACCGTTCGGAAACGACGCGATCGGCCGGCGCGCGGCTCGGCCCGGGCCTTTGACGCAGATCATTGCGTGGCGCCGAAAATGCGCAGATTCGCTGCAACGCCGCATATCGGCGTCCCGGAGGCGTCCATGACCCGATCCGCCGTGAAACCCGCCGACGACGGGAAAGGCGCTTATTGGTCGAAGCCGGTGGGCGAGCTGTTCACCGCGCTCGGATCAAGGCCGGAAGGGCTTTCCTCGGGCGAGGCGGCGGCAAGGCTCGCTTCCGACGGACCGAACCGCATCGGAGAAAGGCGCGGCGGGACCATGCTCGGCACTTTCGTGCGGCAGTTCCGCAGCTCGCTGGTGCTCATCCTGATCTTCGCCGCGATCGTTTCCGCCTTCGTCGGGGAAGGCAGCGAAGCCGCCATCATCGGGCTCATCGTGCTGGCGAGCTGCACGCTGGGCTTTACGCAGGAATATAGCGCCTCAAAGGCGATGCAGGCGCTTGCCGGACGCATCTCGCGCAAGGCGACGGTGCTGCGCGACGGCACGGAAGTCCCGGTTCCGGCCGAAACCATCGTGCCCGGCGACGTGGTGAGGCTCTCGGCGGGCAACCTCGTTCCGGCCGATGGCGTCCTGATGGAGGCACGGGATTTCAACGTCAGCGAGGCGGCGCTGACCGGCGAGACCTATCCGGTGGTGAAGTCTCCCGGCCTGTCGCCGCCGCAGGCGCAGATCGCCCGGCGCACCAATGCCGTCTTCACCGGGACCTCGGTGCGCAGCGGCACGGCGACCGTCCTGGTGACGCGCACGGGCGGACATACGGAATATGCCGGCATCGCCGCGGCCATCGCCCGCAGCACGCCGGAGACCGAATTTGCCAGGGGCATCCGCCGGTTCGGCTATCTGATGACTGAGATCATGCTGGTCATCGTCCTCCTCGTCTTCGCGGCCAACCTGCTCCTGCACCGCCCGCTGATCGACTCGCTCCTCTTCTCGCTGGCGCTGGCGGTCGGCCTGACGCCGGAACTGCTGCCGGCCATCATCTCGGTGACGCTGGCGCACGGCGCCCGCGCCATGGCGACCGGCGGCGTGATCGTGCGCCGGCTCGACGCCATCGAGAATCTGGGCAGCATGGATCTCCTGTGCACCGACAAGACGGGAACCCTGACCGAGGGTGTCATCCGGCTCGACGGGTGCAAGGGCGCCGACGGCGCGGACTCGGCGGATGTGCGCCTCTGGGCCATTCTCAACGCCACGCTCCAGTCGGGCATGGCCAACCCGCTCGACGAGGCGATCGGCGCCGCGAAGGACGATGCCGATCCGTTGTCGGATTGGGAGAAGGTTGACGAGATTCCCTATGACTTCGTGCGCAAGCGGCTTTCCGTCGTCGTGCGCCGGAAGGGCACGGCCGAGGATCTGATGATCTGCAAGGGTGCCGTCGGCAACGTGCTGGAGGCGTGCTCCTCGGTTTACGACGGCAAGGCGGAGATGCCGTTCGACGCCGCCCGCCGCGCCGCCATCGACGACAGGGTCCGCGCCTGGAGCAGCCAGGGCTGTCGCGTGCTTGGCCTGGCGGTCCGTCGCTTTCCGGGGCGGAGCCAGTCGGAGAAGGCATCCTACGGCAGGGAGAGCGAGGCGGAGATGTGCTTCGCCGGCTTCCTGCTGTTCCTCGACCCGCCAAAGGCCGGCATGGCGGAGACGCTGAAGGCGCTGCGCGAACGCGGCATCGCCGTCAAGGTCGTCACCGGCGACAACCGCTACGTGGCCGTGCATCTGGCGGAAACGGTCGGCCTCGGACACGGCAACGTGCTCACCGGGGAGGAACTGGCCGGCATGACCAAGGAGGCGCTGTTCGGGCGTGCGCCGCAGACGGATCTGTTCGTGGAGATCGACCCGAACCAGAAGGAGCGCATCATCGAGGCGCTGCGGCGGCGCGGCCATGTCGTCGGCTATCTGGGCGACGGCATCAACGACGCGCCCGCCCTGCACGAGGCCGACATCGGCATTTCGGTCGACGGCGCGGTCGACGTGGCGCGGGAAGCCGCGGACATGATCCTGCTCAAGCGCGATCTCGGCGTTCTCCTGCGCGGCGTGGACGACGGGCGCCGCACCTTCGCCAATACGATGAAGTACGTCTCCGTCACGACGAGCGCCAATTTCGGCAACATGGTCTCGATGGCCTTCGCCTCGCTGGCGCTTCCCTTCCTGCCGATGCTGGCGCCGCAGATCCTCCTCAACAACCTGCTTTCCTCCCTGCCGTCGCTGGCCGTGGCCGGCGACCGCGTCGATCCCGAGCAGATCGAGCGGCCGCGGCGCTGGGACATCGGCTCGATCCGCCGCTTCATGATCCGTTTCGGACTAATCAGCTCGCTCTTCGACTTCGTGACCTTCGGCTTCCTGCTCCTGGTGATGCACGCCGCCGCCGATGCCTTCCGCACCGGATGGTTCGTGGAATCGCTGCTGACGCAACTGGCGATCGTGCTCGTCGTGCGCACCCGCAGGTCCTTCTGGAAAAGCCGGCCGGGCGCCCTGCTCGGCTGGCTGACGCTGGCCGTGGCCGTGCTGGCGCTGCTGATCCCCTATCTGCCCGGCAGCGGCTGGTTCGGCTTCGTGCCGTTGTCTGCCGCCACCATGACCGGCCTTGTCGCCATTACGCTTCTCTATCTGGGGGCATCGGAAGCGACGAAGCGCCGGTTCTTCTCGCGCGCCGACCGTGCCCCCGCAGACTGATGGGAGAGGGCGCGGCCGGCATATTCGCCACGGGCGGCCGCGGGCCGTGTCGAACAAATCCCTACGAATTTTGATAACTGCCATTAACCGTTTCTTAGCCATGTTGTTCGAAACATTGGACAACAGCAGATTTTGGACAAGCAGGTGCCCTGCTTGAAACCTTTCGGCAACGGATTCCGACATGCGGCGTGCCCTATTCCTGACGATGGTGATGTTTGCCGGATCGGCGGCGGCGGCCGACAGGCTTTCCGGGCCTGAATTGGGGCAGGCCGACTGGTCCGGCTCCTATGCAGGCGTGTTCGGCGGGCTGGGCATCAGCTCGGGCCGCGCCGAGCTCGCCGACTATTCCGGGGTCCTGATTCCGGCCGATGTCGGCTACGGCCTGTTTCCCGGTCTCATCAAAGGCGACGACGTCTCGGGCGCGGGTGGCATCGCCGCCGGCATCAACTTCCAGTCCGGATCCTTCGTGGGCGGCGTCGAGGCCGACATAGGCTATGCCTGGACGGACGCGCAGCACAGCTATTCGCGGCTCGACGATACTCATGCGATCGCGCCCTTCGATATCAATACCAACACGCGCTACCAGACCGACTTCGGGGTCCTCGGCACGCTGCGCGCCCGCGGCGGCTTTGCTTTCGGCAACACGATGGTGTTCGGCACGGCCGGCCTCGCCGCAGGCGATGTCGGCAACCGCTTCGAGCTGTCCATGCCCGAGGTCGGCTACGCTTCGCCCGACTGGTCCGCGTCGGGACTGCGTCTCGGCTATGCGGTCGGCGCCGGCATAGAGCACCGGATGACCGGCAGCGTGAGCCTCAAATTCGAGACGCTCTACGTCAATCTTGCAGACCGGACGGTGCGCGGCGTCGATCCGGCTGCGTTCCCGGGCGAGTCCATCAGCTATCGCTTCAAGAACGATATGGTGATGCCGCGGCTCGGGATAAACGTGAAATTCTAGGGCCGCCATGAGCGCACCTTCCCCACCCGCGGAGGACGGCGCGTATGCCGCCTTCGCCAGGCGCATGCCGTCCGGCCTTTCTCCGGTGAGGGGGACGTACCTTCAGGACTGGAAAGACGTCACCTTCGGAAGCGGGAGCTTGGGGTCTTGAAAAATCTTTCGGCGCGTTACCAGCGTCTCATCGATTATTTCGTTCCTGAAACGATACGGAACGATCGCGAGGCTTCGAACCAGGCCCGCATGTTCCTCATCAGCCATACGATGGGGCCGATCCTCGGCAATTCTGTTCCGATCGCGCTCTATTTCGTCGACCCGACGCCGGGGCTCGACATACTGGTGCTCACCCTCAGCATCACGGCGTTCTGGGTCTTCCCGTTCCTGCTGCGCCGGGACTGGGACTACAATGCGCTCGTCGTCACCTCGGTGCTGAATCTCAATTTCTGCATCTACTGGAGCTGCTATTTCAACGGCGGCGTGCTGTCCCCAACGCTGCCGTGGGTGCTGCTCATTCCCATCCTTTCCTTCTTCTATATCGGCGGCAATGCGCGCCTTCAGGGCAAGCTCATGTCGATCTTCGCCGGCGCGTTCGGCATCTTTCTTATCCTCTATTATACGACCAACCCGCCGCCGAACGACGTTCCGCAGGTCGCGCTCGTCGCGCTGGGCGGCGTGTCGACGATCGCAGCCCTCTGCTATGTCGCCACCATGGCGATCTACTATGCACGCATTTTCGATGCAGGCGTGGAGCTGGAGAGCGAGGTGCGCCGCCGGCGACAGGCGACGGAGAAGCTGCGGGGCGCGATCGTGGCCGCCGACGAGGCAGGAAAGCACAAGGCCGAGTTCCTCGCCCGCATGAGCCACGAATTGAGGACCCCGCTCAATGCGGTGATAGGCTACAGCCAGATCTTGAAGGAAGACGCTGTGGAAAGCCAGGACCCGCAGATGCGGGAAGACGTGGACCGCATCCACGATGCCGGGCAGTACCTGTTGCGCCTCATCAATATCGTTCTCGACCTGTCTAAGATCGAAGCGGGCCGGATGTTGTTCACGGTGGAGGACCACCAGATCATCGACCTCCTGCAGGAGGCCACTTCGAATGTGAGGCAGGCCATGCGGGAGGCCGGCAACACCCTGGAGCTGTTCATCGAGACCAAGGAATCTGCCATCAGCACGGACAGCCAACGCCTGCTTCAGATCCTCGGGGCGATCCTCGACAATGTCCCGATGCATGCGCCCGGCGCCCATGTCGAGCTGCGTTGCCGCAGCGCCACCATCGGGCTGCCGGGCGACGCCTATGCGATCTCGGTCCGCGACAACGGCAGCGGCATCCCGCCAGAACGGCTCGCCACGCTGTTCGAGTCCCTGGTCGACCGGCGCGACGCGGCAGCCAGCAAATATGGCGGTACGGGCCTCAACCTGACGATCATCCACAAGCTGGCGCACGCAATGGGTTGCGACCTTTCGGTCGAAAGCGAAGTCGGCAAAGGAACCTGTTTTACGATGCTGGTACCGCGTGCATGGTCGCCGCGGATGCCCAACGCCGCGCAGCCCGCCCACGCGACACGGGCGGCCTGACCGGACCGCCCGACGGTGGTTTCCCCAGCCGCATCGCCCGCTGTCATGGGCTTTCGCGGCATTCAACGAAATTGCATCAACTATTAACTATCCCGGCGCTCAGTCCCCGGAATAGATCGCAATTTAACGGATTGGTATCGGGCCAAACCCTATTTTCTCCCCGCAATACGCAAACACGGGGAGTGCAATGTTCACAAAAACAAAAACCATTGATGGGGTTCCGGAGACTGCTCTGAAGGGCAGCATGCGCGATTTCCGCGTCATGGAGGGAGCCGATCTTTTGGGTCGCTGCGACGCCTTCTACAACTGGCAGGACAACAGGCGGCGGTCGGGCACCTGGCCCTTCTCCCGCGCGACCGAGACCGGTCCCGCTTCGAGCTGTGCGGTCCGTGACGACAGCGGCAACCTGACCACCGGCGTCAACTTCGCCTCGCAGGACTATCTGAGCCTGTCGTCGCATCCGGCGGTGCTGGCCGCAGCCAAGGCTGCAATCGACGAATTCGGTGCCCATTCGGCCGGTTCTCCGGCGCTCGTCGGCAACACGTCGACGTCCGTTGCGCTGGAGCGGCGGCTCGCGCAATTCCTGAAAATGGAAGAGGCGATCCTTTTCCCGACGGGCTGGGCCGCCGGCTTCGGCGTCCTCAAGGGCATCATCCGCTCGCACGACTACATCGTGATGGACGCGCTCGCCCATACCTGCCTGCAGACCGGCGCGCAGGCCGCGACGCGCAATGTCGTCCTGTTCCGCCACAATGATGTCGAGCATTGCCGCGAGCGCCTGAAGGAAATCCGCCGCCGCGATGCCAATGCCGGCGTCATGGTGGTGACGGAAGGGCTGTTCTCGATGGACAGCGATACGCCCGACATCGGCGCGCTCCAGGAGCTCGCCCATGAATATGGCGCGACCCTGATGGTCGACGTCGCCCACGACCTGGGCTGCCTGGGCAAGGACGGGACAGGGCATATCGGCATCCAGAACATGCTCGGCAAGGTCGACCTCGTCATGGGCAGCTTCTCCAAGACCTTCGGCTCGAACGGCGGTTTCGTTGCCACCAGGTCGCGTGCGGTAAAGGAGTATCTGCGCTTCTACTCGCCGAGCTGCACTTTCTCCAACGCGCTGTCGCCGGCCCAGCTCGCCACCATCACCAAGGCGCTCGACATCGTCGAGTCCGCGGAAGGCAGGGACCTGCGCGGCAAGCTGATGACCAACATCGTCAATCTGCGGGCCCGCATCCGTGCGCGCGGCATGGACTGCTACGGCGATCCTTCGGCCATCGTCGCAGTCAAGACCGGCGACGAAGCGCTGGCGCGCATGACTGCACGCGCACTGCCGGAGATGGGCCTTATCTCGAACCTGGTGGAGTTTCCGGCCGTGGGCAAGGGGCTTGCCCGCTTCCGCCTCCAGGTCATGGCCGGACATACCGACGAGGAGGTCACGGCCGCGGCCGACCGGTTGCATGCCGCCATGCGGATTGCGCAGGCGCGGCTCGACGCCGGCTTCGACCTGATGGAAGAGCGGCTGGCCGGATAACCACAAGCCTTGTCGGCTGCGCGGGTCTCGGGGTGGGGACAAATGACCAACAACAAGATCATCAACTGGTTCATACCGCATAACGTGATTCAGGGCCGCACGAACATGGAGATGGCTCGCATCTTCGTGTTCACGCATCTGGCCGGCCCTGTGATCGCGCAGCCGATGGGGATTTTCCTCTATTTCGTGTCACCCACGGTGACGCCGCAGCTTGTCGCCCTGATGGTCGGCATCGTCAGCTTCTGGTCGCTGCCGTTCATCCTGCGCGCCACCGGCAACATGACGCTGGTGACGGCGCTCTCCTTCCAGGGCCTGACGAGCGTCTCGCTCGTCGGGACCTATTTCTACGGCGGGTTCAGCTCGCCCTTCCTGCCATGGCTCATCATCAGCCTGATGCTCGGGCTGTTCTACATGTCCAAGATGCTGGCGCTCGTCATCACGGTCTTCGCGGTCAATCTCGCCGTGTTCCTGGGCTGCGTCGGCTTCTTCGGAGTGCCGAACGACATACCACCCGAGAAGCTGAGCCAGCTTGGCTGGCTGTCGATCGTGGCCGCCGCCGTCTACATGACATGGATGGCGCTCTACTACTCGCGCGTGATGGCGCTGCGCTCCGAACTGCAGGTCGAGGCCGAGCGCTACCGGGGCACGGTCGCGGAACTCGAACAGGCGCAGAAGATCGCTGAAAAGGTCAACCGCGACCGCTCCCTGTTCTTCTCCAAGATGAGCCATGAACTCAGGACCCCGCTCAACGTCATCATCGGCTATTCCGACATCCTGATCGAGGACTGCGCCGACAGGAGCGACGTGGTGCCGCAGACCGCACGGGACCTGTCGCGCATCAACGCCGCAGGCAAGCATCTGCTCTCGCTGGTGTCGCAGGCGCTCGACTCCGACAAGATCGAACGCGGCGAGCTTTCCATCGCGAGCGGCGCCTTCAATCTTGGCCAGCTCTGTGACGACGTCGTCGCGACGATCCTGCCGACCGTGGAAAAGAACGGCAATCGTCTCGTCGTCGACTGCAAGGCACGCGCCGAGACGCTGAACACCGATCGCACCAAGGTGGCGCAGATGCTGATCAACCTTCTCGGCAACGCCGGAAAGTTCACCCGCGGCGGCACCGTGACGCTGAGCCTGCGCGTCGAAAAATCCATTGCGGACGATCGGCTGATCGCGACGGTCGCCGATGACGGGATCGGCATCGCGCCCGATGCGCTCCCCAAGCTCTTCGAGGCCTATATCCAGGCGGACGCCAGCATCTCCAAGCGCTTCGGCGGCACCGGAATAGGGCTGGCCATCACCCGCAAGTTCTGTGCGTTGCTCGGCGGCGAGATCCGCGTGACGAGCGAGATCGGCAAGGGATCGGTCTTCATCATCGACATCCCGGCGCACCTCGCCGAGGACGACACGCAGAAGTTCATCGACACGCCGCCTATCGCGAACGCCGCCTGAAGGAAGGTCACGTCCTATGGGCAGCAGCAACGCAACCATCCAGAAAATGCTCGAATACGAATACTCCAAAGGTATAGTCATGCAGAACGCACTCGCCTTTTCACCCGCACATCCGAGCGAAGACGTGGCTTCCGCGCCTCAGGCCAAGCCGCGCATTCTTGTCGTCGATGACGTCGCCGACAATCGCGAGATCCTGACCCGGCGGCTCGTGCGCCGCAATTTCGAGGTCGTCGAGGCGACCGGCGGCGAGGATGCCCTGGTCAGGATCGCCGAGAGCAGCTTCGATATCGTGCTGCTCGACATCATGATGCCGGATCTGTCGGGCAACGAGGTCCTGCAGCGGCTCCGCGCCAATCCCGAGCATGCCAATCTGCCGATCATCATGGTGACGGCGAAGAGCCAGAGCGAGGACGTGGTGTCGAGCCTGGCGCTGGGCGCCAACGACTACATCACGAAGCCGGTCGACTTCGAGGTCGCCATGGCGCGCATCAACGCCCAGCTGGAGCGCAAGCGCGTGGCCGACAAGACCTTGCGGGAAAAGAAACTGCTGGAGCAGCATTCGCTGGTGCTCGACGAGAAGCTGGAGAGCGCCTCGCTGATGCTCGCCGAGGAATCCCAGAAACGCACCGTGTCCGAGGACCGGCTGCGCTATCTCGCCTTTCACGACTCGCTGACCGGCCTCATGAACCGTCAGGGCTTTCGCGACTGCCTGTTCCAGGTGCTCGACGAGATGCCGGTCAGGGATACCGAACCGGTGCTGCTGTTCATCGACCTCGACGGCTTCAAGGCAGTCAATGACTGCTACGGCCATGACGTTGGAGACAAGCTGCTGGCAGGCGTGGGCGAGCGGCTGGCGGCAGCGCTGGGCGAGGGCGCGCTGACCGCGAGGCTCGGCGGCGACGAGTTCGCGGCGGTGATGGAGAACGCCGGCGAGGGGGTCGAGGCGAGGGCGGCCAAGCTGGTCGAGACCCTGTCGTTGCCCTACACGATCAACGGCAACGCCGTCAGGGTCGGGGCGAGCTGCGGGTTGGCCCGGGCACGCTGCTTCAGCGGCGATCTCGACGGCCTCATCAACGCTGCCGATCTTGCCATGTACCACGCCAAGGCCAAGGGCACCGGCTGCGTAGTGCTGTTCGAAACCCGCATGCTCGAGCAGCAGCGCGAGCGTCGCCAGATCGAGATCGACCTGCACCGCGCCGTCGCCAACATGGAATTCGAAGTCTTCTACCAGCCGATCTTCGATGTCGGCTCGCGCGGGATCACGGCCTTCGAGGCCTTGCTGCGCTGGCCGCACAAGACGCGCGGCATGATGTCGCCCGAGACCTTCATCCCGGTCGCCGAGGAGACCGGCCTGATCGCACAGATCGGCGCCTGGGTGCTGCGCCAGGCCTGCGAGCAGGCCAAGAACTGGCCGGACCATATCGGAGTGTCGGTCAATCTCTCGCCGATCCAGTTCGAAAGCCCGTCGCTGTTGCCCACCATCGTCAATACGCTGGCGGCGACGGGGCTGGAGCCGTGCCGGCTGGAACTAGAGATCACCGAGACCGCCCTTCTGGGGACGGAGGGCAAGAACATCAGGATCCTGGAGGCGATCCGCGAACTCGGGGTCCGCGTCTCGATCGACGATTTCGGAACCGGCTATTCGTCGCTGGCCTACCTTCGCAACTTCCGCTTCGACAAGATCAAGATCGACCGGCGCTTCATCCAGGGCCTGTGGAGCAACGACTCTGACACCGCGATCGTGCGCTCCATCATCATGCTGAGCCAGAATATCGGCGTGGGGACCACGGCAGAAGGCATCGAAACCGAGGACCAGCTGGCATCGGTGGCGTCGGAAGGCTGCAAGCTGGGCCAAGGATATCTCTTCAGCCGCCCCCTCACGGCGGAAGATGCCGTCGTATTCATTGAAAAATATGAAGCCGGGGAGGCTTAAAGAGCCGGCTAACTATTTATGCGATAGCAATTTAAGAATATGCCGTCGCCCGGTGAATAATGATGTCGAGGTTGTTTCGGGGGACTGGCATCTTGAATGTGCCGACGATCAGGGGGATCGCAGCGGGTGTAAAACGCTTCATGGCGGTCGACTCCGACAATACGGAGTTGCTGCGGGCGCAGCTCAACGCGCTTTCCCGCCTCATCCCGCTTCTCTATTTCATTCTCGTCGCCAATGCCTGGGTGATGGCGCTCACCTTCTGGGGCAAGGCGCCGGACTGGCTGAGCCTCTATGTCGCGATGGCGCTCAGCGCCGTCTGCGCGTTCCGGCTGGTGCAATGGTGGCGCCGCAAGGGGGTCGCTGTGACGGACCGGCAGGCCGTTCGCGAACTGCGGCGGACGAACAAGATATCGGCCGTGCTCGGCGTGCTCTTCCCGGCCTGGGCCATCGCGCTGTTCCCCTATGGCGATGCCTACGCGCAATCCTATGTCGGGACCTTCGTGACGTTCGCCATGCTGAGCAGCATGCTGTGCCTCATCCATTTGCGCTCGGCCGCGGTGATCGTGGCGCTCACCGTCAGCATCCCCTTCGCCGCCTTCTATGCCTCCACCGGCATACCGACGCTCATCGGCACGGCCATCAACCTGCTTCTGGTGACGGTCGGGGTGGTGATCGTCATTCTCATCCAGTACCGCGACTTCACGCGCATGGTCGAGGCGCAGAAGCGCACCGAAATGCTCGGCAACGAAAACCTCCGCGTGGCCAACCTCGACAGCCTGACGGACCTGCCCAACCGGCGGGCATTCTTCGCGCATCTGGAACAGACGCTGGATGTCGCGAAGGCGGGGCGCGCTCGGCTTGCGCTGGGCATCATCGACCTCGACGGCTTCAAGCCGATCAACGATCTGTACGGCCATGCCGTCGGTGACAGGCTGCTCGTCGCGGTCGCCGAGCGGCTGGCGACCCTCTGTCCGTCCGACACCTTCTTCGTATCGCGTCTCGGCGGCGACGAATTCGCCTATGTGGTGGCGAACGCTCCCGACAACGATGCGCTCGTCTCGCAGGGCCAGGCGATCGTCGAAATGCTGCGCGCTCCCTTCCCGCTGCCGGACGTGACCGTGCAGGTGTCGGGGTCCGTCGGGATTGCCGTCTACCCCGAAATGGCGGGCGACGCCGATCTGCTGTTCGAGCGCGCGGACTACGCGCTTTACCACGGCAAGGGCATGAAACGGGGCGGCGCCATCCTGTTCACCGCCGACCACGAGGCGCAGATCAACAACGACGCACGCATCGAGCAGGTGCTGAAGGGAGCGGATTTCGAGCAGGAGCTCTCCGTCGTCTTCCAGCCGATCGTCGACACGCGCTCGCAGGCCACCATCGGCTTCGAGGCCCTGGCGCGCTGGCGCAGCCCGACGCTGGGCCAGGTCTCGCCGGGACAGTTCATCCCCGTTGCGGAGCGCACCGGGATGATCGGGATGCTGACGCGGCCGCTGCTGAGAAAAGCGCTCGCGGCGGCGGCGAAATGGCCGGAGGGCATACGCCTGTCCTTCAACCTCTCGGCCTACGACCTTTCCTCGCCCGAAAGCGCCCTTGCCATCGTCGCCATCATCGAGAACTGCCCGTTCGATTCGCGTCTGCTCGACCTCGAGATCACGGAAACGGCTTTCACGCATGATTTCGGACAGGTTCAGCGTTCCATCGAAATGCTGAGGCTCCTCGGCTGCGGCATCTCCCTCGACGATTTCGGCACCGGCTATTCGAGCCTGTCGCGCCTGCACGCGCTTCCC
The DNA here is from genome assembly GCA_017305925.1 of Hyphomicrobiales bacterium. Taxonomy (GTDB): domain Bacteria; phylum Pseudomonadota; class Alphaproteobacteria; order Rhizobiales; family Rhizobiaceae; genus Arvimicrobium. Next base: position 38,205 of record JAFKJW010000179.1, on the reverse strand, counting down.
CTGACCAAGATCAAGATCGACCGGAGCTTCGTCACGGGCCTCGACAAGAGCCCGGCCAGCTTCAAGATCGTCAAGTCGCTGCTGGCGCTCAGCCGCGACATGGGCCTCGACTGCGTGATCGAGGGCGTCGAGACGGGCGGAGAGGTGGCCGCGCTCCGGCGTCTGGGAGGGTTGATGGTGCAGGGCTATTTCTATTCCGCGCCGATCCGCGAGGAGGAAGTCCTGCCCTATCTCGCCGGTCCTGTCGAAAGGCGCCGCGCCTCGTAGCGCTTCGAAGGGCAGGCGTCCAACGGCGATTCGAGCCCCGCGGGGCGGTCGAAGCCGCGCGCATCTTGTGCCCGACGCCTGATCCCACGGTCTGCTGCAACGCCTATAATTTGTTGCAGCGCCCGCAGTTTGTTGCAGCGCAAAGAGGACCTCAGGGAAACAGTCCAGTGTCGCGGCGACGAATTGCCGGATCGCTGCGGGATGAGACCCTTCCGTTTTCTGCTTCTTTTGTTCGCGGTGCTGGGCTTGACGGCGAGTGCCTCGGCCGCAACCGTTCTGCAGGAATACCTGCCGGCCGAAGTCGCGTCCGAACTCGTTCCGGGGGCCGATGGCTTCGGGCCGATCCGCAGCGATCTCGCCGTCGCGCCGGTCATCAAGGGTGGCGAGACTGTCGCCTGGGCGTTCATCACATCCGATTTCGTCGGGACGACCGGGTATTCGGGCAAGCCCATCCACTCGCTGGTCGCCGTGGACAAGGACGCGAAGATCGTCGGCGTGCGGCTGGTGAAGCATTCCGAGCCGATCGTGCTGATCGGCATTCCCGAGGCCAAGGTCAAGGCGCTGGTCGCAGGCTATTCCGGCCTCGACCTCATCGCGGAGGCGAAGTCCGGCGGCACGGCGCATGAGGTCGACATCATCTCGGGCGCCACCGTCACCGTGATGGTGATCGACGATTCGATCATCAGGTCCGGCCTCAAGGTTGCCCGCGCGCTGGGCCTCGGAGGTCTGGCGGCCGAGCAGGCCGATGCCGGGCCGCGGTTCGAGATCGATCCCGGCGCGGCAGCGCCGGCGGACTGGCCGGAAGCCGAGGGCGACGGCACGGTGCGCCGTCTGCTGCTGGATGTCGGGCAGGTCAACGCCGCCTTTGCCGAAAATGCCGATCCCAGGGCGCAGGAACGCGCCTTGACGGAACCGCCGGAGACCGTCTTCATCGATTTGCAGGCGGCGCTCGTCTCCGCGCCGCCGGTCGCCGAAGGGCTGCTCGCCCATGCCGAAGCGGCGAACCTGAAGGGCTGGCTGAAGGACGGCGAGAACGCCATCGCGCTGATGGGCCGGGGCCTCTATTCCTTCAAGGGTTCAGGCTATGTGCGCGGCGGCATCTTCGACAGGATCGTGCTGATCCAGGACGACGTTTCGGTGCGTTTCCGCGACCGCGACCATCGCCGCCTTTCCGCCGTCGCCGCGGCGGGCGCGCCCGACTTCACCGAAAAGGACCTGTTCCGCATCCCGGCGGGCACCGGCTTCGATCCGGCGAAGCCGTTCCGCATCCAGCTCCTCGTGCACCGCGACGTGGGACCCATCGAGAAGCTCTTCCATACGTTCGACCTCGGCTACCAGCTGCCGCAAAAATATCTGCGTGCCGTCGCGGCGCCGGCCACTGCTCCGGCACCGGAAGCGGTGACCGTCGCCGACCGTAGCGAAGGTGCGGCGCAGGCCGAGCTGTGGAAGCGGATCTGGACGGATTCAAAGCTGAGGATCGTCGTGCTCGGCACCATGCTGGTGGTACTGACGGGCGTGTTCTTCTTCCAGACCTTCGCGGTCAGGAACGAGCGCCTGTTCTATGCCTTCCGCATAAGCTTCCTCGTGATGACGCTGGTGTTCCTGGGGTGGTATGCCAATGCCCAGCTCTCGGTCGTCAACATCATGGCGCTGTTCGGCAGCCTGGTGAACGGCTTCAGCTGGCAGGCGTTCCTGCTCGATCCCCTGACCTTCATCCTGTGGTTTGCCGTTGCCGCCGCGCTGCTCTTCTGGGGGCGCGGCGCCTATTGCGGCTGGCTGTGCCCGTTCGGCGCCCTGCAGGAGCTGACCAACCAGATCGCCCGCAAGCTGAAGGTTCCGCAATGGACCCTGCCCTGGGGACTGCACGAGCGGCTCTGGCCGGTCAAGTACATGATCTTCCTCGGCCTGTTCGGCGTCTCGCTGATCAGCGTCGAGCAGGCAGAGCATCTGGCGGAAGTGGAGCCCTTCAAGACGGCCATCATCCTGAAGTTCGTGCGGGCCTGGCCGTTCGTCGCCTATGCCGCGGCGGTGCTCATCGCCGGGCTTTTCGTCGAGCGCTTCTACTGCCGCTATCTGTGCCCGCTCGGCGCGGCACTGGCGATCCCGGCGCGGCTCAGGATGTTCGACTGGCTCAAGCGCTACCACGAATGCGGCAATCCCTGCCAGATCTGCGCGAAGCAGTGTCCCGTGCAGGCGATCCACCCGACCGGCGAAATCAATCCCAACGAATGCATCGACTGCCTGCACTGCCAGGTCCTGTACCAGTCGAAAACCACCTGCCCGGTGGTGATCAAGAAGATGAAATCGCGGGCAAAGCTGGCGGCCAGCGCGCCGCTGGCGGCCGGGGCGCTCCCTGCCGCCAGGAGCACCGCTCAATCCAATCAACCCACGACTTGACCAAGAAGGAGTCTTGCCATGGAAGCAGAGAATAAGAATGGGGTAACGCGCCGCGCGCTGCTCGGTGCGACAGCAGGAGGCACGGCGCTGGCCGGTGCCTTCGCGGGTCGGGCCATGATCGGCCCGGCCGCGGTCGGGCTCGGGGCCGCGGGGATGACCGTTGCCGGCTCCGGCGCCGCCCATGCGGCGGCTGCGGACGGTGCGGTCGCGCCGGGGCAGCTCGACGCCTATTACGGCTTCTGGTCGTCGGGCCAGACCGGCGAGATGCGCATCCTCGGCGTTCCCTCGATGCGCGAGCTGATGCGGGTGCCGGTGTTCAACCGCTGCTCCGCCACCGGCTGGGGCCAGACGAACGAGTCGATCCGCATCCACCAGCGGACGATGACGGAGAAGACGAAGAAGCAGCTCGCCGCCAACGGCAAGCACATCCATGACAATGGCGACCTGCATCACGTCCACATGTCCTTCACCGAGGGCAAGTATGACGGGCGCTACCTGTTCATGAACGACAAGGCCAACACCCGCGTGGCGCGGGTGCGTTGCGACGTCATGAAGACCGACGCCATCCTCGAAATCCCGAACGCCAAGGGCATCCACGGCATGCGCCCGCAGAAGTGGCCGCGCACCAACTACGTCTTCTGCAACGGCGAGGACGAGGCGCCGCTGAACAATGACGGCTCGACCATGGCGGACGTGTCGACCTATGTGAACGTCTTCACCGCCGTCGACGCCGACAAGTGGGATGTCGCGTGGCAGGTCATGGTCTCGGGCAACCTCGACAATTGCGACGCCGACTACGAGGGCAAGTGGGCCTTCTCAACCAGCTACAACTCCGAGATGGGCATGACGCTGGAGGAGATGACCAAATCCGAGATGGACCATGTGGTGATCTTCAACATCGCCGAGATCGAGAAGGCCGTCGCCGCCGGCCAGTTCGAGGAGATCAACGGCGTCAAGGTGCTGGACGGGCGCAAGCAGGCCAAGTCGCAGTTCACCCGCTACGTTCCGATCGCCAACAACCCGCATGGCTGCAACATGGCGCCGGACAAGAAGCACCTGTGCATCGGCGGCAAGCTCTCGCCCACCGTCACCGTGCTGGACGTGACCAAGTTCGACGCGCTGTTCAACGACAATGCGGAGCCGCGCTCCTGCGTGGTGGCCGAGCCGCAGCTTGGCCTCGGCCCGTTGCACACGGCCTTCGACGGACGCGGCAACGCCTATACCTCGCTCTTCCTCGACAGCCAGGTCGCCAAGTGGAACATCGAGGACGCGATCCGCACCTATGCCGGCGAGAAGATCGATCCGATCAAGGACAAGATCGACGTCCACTACCAGCCCGGTCACTTGAAGACGGTGATGGGCGAGACGCTGGACGCCTCCAACGACTGGCTGGTGTGCCTCTGCAAGTTCTCGAAGGATCGCTTCCTGAATGTGGGCCCGCTGAAGCCTGAGAACGACCAGCTCATCGACATCTCGGGCGACAAGATGGTGCTGGTTCATGACGGCCCGAACTTCGCCGAGCCGCATGACGCGATCTCCGTGCATCCGTCGATCCTGCCCAACATCAAGTCGGTCTGGGACCGCCAGGACCCGATGTGGGCGGAGACGCGCAAGCAGGCCGAGGCCGACGGCGTCAACCTCGACGAGTGGACCGACACGGTGGTCCGTGACGGCGACAAGGTGCGCGTCTACATGACCTCGGTCGCGCCCGCCTTCAGCCGCGAGAGCTTCACCGTGAAGGAGGGCGACGAGGTGACGGTGATCATCACCAACCTCGACGAGATCGACGACCTGACGCATGGCTTCACCATGGGCAATCATGGCGTGGCCATGGAGATCTCGCCGCAGATGACCTCGTCGGTGACGTTCGTCGCGGCCAATCCCGGCGTCTACTGGTACTATTGCCAGTGGTTCTGCCACGCGCTCCACATGGAGATGCGCGGCCGCATGTTCGTCGAGCCGAAGAGCGCCTGACCATGCGCCTGGCTGTCCTTCTTCTCGGCCTCCTGTCCGCCGCGCCGCTGGCCGCGGCCGAGCGGAGCGTCGCGCCGGGAGCGGACAGCCTCGCACAGGCCGTCGCCGGGGCAGCACCCGGCGACGTGCTCGCGCTGGTCGACGGGGTCTATGAAGGCCCCGTCACCATCGACCGCCCGTTGACCATTCTCGGCCCGCGCGGCGCGGTCGTCGACGGCGGCGGGACGGGCAGCGTCATCACTCTCGCGGCTCCCGACGTCACGCTTTCGGGTTTTACCGTCACCGGCTCGGGGCAGGTGAACGAGAACCTCGACGCCGGCGTGAAGATCCTGGAAGGGGCGGACCGCGCGCAGGTGAAGGGGCTGCTGGTGACGGGCAACATGCACGGCATCGACGTGCATGGCGGCAGGGACGCGCAAGTCGTCGGAAACGAGATCGTCGGCACCCGGAAACCGCACATGAACGAGCGCGGCAACGGCATCTATGTCTGGAACAGTCCGGGGACCCTGCTGGAGGGGAACTCGATCCGCTACGGCCGCGACGGCATCTTCTCCAATGCCAGCTCCAACAGCATCTATCGCGGCAACCTGATGCGCGACCTGCGCTTTGCCGTGCACTTCATGTATACGCGCAACACCGAAGTCTCGCGGAACATTTCGATCGGCAATCACCTTGGCTTCGCCATCATGTTTTCCGACCGCGCGAAGGTCCTGAACAACCAGAGCCTTGGCGACCGCGAGCACGGGCTCATGCTGAACTACGCCAACAATGCGGATGTGACCGGCAACCTGGTGCGCGGCGGCACGAAGAAATGTCTCTTCATCTACAACGCCCACAAGAACCTGATCTGGAACAACCGCTTCGAGGGCTGCGGCATCGGCATCCATTTCACCGCCGGCTCCGAGAAGAACGTGCTGATCGGCAACGCCTTCATCGGCAACCGGGAGCAGGTGAAATATGTCGGCACCCGCAACATGGAGTGGAGTCATGACGGGCGCGGCAATTTCTGGTCGGACCATCCGGCCTACGACCTGAACGGCGACGGCATCGCCGACAGCTTCTACCGCCCGAACGACTTGATGGACCAGATTCTCTGGTCGCAGCCCGCGGCGGCCCTTCTGACCGGCTCTCCCGCGGTGCAGCTCATCCGCTGGAGCCAGCAGAGCTTCCCGGCCACCCTGCCGGGCGGCGTGCGCGATTCCGCCCCGCTGATGCGCCCCCTGACCATTCCGGTCGCTCCGGAAATCCAGACCCTCGAAGCCGAGGTGCAGGGGCGCTGGGCCCAAGGACATACCGATGACCTCGACCCTTCAGATCTCGCGACTCACTAAGCGCTTCCAGTCGGTCGAGGCGCTCAAGGAGGTCTCGCTGACGCTGGAGCTCGGCAAGCGCGTCGCGCTGCTGGGCCACAACGGCGCGGGCAAGTCGACGATGATGAAGATCATCCTCGGCCTGATCCCGTTCGACAGCGGCTCGGTTGCCGTCTGCGGCGCTGCACCCGGCTCGGCCGAGGCGCGGGCGCAGGTGGCCTATCTGCCGGAGAACGCGTCGTTCCACCCGGCGCTGACCGGGGAAGAGCAGATCCGCTACTACCTGTCGCTGCGCGGCGAGAGCCCGAAACTCGCGATGGGCCTGCTGGAGCGGGTGGGGCTCGCCGATGCGGCAAGGCGGCGGATCGGCACCTACTCCAAGGGCATGCGCCAGCGCGTTGGACTGGCCCAGACGCTGATCGGCAAGCCGCGCCTGCTGGTGCTGGACGAGCCGACGTCGGGCCTCGACCCGGTTTCCCGCCGCGACTTCTACGATCTCCTCGACGGGCTGGCGGCGGAGGGCGCGGCGATCCTGCTGTCGTCCCACGTCCTGACAGAGGTAGAGGCCCGCACCGACCGGATCCTGATCCTCTCGGAGGGCCGGCTGGCGGCGGAGGGGACGCTGGCCGAACTGCGCAGGCAGGCGGCCCTGCCCGTCGGGCTCTTGGTAACGCCCGCCGCAGGAAACGAAATCGTGCTGGCCGGCGTCTTCCCCGAGGCCGTCCGCGCCGATGACGGCCGGTTGAGGCTGTTGTGCGAGCAGCCGGAGAAGCTGCCGCTTCTCTCGCGCATCGCCGCGCTCGACGGGCAGGTCGCCGACCTCGACGTCATCCCGCCGAGCCTCGAAGACATCTACGCCCATTTCAGCCGGAGGGCCGGGCAATGAGCCGCGTCCTCGCCACCGCCGTCTCGGAGTTCCGCATCGCGTTCAGGAACCGCTGGGTCGCCATCGCCACCGTGATGATGGTCCTGTTCGCGCTCGTGCTGGCGGCGGCGGGCGCCGCACCCACCGGTGATGTCGGCGTCGACCGGCTTTCCGTGGTCGTCGCTTCGCTGACGTCGCTGTCGGTCTATCTGGTGCCGCTGCTGGCGCTGCTGATGAGCTTCGACGCGGTGGCCGGCGAGATCGAAAGAGGGACCCTGCCGCTGCTCCTGACCTATCCCGTCTCGCGGCTGCAAATCCTGCTGGGCAAGCTTCTCGCCCATATCGCGATCCTCGGCCTGGCGACGGGCCTGGGCTACGGCGTGGCCGCCGCCGCCGCGGTGGTGGCAGACCGGGGCGCGCTCGCCGGCCTGCCGTCGCTGTGGCGGCTGGTCTGGTCGTCGGTGCTGCTCGGCGCCACCTTCCTCGGAGCGGGCTACACGCTTTCGGCCCTGACCCGGCGGACGTCCGGCGCGGCGGGGCTCGCCGTCGGTCTCTGGCTGGCGGTCGTGGTCCTCTACGACCTCGCCCTTCTGGCGCTGATCGTCTCGGATGCGGGCGGGCCTCTGACGACCCGCGTCCTGCCGGTGGCGCTCCTGTCCAATCCGGCGGACGCCTTCCGCATCTTCAACCTCTCGGCCGCCGCGGCGGTCTCGGCGGCCGGCGGGATCGGCGGCGCGGCGGACGCGATACCGCTCTGGCAATCGGCCGCCTCGATCCTGCTCTGGCCGGTCGCCGCGCTGGCGCTCGCCTGGGCTGCGTTCAGGAAGGTGATCCCATGATGAAACCGGCAAGGTTCGTGTTCCTGGCCTTCCTGCTCGCCTTGGGTGCCTGCAGCCAGGAACCGGCTCAGGACATCACGCCCAAGGACATGGTGGCGGAAACATTGGGTCACTACTGCCAGATGAACCTTCTGGAGCATCCCGGCCCGAAGGCACAGGTCCATCTGAAAGGCATGCCGCCGCTCTTCTTCAGCCAGGTGCGCGACGCGATCGCCTATGCGCGCGCGCCGGAGCAGATCGCGCCCATCCTGGCGATCTACGTCAACGACATGGGTGCCCCCGGCGCAACCTGGGAGAAGCCCGGCGACGGCAACTGGATCGATGCTCATAAGGCGTTCTTCGTCGTCGGCTCGGCCCGCGCGGGCGGCATGGGCGCGCCGGAGACCGTTCCCTTCGCATCTCAAGCCGGGGCGGAGGCCTTCGCGAGGGCCGAGGGCGGAACGATCCTGGTCCTGTCCGCGATCACCGACGACATGGTCCTGACGCCGGTCGAGCAGAAGCCGGACCACGAGGGGACCCCTGAGAAGGGCGATGACTATCAGGACCGTCTTCGCGCCCTGCCCAATTCCATCGGAGGCTGAACCCATGCTGACACGTCGCCGCCTGATCGCGATTTCCGCCGCCATCGCGGCATCGTCCCTGGTCGGGAGGGCGAGCGCCGGATCGACCGCCCGGCTGTGGACCGGGCAGGCGCTGGGCGCCCGCGCCTCCATACGGCTCGACCACCCGCAAGCCGAAGCGATCGCCGCGCGCGTGCTGGCGGAGATCGACCGGCTGGAGAAAATCCTCAGCCTCTATCGGGCGGACAGCGCGCTCGCCCGGCTGAACCGCGAGGGCCGGCTGGAGGCCCCGCCCTTCGAGCTGCTCGAATGCCTGTCGACAGCCGCCGCGGTCCATGCCGCGAGCGGCGGGCGCTTCGATCCGACGGTGCAGCCGCTCTGGGTGATCTGGGCGGAAGCGGCGGCCGCGGGGAAAAGACCCTCGGACGCGGCGATCGAACGGACGCGCCGGCATGTCGGCTGGGAAAAGGTCGCCATGGACCCGGCGGCGATCGAGCTGGCGCCGGGCATGGCGCTGACCCTCAACGGCATCGGCCAGGGCTATGTCGCCGACCGGGTCGCCGCACTGCTGGAGGCCGAGGGGCTCAGCGACATACTGATCGACACGGGCGAGTTCCATGCGCTCGGCGGGCGGCCGGAGGGCGGCGCTTGGCCGATGCGGCTGGAGTCGGGCGGGCGTGTGGAATTGCGCCAGCGTGCCCTCGCGACGTCCGCGCCGCTCGGCACGACCTTCGATCAGGCGGGACATGACGGGCACATACTCGACCCCGCGACCGGGCTGCCGGCGCGATCGGCCTGGCGGTCGGTTTCGATCACGGCGCCATCGGCGGCCGTCGCGGATGCGCTGTCGACGGCCGCGTGCCTGATGCCCGATCGGGCATCGATCATCGGGATGACGGACAGGTTCGCAAATGTCCGCTGCGAGGCGGCGTCTCCGATCTCGAGCCTTTGAGGGAACAGAGCCGAGCGGCTCAGAAGCTGTTGCGCTCGTGATACGTCCGCAGGAAGGATTGAATGCGAGGGTCCTCGGGATGGTGGAGGATCCGGTCCGGCGCGTCCACGGCCACCAGCTCTCCCTTTTCCATGAAGGCCACCTGATCCGCGACATGGGCGGCAAAGCCCATCTCGTGGGTCACGACGACCATGGTCATGCCCTCGGAAGCGAGCGTCCTCATGACGCTCAGCACCTCGCCCACCAGTTCCGGATCGAGCGCCGAGGTCGGCTCGTCGAACAGCATCAGGCGCGGCTCCATGGCGATCGCCCGGGCAATCGCCACACGCTGCTGCTGGCCGCCGGAGAGCCGCGCGGGATGGTTCGCCATCCTGTCGGCCAAACCCACCTTCCTCAGCGCTTCGGCGGCGCGGGCCTCGGCATCGGCCTTCGGCAGGTCGCGCACGCGCACCAGCCCCTCGGCCACGTTCTGAAGCGCGGTCATGTGCGGCCACAGGTTGAACTGCTGGAACACCATGCCGATGGAGCGGCGCATCTCGCGCAGCTTGCGGCCCGGCATCCTACGGCCGCCGGGGCTGACATAGCCGATCAGTTGCCCGTCGATGGTGATCTCGCCGGAATCATACTCCTCGAGGAAGTTGATGCAGCGCAGCAGCGTGGACTTGCCGGAACCGGACGGCCCGATCAGGCACGTGACCTTGCCGGGCGCGATCGACATGCTGACTTCCTTCAGCGCCTGGAAGGGACCGTAGAACTTGTTGACCTTGCGGATCTCGACGGATGAGGCCTCGACCATTCTACGCCCTTTCGATCAGGTGTTTCGTGACGCGCGTCTCCAGCCAGCGGCCGAAGCGCGAGATGGTTTCGACCAGTGCCCAGAAGAACAGCGCGAGCACGAAATTGGCCTCCAGGTAGCGGAAGGTTTCGGTGGACATGCGCTGCACCGAATACATCAGCTCCGGCACGGTGATGATCGACAGGATCACCGTCTCCTTGGTGAGGATGATGGAGAAGTTGATCAGCGCCGGCAGGGCGGAGACGAGGCTCAGAGGCAGGAGGATGCGGCGGATGATCGTCGGCTCGGACATGCCGATGGCGCGCGCCGCCTCCAGCTGGCCGTTCAACGGACAGATCTCCGTGAATGCCATGATGGGCATTGTGGAAGGTGTCGTTCTTTTCCTGCTCGATATAGGCCTGGATCAGCCAGCGGAGCGGGCGCGGCCCGTAGCGCTGCGCCAGCGAGATGATCAGGCCGAGGAGCATGCTGAACACCGTGCCGAGCAGCCAGCACAGGATCGTCAGCATGAAGCCGTTCAGCAGGATCGGCCAATATTGCAGCAGGATGCTCGGGTCCATCACAAGGCCGTCCTGTGTTCGAGATAGCGGCCGAGCGCGGCGAAGCAGAGATTGATGACCAGATAGATGCAGGCCGCCGCGATATAGACTTCCAGCGGGCGGAAGGTGGTGGCCGCCTGCGCCTGGCTGGCGCGCGTCACCTCCATAATGCCGACGAGCGAGACCAGCGACGATGCCTTGACCAGCAGGATCAGCTCATTGACCAGCGCCGGCAGCGAATAGCGGAACGCCTGCGGCAGGATTATCCGGATCCAGATGTCGCTCGGCCGCATGCCGATGGCGGTCGCCGCCTCGGTCTGCCCTCTCGGCAGCGCGATGATGGCGCCGCGCCAGATTTCCGAGACATAGGCGCTGGAGCAGATGCCGACCGTCACCACGGCGGCGACCAGCGCCGGCACGTTGATGCCGATGACCGGCAGGAGATAGTAGCACAGGAGAAGCTGGACCAGCAGCGGAACGCCGCGCAGGAAGCTGACCCAGAGCGCCGCGAACCGGCGCAGCCATACCGTGCGCGACAGCGCGGCCGCGCAGATCATCGCCCCGACGACCAGCCCGAGCGCAATGCCCAGCCCGGAAATCAAAAGCGTGTAGCGCGCGGCCCAGAGGAGCGGCTCGAAGCTGCTCAGGAAGGTGGAGATCGAAAACATCGGTGCTCCGGATACCGGGGGCTGAAAGGCCTCGACGCCCAAAGCGCGTCGAGATCCTTCGGGTCGTCATGCTGGCCGGGCGGGATCGCTCCCGCCCGGCGGACGCGCCGTTACTTGGTCGGAACTTCGCGGGGCAGCTCGGTATAGGCGCCCAGCCACTTCTCCTGGATGGCCTTGATGCGGCCGTCGTCGGTCATCTTCAGCATGGCGTCGTTGATCGCCTTGACGAAGCTTTCGCTGTCGGCGTCCTTGCGCGCCACCCAAGCGAAATAGGTCGGCTGGCCGAACTTCGCGTCGTCGAACAGGGCGAAGGTCTCGGGGCGGCTCTTGACCAGATAGGTCAGATTCGGCAGCGAGCCCGCGACCGCGTCGAGGCGGCCGGCGGCGAGGTCGGCATAGGCCTCGTCGGTGGTGCCGTATTCCTTGACGTCGACGCCGCCGAGCTTGTCGCCGAAGGCCTGGAGCTGCTTGAACTGCGCGGTGCCCTGCTGGACGCCGACGGTCTTGCCCTTGATGTCTTCCGGCTTCTTCAGCTCGGTGTTGCTGGCGGCACGCACCAGAGCCACGGTGGCGTCGGCGATCGGCAGGGTGAAGGCGTAGCGCTCGAGGCGTTCCGGCGTAATGGTGACAGGGGCGATGACGATGTCGAACTTCTTGACTTCGAGGCCCGGCAGCTCCGCCGTCCACGGAATGTCCTGGTAGACCGGCTCGACGCCGATTTCCTTGGCCACGCCGTCGAACAGGTCCTTGGTCATGCCCTCATAGGTGCCGTTGGTGAGCATGTCGAAGGGCGCGTAGTGCATGTCGGTCGCCGTCTCGATCTTACCCTTGGCCTTGATGTCGGCAAGCTGGTCGGCCATGGCCGGCACGGCGAGGCCCAGCACGGCCAGGCCGAACAGGGCGGATTTCAATGCGTTGGAAAGAGTCATCGTCGTTCTCCTTGCTGGATGAGTGAGTTTTCGAGCTTGCATCGCGCGCCGCCACCCTCCCAACGGCGCGCGATGGAGTCAGAGAATGCCCGGCAGGTCGAGCCCGTGCGCGCGGGCACAATCGATCGCAATCTCGTAGCCGGCATCGGCATGGCGCATCACGCCGGTGGCCGGGTCGTTCCACAGCACGCGGGCGAGCCGCGCATCGGCGTCCTCGCTGCCGTCGCAGCAGACTACCATACCCGAATGCTGCGAGAAGCCCATGCCGACGCCGCCGCCGTGGTGCAGCGACACCCAGGTGGCGCCCGAGGCGCAGTTGAGCAGGGCGTTGAGCAGCGGCCAGTCGGAGACGGCGTCGGAGCCGTCCTTCATCGCTTCGGTCTCGCGGTTCGGCGAGGCGACCGAGCCGGAATCCAGATGGTCGCGGCCGATGACGATCGGCGCCTTCAGCTCGCCGTTGCGCACCATCTCGTTGAAGGCGAGCCCGAGCCGGTGACGGTCGCCGAGGCCGACCCAGCAGATGCGCGCCGGCAGGCCCTGGAACGAAATACGTTCCCTCGCCATGTCGAGCCAGTTATGCAGGTGCTTGTTGTCGGGCAGCAGCTCCTTCACCTTGGCGTCGGTCCTGTAGATGTCCTCCGGGTCGCCCGAGAGAGCGGCCCAGCGGAACGGGCCGATGCCGCGGCAGAAGAGCGGCCGGATATAGGCCGGCACGAAGCCGGGGAAGGCGAAGGCGTTTTCCAGACCCTCTTCCAGCGCGACCTGGCGGATGTTGTTGCCGTAGTCGAGCGTCGGCACGCCGGCATTCCAGAAGTCCACCATGGCGGCGACGTGCACCTTCATCGAGGCGCGGGCGGCCTTCTCCACGGCCTTGGGGTCGCTTTCCTGCCTGGCGCGCCATTCGGCCACGCTCCAGCCGAGCGGCAGGTAGCCATGCACCGGATCGTGCGCCGAGGTCTGGTCGGTGACGATGTCGGGCCTGACGCCGCGCTTCACCAGGTCCGGGAAGACTTCCGCCGCATTGCCGATCAGCGCCACGGACTTCGCCTCGCCGGCCTTGGTCCAGCGATCGACCATGGAAAGCGCCTCGTCGAGCGTGTGCGCCTTGGCGTCGACATAGCGGGTGCGCAGGCGGAAGTCGGCGCGGGTCTCGTCGCATTCCACCGCAAGGCAGCAGGCGCCGGCCATCACCGCGGCGAGCGGCTGGGCGCCGCCCATGCCGCCGAGGCCGCCGGTCAGAATCCACCTGCCCTTGAGGTTGCCGCCGTAATGCTGGCGGCCGGCCTCGACGAAGGTTTCGTAGGTGCCCTGCACGATGCCCTGCGAGCCGATATATATCCATGAGCCGGCGGTCATCTGACCGTACATGGCAAGACCCTTCTTATCCAGCTCGTTGAAATGGTCCCAGGTCGCCCAGTGCGGCACCAGGTTGGAGTTGGCGATCAGCACGCGCGGGGCGTCCTTGTGGGTCTTGAAGACGCCGACCGGCTTGCCGGACTGCACCAGGAGCGTCTCGTCGGCCTCCAGCTTCTTCAGCGCGCCGACGATCAGGTCGAAATCCTTCCAGGTACGGGCGGCGCGGCCGATGCCGCCATAGACCACCAGCTCGTGCGGATTCTCGGCCACGTCGGGATGCAGGTTGTTCATCAGCATCCGCATCGGGGCCTCGGTCAGCCAGCTCTTCGCGGTGATCTCGGAACCGGTGGGAGGGAAGATGTCGCGGGTGTTGTGTCTCGGATTGCTATTCACGGTTCGCCTCCTGTCAGGCCAGCATGGTGCCGGAAATGATGTTGCGCTGGATCTCGCTGGATCCCTCGTAGATGCGCATGATGCGCAGGTCCCGGTTGATCCGTTCGATGGGGAAGTCGCGGGTGTAGCCGTAGCCGCCATGCAGCTGCAGGGCCGTGTCGGCGATCCTGCCGGCGGCCTCGGAGGCCCCGAGCTTGGCCATGGACGCGGCCAGCGAGAAGCGCCCGCCATTCCGGTGCGCCAGATCGCGCTGGCGCGCCGCCTCCTGCGACAAGAGCAGCGCCGAGCGGTACGCCACGCCCATGTCGGCGATCATCCAGCGGATACCCTGCCGCTCCGACAGAGCGACACCGCCGATGATGCGCTCCCTGGCGTAGGCGACCGACGCGTCCATGGCGGCGCCGGCAAGGCCGAGGCATTGGGCGGCGACCTCGATGCGTCCGTTGTCGAGCACCTGCATGGCGGTGCGGAACCCCTTGCCTTCCTCGCCCAGCAGCGCGTTTTCCGGAAGCGCGCAGTCGAGGTTCAAGGTGAAGACATGGCCGCCTTTCAGGCCCATGGTCTTTTCCGCCGGACCGGCTTCGAAGCCGGGCGTGCCCTTGGGCAGGAGGAAGGCCGAGATGCCGCGATGCGCCTTCTCGGGATCGGTCACGGCATAGACCACGACGACATCGGCGACGCCGCCATTGGAGATGAAGCACTTGGTGCCCTTGAGATGCCAGCCGTTGCCGGTTCGCCTGGCACGGGTCTTCATGTCGGCGGGATCGGAACCGGCGGTGGGCTCGGTGAGCGCGAAGGCGGCGAGCGCCTCGCCGGAAGCGGCCTCGGGCAGCCATTCCTTTTTCTGTGCCTCGGTGCCGCCGATCAGGATGGAATCGGTTGCCAGATAGTGCGCCGTCAGCGCCGAGGCCGTCGAGCCGCAGGCGCCGGCGACGATCGACACCGCGCGCAGCAGCGCGGGAGCCGAAATACCGCCGCCGCCATAGGTTTCAGGTAAATTGGCGCCCATCATGCCGGCTTCGCCGAGAACGCCAAGCTGCTCATGCACGAAGCGCGACGTCTCGTCGGTTTCGGCGGCCAGCGGCGCGATCTTCTCGGCGCAGATGCGCTCCAGCACCTCGCAGAACAGGCGCTCCTCCTCGACGAGCATATGCCAGGGGTCGTCAATCGGCATGGCGCGCCTCCAGGCCGAATTCCTTCAGCACGGTCTCCCTGTCGCCGCCCAGACGCGGCGCGGCCGTCGCGGCCACCGGCTTTTCGCCGTCGAAGCGCACCGGCTGGCCGACGACCGGCGCCTGGCCGAGCAGCGGATGCGCAAGCCGGCTCACCAGGCCGCGCATGAGCGCGTGCTCGTTGGCGGCCGCCTCGGCGATATCAAGGATCGGCGCGGCCGGAAGGCCGTGCGCGGACAGCGCCGCGACGGCTTCCTGCGTGGTCAGTCGGCCGGACCAGTCCTCGATCAGCGTCCTGAGCGCCGGCTCGTGCCCGGTGCGGCTGCTGTCGGACGCAAACCGCGGATCGTCCGCGATCTCCGGCTTGCCGATGAGACCGGCGAGGCGCTCGAACTGGCCGCCGTTCAGCACGGCGATCACCACCTGCCCGTCGCTCGTTCCGAAGCAGCCGAAGGGCGTGGAGAGCGGATGCCGGTTGCCGACGCGAGCCGGCAGCACGCCGCCGTAGAAATACTGGGCATGGCTGGTGGTCAGCATGGAGAACAGCGCGTCGTACATGGCGACGTCCAGCGTCGCGCCCTGCCCAGTGGCATTGCGCCGGACGAGTGCCGCCATGATCGACCAGCTCGCGAACAGTCCGGCGACGAGATCGGCGATGCTTTCGCCTGCCTTCAGCGGCGCGCCGCCTTCCTCCCCCGTCGCGGCCATCAGGCCGGACATGGCCTGCACAACCAGATCGTAAGCCGGCAAATCCTTGAACGGACCATCCTGGCCGAACCCGGAGATGGAGCAGTAGACCAGCCGGGGGTTGGCCTCGCGCAGCGTCACGGCGCCGAGGCCGAGACGCGCGGCGACACCGGGGCGGAAGTTCTCCACCACCACGTCGACGCGGGCGGCGAGCGCCTCCGCCAGTTCGAGATCTTCCGGCTTCTTCAGGTCGAGCACGACGCTCTTCTTGCCGCGGTTGTTCAAAGTGAACAGCGCGCTCTCGCCGTCCTTGAACGGGCCGATGTGACGATAATCGTCGCCGGCCGGCGGCTCCAGCTTGATGACCTCCGCACCGAGGTCGGCCAGCAGGGCCGTGCAATACGGCCCCGCGAGAACGCGCGACAGGTCGAGGACCCTGATGCCGGAAAGCGGCCCGCTCATGCCTTCGATTCCGGGGCGACCTCGTCGAGCAGCCCCTTCGGCAGAGCCTCCAGCAGAGCGCCGGAACGGACGAGGGACGCGACCTCGGCGAGATCGGGGGCCATGTAGCGGTCCTGCTCCAATGCCGCGACCGACCCGCGCAGCCGCGCAAGCACGGCCTGGAGCGGGGCCGACGTCTTCAGCGGCGCCCGGAACTCGACACCGGCGGCGGCACACAGAACCTCGATGCCGACGATCTGGGCGAGGTTGGCGTTCATGCGCTTGAGGCGCCGCGCGCCGTGAGCGGCCATGGAGACGTGGTCTTCCTGGTTCGCCGAGGTCGGCGTGGAATCTGTCGAGCACGGCGTGGCGAGGTGCTTGTTCTCGCTCATCAGCGCGGCCGAGGTCACTTCGGCGATCATCAGGCCGCTGTTCAGGCCCGGATCGGGCGTCAGGAAGGGCGGCAGGTCGTGGCTCAGGGCCGGATCGACCATCAGCGCGACGCGGCGCTGCGAGATGGCGCCGATCTCGGCGATCGCCAGCGCGATCTGGTCGGCGGCGAAGGCCACCGGCTCGGCATGGAAATTGCCGCCCGAAACGATCTGGCCGCTTTCGACCAGCACCAGCGGATTGTCGGTCGCGGCATTGGCCTCGATTTCGAGGGTGCGGCCGGCCTGCGTCAGAAGGTCGATGCAGGCGCCGGTGACCTGCGGCTGGCAGCGGATGCAATAGGGGTCCTGCACACGTGTGTCGCCGACGCGGTGGCTCTCGCGAATCTCCGAGCCGTCCATCAGCTCGCGGATGACGCGCGCGGCGAGGATCTGGCCGCGATGGCCACGCAACTGGTGGATCTCGTCGAGGAAAGGCGCGGTCGAGCCCATGATGGCGTCCGTCGAAAGAGAGGACGAGACCAGCGCGTTGCGCGCCGAACGGAACGCCTCGAACAGACCGACCAGGGCAAAGGCGGTGGAGACCTGCGTGCCGTTGATCAGCGCGAGCCCTTCCTTGGCGGCCAGCACCACCGGCTTCAGACCGGCGGCGGCAAGCGCCTCGCCGCTTGCCATCTCGCGGCCTTTGTAGGTGGCGCGGCCTTCGCCCAGCATGGCGGCCGCCATGTGCGCCAGAGGCGCGAGGTCGCCCGACGCGCCGACCGAGCCCTGCGAAGGGATCACGGGCAGCACGCCCCTGGCCAGCATGTCCTCGATCAGCTTCACCACCTCCGGGCGGGTGCCGGAGGCGCCGCGGCCGAGCGACAGCAGCTTCAGCGCCATGATCAGGCTCACCGTCTCTTCCTCGACGTTCTCGCCGACGCCGCAGCAATGCGACAGGATGAGATTGCGCTGCAGGGTGGCCGTGTCCTCGGCCTTGATCTTGATCGAGGCGAGCTTGCCGAAGCCGGTGTTGACGCCGTAGACGGGCACGTCGCCTCTGGCGGCGGCATCGATGCGGGCGGCGGAATCGGCGATGCCGGGCCGTGCGCCATCGGCCAGCCTGACGGCCAGCCCCTCGCGCCAGATGCGCTCCAGATCCGCCAGCGTGACCTTGCCGGGCGTCAGGACGAGTTCAGACATTCTTGCCTCCGAAGATGCGGGCGTGCAGCGGGTTGAAGCCGATGCGGTAGGAAAGCTCGGCCGGGTGGCGCACGTCCCAGACGGCGAGGTCGGCGCGGGCGCCGGGCGCGATCACGCCGCGATCCGCCAGCCCGAGCGCGCGGGCGGCGTTGCAGGTCACGCCGCGCAGGCATTCGGCCGGCGTCATGCGGAAAAGGGTCGCGCCCATGTTCATGGTGAGCAGAATCGAGGTGAGCGGCGAGGTGCCGGGATTGCTATCGGTCGCAAGCGCGAGCGGCACGCCGGCGTCGCGCAGCGCCTGCACCGGAGGATATTTTGTCTCTCGCAGCGTATAGAAGGCACCGGGCAGCAGCACGGCGACGGTCCCCGCCTTCGCCATGGCGGCGATGCCGTCGGCGCCGAGATATTCGAGATGGTCGGCCGAAAGCGCGCCATGCCCGGCCGCCATCGCCGCGCCGTGCAGGTCGGAAAGCTGCTCGGCATGCAGCTTCACCGGCAGGCCGAGCTTCTTGGCGTGGTCGAACACACGCGCCATTTCCTCGACAGAGAAGGCGATGCCTTCGCAAAAACCGTCCACCGCGTCGATCAGTCCTTCGGCATGGCCCTTGTCCATGCCCGCGATCACGACCTGGTCGATATAGCCGGCGCGGTCGTCCTTGAACTCGGGCGGCAGGGCGTGGGCGGCGAGCCAGGTGGTGACGACATGCACCGGGCGCATCTCGCCGATACGGCGCGCGACGCGCAGCATCTTCAGTTCGGACTCGACATCGAGCCCGTAGCCCGACTTGATCTCCAGCGTGGTGACGCCTTCCGAAAGCAGCGTGTCGACGCGCGGCAGCGCCGAGGCCAGAAGCTCGTCCACGCCCGCCGCGCGGGTGGCGCGCACGCTGGACAGGATGCCGCCGCCGGCCCGCGCGATCTCCTCATAGGCTGCGCCTTCCAGCCGCATCTCGAACTCGCGGGCGCGGTCGCCGCCGTAGACGATGTGGGTGTGGCAGTCGATCAGGCCCGGCGTCACCACCCGGCCTTGCAGGTCGAGGGACGCTGCGCCGCGCCAGGCCGCCGGCATGTCCGCATCGGCGCCGACCCAGGCGATCTTGTCGCCGTCGATGACGATCGAGGCGCGCTCGACAAGCCGGTAGCCTGTCGTTCCCTCGTCCATGATCGTGACCGTGGCGTTGCTGAGACCCTGCATCTGGACCGTTCCGGATTGGCTGCCGATTTCTAAGTCTAAACATATTTTAACGTCTATGTCTAAACTTATTTTTATGCTATGTCTAAACTTATAGGAACAGGACGTGCCGCTCACCGGACCGGCGCAGAGGAGATCGCGATGACGACAGCGTGGGCCAGGCATGCGCTTTTGCCGGATGGCTGGGCCGACGACGTCCGTGTCGAAATCAGCGCGGAGGGCCGGATCGCTGCCGTGGAGGCAGGCGTCGCACCGAAGGGGGAGGAACGGCTCGGCCTTCTGCTGCCAGCCATGGCGAACGTCCATTCGCATGCCTTCCAGCGCGCCATGGCCGGTCTTTCGGAGGCGCGCGGGCCTTTTCCGCGCGATACATTCTGGACGTGGCGGCAGATCATGTACCGCTTCCTCGACCATCTGACGCCCGACGACGTCGAGGCGATCGCAGCGCTGGTGCAGATGGAGATGCTGGAGGCCGGCTACGCCACCAATGTCGAATTCCACTACCTGCATCACCGGCCGGGCGGCGCGCCCTACGACGACGTCGCGGAGATGTCCGGGCGCATCGCCGCCGCGGCCGTCCGAACCGGCATCGGGCTGACGCTCCTGCCGGTGCACTATCAGTTCGGCGGGGTCGACCGCCGTCCGCTCGGTGCCGGCCAGCAGCGCTTCGGCACGACGCCGGACGCGTTCGCCACCCTGCTCGACGCCGCCGAGGCGACGCTGCGCCATCTGCCCGCCGATGCCGGCATCGGCGTCGCGCCGCACTCACTGCGCGCGGTCAGCCCGGAAGGCCTGGCGTTCTGCGAAGGCCTGCGCCCCGGCCGGCCGCTGCACATGCATCTCGCCGAGCAGATCCCCGAGATCGAGGAGGTCGAGGCCGCGCGCGGCCGCCGGCCCGTCGAATGGCTATTGGACAACCACGCGCCGGACCGCCGCTGGACGCTGATCCACCTCACCCACATAACCGAGGACGAGACCCGCCGGCTGGCGGCGACCGGCGCGGTGGCGGGTCTCTGCCCGATCACCGAGTCGAGCCTCGGCGACGGCATCTTCAACGGAACCGTCTGGAAGGGCGCAGGCGGTCGGCTCGGCTTCGGTTCGGACAGCAACATCCGCATCGCGCTCGGCGAGGAACTGCGCACGCTGGAATACAGTCAGCGCCTGCGCGACACGGAACGCGCCGTGCTGGCCGAGAAGGAGCGATCCACCGGCCGGGTGCTCTACGAGGCCGGGCTCGACGGCGGCGCGACGGCGGCGGGCCGCGAGACCGGCGCCATCGCCGGCGGCCTGTGGGCGGATCTCTGCGCCGTCTCGCTCGACAATCCGGTGCTTTTCGGCCGCAAGGGCGACGAGCTTCTCGACAGCCTGATCTTCGCCGGCGGCGACGGACTTGTCCGCGACGTGTGGGCCGCTGGCCGCCACGTCGTACGGGACGGCCGGCATCGCGATCACGAGCGGATCACCGCCGACTATCTAGCCTGCATCGGCAGGCTCCAGGAGCGCATGTGACCGACAGGCAGGCTGGATCGACCTCTCCCAAGGCGCAGCATATCGCCGCCGAAGTGCGCCGCCGCATCGTCGAGCGTGAATGGCGCCAGGGCGATCGCATCCCGGACGAGGCCGATCTCGCGATCGAGTTCGACGCGGCACGGGCGACCGTCAACAAGGCGTTGCAGCTTCTCGCCGACGAAGGGCTTCTGGACCGCAAGCGCCGGGCCGGCACGCGCGTCGCGATCGATCCGGTCCGCAAGGCGACCTTCACCATCTCCATCGTGCGCGAGCAGGTCGAGCAGGCCGGCATGGCCTACAGCCACCGCGTGGTGGCGCAGCGGCGGAGCCCGATCCCCGCGGATGTCGCCGCGCGGATCGGCCTGCCCGAGGGCGAGATGCTGGTCCACATGCGGGCCGTGCATTATGGCGACGGACGGCCGTTCCAGCTCGAGGACCGCTGGATCAATCCGCGGGCCGCGCCCGAGCTGGAGGACGCCGACTTCCGGCAGCTGAACGCCAATGAATGGCTGGTGCGCAACGCGCCCTATCTGCGCGCGGAACTGGCGTTCTCGGCCGAGAACGCCAACCGGCGCGACGCGCGGTTGCTTCGGGCGCAACCGGGGCAGGCGCTGCTGATCCTCTACCGCACCACCTGGAACGATCTCGGCCCGATCACCACCGTCAGGGTGGCGTTCCAGCCGGGCCACCTCGTTCGCACCGAGAACGGACAGAGCCGGAGCGACTGAAATATCCGGCGGTGCCGGCTTTCCGTGCAAGATATCGAACCTGTCATTTGCGGATCGCCGTCGATAGCGTAGAAGCGCAGAAAGCAGTAGCGTCGCAGGTCCAGCCAAACGGAGCGTGATGGAGTTTTATTCGCTATCCTCGATCATCGTTCTTCCCTTCGTGGCGGGGCTGGCGGCGATCCTGCTTCCCTCGGATTCGCGCACGCCGGCGACCTGGCTCGCAGGCGCCACGATGGCGATCTGCCTCGTATTGACGCTTTCGCTCTATCCGTCGGTTAGCAGCGGCGATCCCATTCGATACCGGATCGAGTGGATCCCTTCGCTCGGGCTCGACTTCACGCTGAGGATGGACGGCCTGGCCTGGATCTTCGCGACCCTGATCAGCGGCATCGGGTTCCTCGTCGTCGTCTACACCCGCTATTACATCTCGCCCGAGGATCCGGTCCGCCGCTTCTACCTTTTCTTCCTCGCCTTCGCCGGGTCGATGCTCGGCGTCGTGCTCTCCGGCAATTTGATCCTCCTGGTCGTGTTCTGGGAACTCACCAGCATCTCTTCCTTCCTGCTGATCGGCTACTGGCATCACAATCAGGCGGCGCGCGACGGCGCCCGCATGGCGCTGACGATCACGGCCATCGGGGGACTGGCGCTGCTGGCAGGCGTCCTGATCATCGGCCATATCGTCGGAAGCTACGATCTCGACGCGGTGCTGGGATCGGGGGACGCGATACGCACCAGCGGCCTCTACGTCCCGGCGCTCCTGCTCGTCCTGCTCGGCACGCTCACCAAAAGCGCGCAGTTCCCGTTCCATTTCTGGCTGCCGAACGCCATGGCCGCGCCGACGCCGGTCTCGGCGTTCCTGCATTCGGCCACCATGGTCAAGGCGGGCGTCTTCCTGATGGCCCGGCTGTGGCCCGTGCTGTCCGACACGCATGAATGGTTCGTCATCCTCGGCCTTGCGGGCATGATCTCGCTGGTTCTCGGCGCCTATCTGGCGATGTTCCAGCAGGACCTGAAAGGATTGCTCGCCTATTCCACCATCAGCCATCTCGGACTGATCACGCTTCTGCTCAGCCTTGGCAGCCCGCTCGCCGCGGTGGCCGCCATCTTCCACATGCTCAATCACGCCACCTTCAAGGCCTCGCTGTTCATGGCCGCCGGCATCATCGACCACGAGGCGGGCACGCGCGACCTGCGCAAGCTCTCCGGCCTGTTCCGCTTCATGCCGATCACCGGCACGCTGGTCATGGTGGCGAGCGCCGCCATGGCCGGCGTGCCGCTGCTGAACGGCTTCCTGTCGAAGGAGATGTTCTTCGCGGAAGCGGTCCGGACCCATGCCGATTCCTGGGTGGACACCGTGGCGCCCTATGCGGCCGTGCTCGGCAGCGCGCTCGCCGTCACCTATTCCATCCGGCTGATCCATTCGATCTTCCTCGGCGTGCCGCCCGAAAGCTTTCCGCGCCAGCCGCACGAGCCGCCCTTCTGGATGCGCTTCCCCGTCATGTTCCTGGTGGTGGCCTGCCTCGTCGTCGGCATCATCCCGGGCCTCACCGTCGGGCCCTTCCTGCATGTCGCCGTGTCCTCGGTGCTCGGCCCCGAGACGCCGCAATACAGCCTCGCGGTATGGCACGGCTTCACCCTGCCGCTGGCGATGAGCGCGCTCGCGCTGGCCGGCGGCGCGCTGCTCTATCTCGGCGCCGGAGACTATCTCGAACGTGCCGAGAGGCCGCTTCTCTTCGGCCGGATACAGGGCCAGCGGATCTTCGAACAGGTCATGGTCGCGATTTCCTGGCGGGGCGCGCGCTTCATCGAGGATGTCTTCGGCACGCGGCGGCTGCAGCCGCAGATGCGTCTGCTCGCCGCGGCGGCGATCGCTGCCGGCGCCCTCCCGCTTGCCGTTTCGGGCCTCGGCTTCGGAGCGCATGGCAGCGGGCAGGCGGATTTCGTGTTTGCCGGCCTCTGGGGAACCGGCATGGTCTGCGCGGTCGCGGCCGCCCACCAGGCGAAATTCCACCGCCTCGCGGCGCTGGTGCTGCTGGGCGGAACGGGGCTCGTGACCTGCATGACCTTCATCTGGCTTTCGGCGCCCGATCTCGCGGCGACGCAGCTCGTCGTCGAAATCGTCACGACCGTTCTCATCCTGCTCGGCCTGCGCTGGCTGCCGAAACGCTCCGAAGCCCTGCTCGAACCGCGCGGCATCCTCGACCGCGCACGCCGTTTCCGCGACCTGGCGATCGCGGTGGCGGCCGGCGTGGGGATGACGGCGATCTCCTACGCCGTCATGACGCGTCCGCCGCCTGCCACCATCGCGGACTTCTTCATCGAAAAGGCCTATAGCGACGGCGGGGGGCGCAACGTCGTCAATGTGATCCTCGTCGACTTCCGCGGTTTCGACACGCTGGGCGAGATCACGGTGCTCGGCATCGTTGCGCTGACCGTCTTCGCCCTTCTGCGGCGCTTCCGCCCGGCGCCCGACAATATCGAGCGGCCGGAGCAGCAGCGTATCCAGTGGTCCAGCGACGAGCAGGATCCGGATCGGGAAGCGGGCGCGACGGCCGCGGACTACCTCTACGTGCCGTCGGTGATCATGCAGTGGATGTTCCCGGTGGTGATCGTGCTGGCCGCCTACCTGTTCCTGCGCGGCCATGACGCTCCCGGCGGAGGCTTCGCGGCCGGCGTGGCGATGGCTGCGGGCTTCATCCTGCAATATATGGCCGGCGGGACGGTCTGGGTGGAGGACAGGCTGCGCATCCTGCCGGTCAAGTGGATCGGCGGCGGCCTGCTTCTGGCGGCCTTGACGGGTGCTGCCTCGATGCTGGCCGGCAAGGCCTTCCTGACCTCCTACTTCAGCTATGCGGAGCTGCCGCTCATCGGAAAGCTCCCGATGGCGAGCGCGACCCTTTTCGACCTCGGCGTGTTCGGCCTCGTCGTCGGCGCCACGGTGCTGATGCTGATCGCGATCGCCCACCAGTCCATCCGCCGGCTGCGGGCGGCACGCCTCGAGGAGGAACGCCAGACGGTCGAGGAGCGCCGCCGATGGAGCTGACGCTCGCAACCGCCATCGGCGTCCTGGCCGGATCGGGCGTCTGGCTGGTCCTGCGCCCGCGCACCTACCAGCTCGTCATCGGCCTGTCGCTGCTCTCCTATGCGGTGAACCTCTTCATCTTCAGCATGGGCCGCCTGCGTGTCGGCGCCGCCCCGGTGCTCGGCGAGGGCGGAGCGGGGGTTGCGGCCGACTACGCGGATCCGGTTCCGCAGGCGCTGGTGCTGACGGCGATCGTGATCGGCTTCGCCACGACCGCGCTTCTGCTGGTGGTCCTGATCGCCGCCCGCGGCCTCACGGGCAGCGACCATGTCGACGGCCGGGAGTCGCGCTGATGGAGTGGACGCGGCATCTCCTCATCGTTCCGATCCTGCTGCCGCTGGTGACGGGGGCGTCGCTGCTGCTGATCGACGAGACGCATCATACGCTGAAGGCGCTGGTCAGCCTTGCGTCCACCGTGCTGCTTCTCGGCGCGGCCGTCGCGCTGATGCGCATGGCGGACGGAGATCCGGGCGCAGGCGGTGTGGTTTCGCTCTCCTATGCCGTCGCGAGCTGGCCGGCACCCTTCGCCATCGTGCTCGTGCTCGACCGGCTGGCGGCCCTGATGCTCGTGATGACCGCCATCGTCGCCTTCGCGGCGCTGGTGTTCTCGCTCGCCCGCTGGCACAAGGCCGGGCCGCATTTCCACAGCCTCTTCCAGTTCCTGCTGATGGGGCTGGGAGGCGCGTTCCTGACGGGCGACCTGTTCAACCTCTTCGTCTTCTTCGAGGTCACGCTGGCGGCGTCCTACGGCCTGCTGCTGCACGGCTCCGGCGCGTTCCGCGTCCGCTCCGGCCTGCACTACATCGCGATCAACCTGGCGGCGTCGCTGCTTTTCCTGATCGGGGCCAGCCTGATCTACGGCGTCACCGGCACGCTCAACATGGCCGATCTGGCAGTGCGCCTGCACGCCGTTCCGGCCGAGGACCGGATGCTGCTGCAAGCGGGCGCGGCGATCCTGGGAATCGCCTTCCTGGTCAAGGCCGGCATGTGGCCGCTCTGCTTCTGGCTTCCCTCCGCCTATATGGCGGCCGCGGCCCCGGTCGGCGCCATTTTCGTCGTGCTGACCAAGGTCGGGGTGTACGTTCTCCTGCGCCTCAGCCTGCTGCTCTTCGGCAGCGAGGCAGGCGAGCTGACGGGCTTCGGAGGCATGGTCCTGCTGTGGGGCGGCATGGCGACGATCGCGTTTGCGGCATCCGGCGTGCTCGCCTCGCAGGCGATGGGCCGGCTCGCCGGCTACAGCGTGCTCGTCTCCTCGGGAACCCTGCTCGCCGCCGTCGGCATGGGCGACACCGCGGTCGTGTCGGGGGCGCTGTTCTATCTCGTCAGCTCGGCCTTCGCTACGGCTGCCTTCTTCATGCTGATCGAGTTGGTGGAGCGCGCGCGCGAGCCTGGCGCCGACCTGCTGGCCGTCACCATCGAGGCCTATGGTGAGGAGGGCGAGGAGACCGGGGAGCGCGAGGACGAGGAGATCGGCGTGGTCATGCCGGGCGCGCTCGCCGTGCTCGGCGTCTGCTTCGGATGCGTCGCCCTGCTGCTCGCCGGCCTGCCGCCGCTTTCGGGCTTCGTCGCCAAATTCGCCCTGCTGACGGGCATGCTGAACCTGGACGGGCTGGGTGCTCCGGCCGAAATCCCGCCGCGAACCTGGCTGCTGGTCGCGCTGGTCATCCTCTCCGGCCTGGCGGCGCTGGTGGCCATGATGCGCAGCGGCATCCGGACGTTCTGGGCGCCGCTCGAAGCGATCGTTCCGCGCGTGCTGGTCGTTGAGGTGGCACCGATCGTCGCGCTGCTGGTGCTCTGCCTGCTCCTGACCGTCAAGGGCGGGGCGATGGTCGGCTATACCGAGGCGGCCGCGCGCTCGCTGCACGATCCGTCGGGCTATATCCAGGGCGTGCTGGGCCCGGAGCCGAGGGCTGCCGCCAGATGAGCCGCGTGCTGCCCTATCCCGTCCTCGCCGCGGCGCTGCTGCTGATGTGGATGCTGCTGACGTCCTTCTCGCCCGGGCAGTTCCTGCTTGGAGGCGTGATCGCGGTCGCGGCCTCCCGCGCCATGGCAGCGCTCCAGCCGTCGAAGCCGAGGCTGCGGCGCTGGCAGCTCATTCCCCGCCTTGCCGGGATCGTGATGCTGGACATATTGCGCTCGAACGTCGCCGTTGCCGGCATCATCCTTCAAGGCGGCCGCCGCGAACGCGCGTCCGGCTTCGTGACCATACCGCTCGACCTGCGCGACAGGACCGGCCTGGCGGTGCTCGCCTGCATCGTCACCAGCACGCCGGGGACGGCATGGGTCGAGCACGCGCACGATTCAAATGCCCTGCTGATCCATGTCCTCGATCTCGAAGACGAGGAGCAATGGATCGCCCTGATCAAGAACCGCTACGAGGCGCTGCTCATGGAAATATTCGAATGACCGGCGAGATTCTCCTCTGGTCCCTGACCGTCGCCCAAGCCATGCTGGTGGCGGCGATGGGATGCTACGCCTACCGGCTCATCCGCGGGCCGCGCGCGCAGGACAGGGTGCTCTGCCTGGACGCCATGTATGTGAGCGCCATGCTTCTCGTGCTGACGGTCGGCATCCGCACCGGAAGCCAGATCTATTTCGAGGCGGCGCTGATCATTGCGGTGCTGGGCTTCGTGTCGAGCGTGGCGCTGGCGAAGTTCCTCATGCGCGGCGAGGTGATCGAATGACGCATGCCGTGGATCTGCCGGCCTGGGCGGCGCTGCTGACCGCCCTCCTGGTCCTTCTCGGGGCGGCGCTGGCGCTGATCGGCGCGGTGGGGACCCTGCGCTTCGGCAGCTTCTTCGAGCGCGTCCATGCCCCCACGCTCGGAACGAGCTGGGGAACGGGCGCCATCGTGCTCGCCTCGGTCGTTTGCTTCTCCGTGCTGGGCTCGCGGCCCGTCATGCATGAAGTCCTGATCGGCGTCTTCGTCACCGTCACCACGCCGGTGACGCTCATGCTGCTCGCCCGTGCGACGCTCTATCGCCACAGGGCAGAGGGGGACGGAAACGTGCCGCCTCAGTCGACTCTGCACCCGCCCCACGTCGGCGACCGGCCGAAAGGAAGTCGCGGCGGCGATCGGTAAAGCCATTGTCGCGCACGGCCGGCTCGCAGTTTATTTTCACCGGCGCCTTGTTTCCAACATCGTTTGCGTCTACTTCCCCGATATCGATCTTGCTTGTTGAACTTTGTTTCGGGCGCGGACCGCGCCGTCGGCGATATTTCTCTCTCAAAATCGAGCTACACCGTTTGCCGGGCCTTGGCGCGGCAAGCAATCTTCTATGAGCGATTGAAAGGAAAATCGTCATGAACACCGGAACCGTGAAGTTCTTCAATTCGACCAAGGGCTTCGGCTTCATCGAGCAGGGCAATGGCCAGCCGGACGTCTTCGTCCATATCTCGGCCGTCGAGCGCGCCGGAATGCGCAGCCTCGTCGAGGGCCAGAAGGTCAGCTTCGACATCGTGCAGGACCGCCGCAACGGCAAGAGCGCGGCCGAGAACCTGCAGGCTGCCGCCTAACGGAACCACGCTTCCGGTCTTTGACCACGGATGTACTGGCATAGATCATCGAGGCGTATAGGAGAGGCCGGGTTCGCCCGGCCTTTTTGCTTTTCGCGGAAGGTTGCGGTCGCGATCATGGTCTGATCCTCTGCCGCAGGCGGAGTTGCTTTGATTCGTGTGCACGTTGCCGGCGCAGGGTCGGCACGACGCGCATCCAGATGGAGGACGGCATGACCGCTGCCCCGAACATTGTCGAACTGAAGCCCAGGCTCACCGTGATCGGCGTCGGCGGTGGCGGCGGGAACGCCATCAACAACATGATCGCCCGGAACCTGCAGGGCACGGAGTTCATCGTCGCCAATACCGATGCTCAGGCGCTTTCCATGTCGAAGGCCGACCGGCTGATCCAGCTTGGCGCCGGCGTGACCGAGGGACTGGGAGCCGGCTCCATGCCGGGCATCGGCCAGGCGGCGGCGGAGGAATCGATCGACGAGATCATGGATCATCTCGCGGGGACGCATATGTGCTTCGTCACCGCCGGCATGGGCGGCGGAACGGGAACGGGTGCCGCGCCCGTCATCGCCCACGCGGCGCGCAAGGCCGGTATTCTGACCGTCGCCGTCGTCACCAAACCGTTCGCATTCGAGGGCAGGCGACGGATGCAGGCGGCCGAGGAAGGCATCGAGCGGATGCGCGAATGCGCCGATACGGTGATCGTCATCCCGAACCAGAACCTCTTCAGGGTCGCCGACGCCAGGACGACCCTCGCGGACGCCTTCGCCATGGCCGACCACGTCCTTTATGCGGGCGTCAGCTGCATCACCGACCTCATCGTCAAGGAAGGCCTGATCAATCTCGACTTCGCCGACGTGCGGTCGGTGATGCGCGACATGGGCCGGGCGATGATGGGCACGGGAGAAGCCTCGGGCGAGGGACGCGCGAAGACGGCCGCCGAAGCGGCGATCGCAAACCCGCTTCTCGACGAGGCGTCGATGGGCGGCGCGCGAGGCGTGCTGGTCTCCATTTCCGGCGGGCCGGACATGACGCTGTTCGAGGTGGACGAAGCGGCAACGCGCATCCGCGAGGAAGTCGATGCCGACGCCGACATCATCGTGGGCGCCATATTCGACGCGGCCCTGGAAGGAAAGTTCAGGGTTTCCGTCGTCGCGACCGGGCTGCGGCAAAAGGGACAGGTGATCGAACTGGAGCAGAGGCTGGCCTGAAGCCGGGCATTTCCGGGGCCGGATGCTCCCATATACAGCGGACTGCCCGATCCGGGAAAACGGTCCTTTTCTTCAAGCGGAAATCCGCATCTCGCCGGGCTCGGTCAGGGCCAGCCTTTCCTCCTCCGGCGTGACAGCCTGCCTCGCTTGGTCGATGAAGGCGGCGACCTCGCAGGCCGGGATCGGTCTCGAATAGAAATAGCCCTGCACCAACTCGCAGCCGAGCTCCGACAGCGCCTGCAACTCCTCCCGCGTCTCCACACCCTCGACGATGCAGGAGAGCTCCATGTCCCGGCACAGCGAGACGAGCGAGCGGATGATCTTGCGGCTGTTGGCGTTGGCGTGCACGCCGGTGGTGAAGCTGCGGTCGATCTTGATCTTGTCCAGCGGAAGCTGGTGAACCTGCCTCAGGCTGGAGAACCCGGTGCCGAAATCGTCCAGCGAGATGCCGACGCCGAGACCCTTGAGGCTTTCCACGGCTGCCATCACCTTGGAGAAATCGTTCACCATCGCCGTCTCGGTGATCTCGAGGTCGAGCCGCTTCGGATTGAAGCCGCTGGCTCCGATGATCGATATCAGACGCATGACGCTTTCGGGCGATCCGATATCGTGGATGGAGAGATTGAACGAGAGGCGCAGCGGCTGCGGCCACGATTCCGCGACCGCCAGCGCCTTCTTGAGCAGCACCATGGTGAGGCCGCCGATCAGCCCGGCACGCTCGGCAACGGGGATGAACTCGGCAGGCGAAACGACGCCCAGCTTTGGGCTCGTCCAGCGGGCCAGCGCCTCGAAGCCGACCAGACGCCTGAAGGCCACGCTGACGATGGGCTGGAACACGACGGACAGCTCGTCCTCGAGGTTCGCCCCGCGCAGCGTCTGCTCGATGAGAGAGTTGCGCCGCATCTCTTCAGCATAGGCCTTGGTGAAAAGCCAAGCCTCGCCACGGCCGCCGCCACGCTTGGCCTGGTAAAGAGAGTAGTCGGCCTGCTCGTAGAGTTCCGCGCTGCCCTCCGACTGGTCGGGATAGATGGAAAGGCCGATCGTGCCGCCGATGCGGACAACTGTCGAGCCGAGATAGAACGGCTCGCGGATGGCGGCACAGATGCCGTGAGCCGTCTCCTTCAGCTTTTCGATTTCCGCGCCCCGCGCCAGCAGCGCGAATTCGTCGCCGCCCACCCGGTAGATGGCTATGGCGTCACCGACAACGGCCTCCAGCCGTTCGACCAGCGCTGCGAGGAGCGCGTCGCCCACCGAGTGGCCGAACGTGTCGTTGACCGGCTTGAAGCCGTCGAGGTCGAGCAGGCCCAGGCCGACGCGGCTCCCGTCCGTGCCGGCAGCCGTCAGCGCCTCCTCCAGCGAGGCGAAGAACAGGCGCCGGTTGCCGAGGCCGGTCAGGCTGTCGCAATTGGCCAGCCGCAGGTTCTCGCGATTCAGCTTCTCGGTCTCGGCATTCTTGCGCTCCAGCACCTGGCGCGAGTGAACGAGCGCGGCGAAGTCGGCCGAATAGATGAGGAGCACGCAGACCATGCCCCCCACGACCAGCGCCATGTTGATGGCGATGGATATGAAGGTCGTGTTGCCGGTCAGGCCGAAGAGCATGGTGAACGGCACGCCGAAGCCGACCGTCACCATCAATGCCGCCGCCCGCACATGCATGAGACAGAAAATGCAGGCGATCGCCGTCAAGCCGAGGAAAAAGGCGATATGGACCTGCTGGTAGGCATTGCCGTACCCGAACAGCGCGAAGGCCCAGGCCTGGAGAAGGATGGTCAGCAGCCCGGCGAGCACCTGCGTCGTCCACAGCGCCTTGCGGGCGGTCTCGGCATCGGGCCGCACCCGGCTGTTGCGCGCCCATTTGATCAGCCTCGCCCCACACAGCAGCGTGATGGCGACCGGCACCTGGACCGTGAGCCAGGACGGCGCGGCTTGCATGAAGTTGACCGCAACCGTCCACGTGTTGGCGAGAAGGATCAGGTAGAGCAGCGGAATCTGTTTTGAAAACGCGCTGAACTGGGCAATCGCCAGCGCTCCCCGGCGCCACGAATCGTCCGTATCCGGGGTTTTCGCCGGATCGCGGGATGCACTCATGGTGGACTCCGCCTGCCGTTCCATGCGGACTAAAACCTTCCATCGGCGGATAGCCGGAAGGGCGGCTCGATAGCCGGCGCCGGGCAGCGTGGCGGGTGCAAAGCGACAAAGTCCCCTCAACTGCGGGATCGGCGATATTCCGGCCATGACGTCCTGAACGCGTTCGCCGAACCCAAGACTGGAAGAAAGCACTACGGGCGATTTCTTGATTTGTCGTGAAAATTGCCTCCGCAACCGTCATGCAACCTCAGGCTTAGAGAAAATTTCCACCGTTGCATCTCCGCTTGGCCGGGAGGAGAGCGCTCGGAAAACGATAAACGCTTGCACTTTGCGGCCATATCCCCAACACTGAAGGCTGGAGAACGGAACCTGCACCTGCTGCGAGGACGCGAATGTCGCTTGTGTCGGAGGACACTCCCCAGAAATCAGATCCGCAGCTTGGCGGCATGACGCTGGATCAGAAGCTCGCTTGCATTCTTGAGGAGATCGAGCGGGAGAAGACCCCGGATCGGCTCCTCAAGCTGGCGAGCGAGTTGCAGGCATTGCTGCTGGAAAGAGGGCAGCTTTTGGCCGCTACAGACGCGCAGGATGCGGTTCGATGCCCATAGCCAGACTTTCGTCCTGGCGCGCGCGTCCAGGACAATAGGATCGACAAGCGATCGGTCCGGCGAATCCGTGCGTGCCGAAAGCGCGCGATCCTCGGCGGGGTCGGCCGTGGCAAGGATCACGCCTGCATGGCCGTCGAAAGGCCGCGGCAACATAACTGATATTCCGCGCGCGGGTCTGTCTCAGGCCGCACAAACAGGGGATGCTCTCAGGCATGGTACCGGTCACACGGTGTTTCTTCCGTGATCGATGTCGGCCGGCCCGGGAGGTCCAAGAATGGGGAAGGCGCGATTGTCGCAGGAGGGCGTGGTCTTTGCGCTCGCCGTCGCGATGTTCGTGGTCTTCGCGGCCACGCTCAACAATTTCCTCACCGCCGGCAACCTCATAGCGCTCGTGCGCAGCGTCTCGATTCTCGGCATACTGGGTCTCGGCATGGGGCTGGTCGTGATCGGCCGCGGCATCGACCTGGCGATGGTCGCCACCATGGTCGTTTCGCTCTCCTGGGTGCTGTCGATGACGCAGGCCGGCGTGCCGCTGGAGACGGCGCTGGCCTGCGGGTTCCTGCTCGCGCTCGCGATCGGCCTGGCGAGCGGCATCCTGATCGCCTACGCGGACATTCCCGCGATCTTCACGACGCTGGCCATGGGCCTCGTGGCCTATGGTTCGGGCCGTGCCTTTCTCTTCCAGATCGACGTGCAGAACACACCGGTCGGCGTCCGGTGGTTCGACTTTCTGGGGCAGGGCGCGCTGTTCGGCCTGCCAATGCCGATCGTCGCCTTCGCGGTTCTGGCCGTGCTGATCGCGCTGCTCCTGATGCGCACCCGGTTCGGGCGGTTCGTCTATGCGGCGGGGGACAATCCGCTCGCGGCGCGCATCACGGGCGTGCCGCTGCGGCCGCTTCTCGTCGCGCAATATGTGATCAGCTCGATCATCGCGTTTCTCGCCGGCGTCGTCATGGCGGCGGCGGTGTCCGGCATGAGCACCCGCGTCTACAACTCCACCATGATCTACGACGTGCTGCTCGTCGTGGTGCTCGGCGGCATCAGTCTCAGCGGCGGCCGCGGCGGCGTGCGCAACGTGCTCGTCGGCACGCTGCTGGTCGGCGTGCTGCTCAACGGCATGACCATCCTCGACATCACCTATACCACGCAGAACCTGATCAAGAGCCTGATCCTGCTTTTGGCGATCACGGTGGACAGCTTCATCAACCCCAGGGACGAGCAGACCTCGCAGCAGAGCCAAGGGGACATCTGAACCGAATCTGATGATCAAACGGGAGGGAACCATGAAATTCCGCAACATCCTCGCGGCCGGCCTGATGGCGATGGGGCTGGCCGGCGCAGCGCATGCCGATGACGGGCTCGACAATCCGTCGCGCAATCCGTTCTACGACGGGATGAAGGGCAAGCGCGTCGTCTTCATTCCGCTGGCCATGGGCTTCGACCTCACCGAAGGCTGGGCCGCGATCATGCGCAAGCAGGCCGCCGACCTCGGCTATACGCTGGAGATCCGCGATCCGAACTGGAGCACGGATGCCGGCACGCGCGCGCTGACCGCGCTGATCGCCGAGAAGCCGGATCTCATCATCGCCCACAACCCGGACGTCCAGTCCTATGCGCGGCTTCTGAAGCGCGCCATGGATGCCGGAATCAAGGTGATCCAGCTCAATCTCGAGTCCGTCGTCCCGACGGACGCCTATGTGGGCGCGGACTGGTCCCGCGTCGGCTACATCGAGGCCGACGCGCTGGTGAAGCAATGCGGCACGGGCTCCGGCAAGTCCGGCAAGGTCGCCATCATCCGCGGTCAGCCGACCGCGGCCTCCGACCTCTACGAGCTCTATGCGTACAAGCAGACCTTCGCGAAGGACCCGGCGATCCAGATCGTCTCCGAGCAGGCCGCCCAGTACGACCCGGCCAAAGCCCGCGCGATCATGGAGACGGTATTGCAGCAGCATCCCGACCTCTGCGGCGTGGTCGGCAACTGGGACAATCAGGACGTCGGCGCCGGCGCGGCGATCCAGGCGGCCGGCAAGGCGGACGACGTCTACGTCGTCACGTCCGGCGGCGGCAACCAGATCGGCTGCGACAACATCCAGAAGGGGCTGCTCGACCTGATCATCAGCTACGACGTGCCGTTGCAGGGCAACGCGATCAACCAGCAGATCGTGCAGACGCTGCTGTCGCCCGCCAAGGCCGGAGAGACGAAGACGTCCTACTACACGCCGCTGACGCTGCTGACGAAGGACAATATCGGCCCGCGCACCTGCTGGCAGCTCGACCAGCTCAAGTAAGGCGACAGGACAGCCCTCCGGACCATCATGGCAAGCAGCGACACTTTCGCATATCTGCGCTCGCGCTATTTCCCCGACCATCTGGTCGGGGAGATCCTCTCCAAGCGGTGGATCGACAACGCCATACCGTTCTCGGCACTCGTGCTGACGGTCGTGGTGCTCGGGGCGGTCATCCCGGACTTCCTGTCCATATCGAGCCTCTCCGACCTCGCCCGGCAGTTCGCCGAATTCGGGCTGGTGGTGCTGGCGCTCACCGTGGTGATGATCTCTGGCGGCATCGACCTCTCGGTCGCCTCGGTCTTCTCGCTCGCCGTCCTGTTCTCGCTGATCGGCATAAACGTCTACGAGCTGCCGGTTCCGGTGGTGCTCGTCGGTATCGTGGTCATGGGGATGGGCTGCGGCGCGATCAACGGCATCCTCGTCGGATACCTGCGCCTGCGCGCCTTCCTGACGACGCTCGTCAGCCTGATCATCTTCCGCTCGATCTACGAGATCGTCTTCGTGCGGATGTCCACGTCGATCATGTCGGGCTTCTCCATGTCCGACATGTGGCTGTTCATCGGCGAAGGCACGATATTCGGCGTCCCCACCTCGCTCGTCATCACGCTGGCGATCGCGCTCGCCTGGCATCTCATCCTGTCGCGCATGCGGCCAGGATGGCGGCTGACCGCCGTGGGCGGCGCGCGCCGCTCCGCCTTCAACGCCGGCATCGACGTCCGCTTCATGGTGTTCCTCACCTATGTGGTGTCGAGCGCGATGTGCGCGCTGGCGGGCTTCCTGTTCGCGGCGCGGCTGGGCAGCACCGGCTCCGACACCGGTGTCGGGCTGGAGGTGCAGGCGCTCACCGCCGCCGTGCTCGGCGGAACGGCGATCGGCGGCGGCCGCGGCTCGGTGGCCAAGGCGATCATCGGCAGCCTGCTGGTGCTGATGCTCACCAACGGCCTGATCAACCTCGGCATCAGCGGCCCGATCACCTCGACGATCCTCGGCGGGATCCTGCTTTTCGCGGTGTTCGTCGACATGCGCTGGCAGAAGCATCGCCACCGCATCCTGGCGAAAGTCTACGTGTCGCCGGCCTATCTCGCGCTGCCGCCCGCGCCGAAGGTCGATGCGCCCGGCTCGCCCTATGTGCTGAACGACCGTCTGCGCTCGGTGGAGATCATCGGGCTCGGCGAGATCGAGGGGCCGGAGGACGTGATCCTCGATCGCGACGACAACCTCTATTGCGGCACCCGCCACGGCGACATCGTCCGCTTCTTCGGACCGGACCACAAGCGCTCGGAGGTGTTCGCCCATATCGGCGGCCACCCGCTCGGCATGGCGTTCGACCGCGCCGGCAACCTGCTGGTCTGCATCGGCGGCATGGGGCTTTTCCAGGTCGCGCCCGACAAGACCGTCACCAAGCTCACCGACGAGACGAACAGGAGCTGGACGTCGGTGGTCGACGATTCGCGGCTCAGGCTGGCGGACGACGTCGACGTGGCGCCCGACGGACGCATCTATTTCAGCGAGGCGACGATCCGCTACGAGCAGGAGGACTGGGCGACCGATGCGCTGGAGAGCCGGCCGAGCGGCCGCATCATCTGCTACGACCCGCGCACCGGCAAGACGAATACGGAAATCCCCAAGCTGGTCTTCGCCAATGGCGTGGCCATGTGCGCCGACGGCCAATCCTTCATGTTCGCCGAAAGCTGGACCTGCTCGATCAGCCGGTATTATTTCGACGGGCCGAAGAAGGGGCAGACCGAAAAGGTTCTCTCCAATCTCCCCGGCTATCCGGACAACATCAACCGCGCCTCGGACGGCAATTACTGGCTGGCGCTGCTCGGCATGCGCGGACCGGCGCTCGATCTCGCGCTGCGTATGCCGGGCTTCCGCAAGCGCATGGCGCGGCGGGTGGCGCCCGACCAGTGGCTCTACCCGAACATCAACACGGGCTGCGTCGTGAAGTTCAACGAGAAGGGCGAAATCCTCGACAATCTGTGGGACCTCGGCGGCCTCAACCACCCGATGATCACGTCGATGCGCGAGCACAAGGGATGGCTCTATCTCGGCGGCGTCTCCAACAACCGGATCGGACGCTACCGCCTGCCGGACGCGGACCCGAACTGGTGCGCGCAGGATGCCTATTGGGGGCCGCGGCCATGATCGGCGCCATCAAGCGCGCCTGGGCGAACTTCCGCGGCTTCGACCTGACCGGCAGCACCGTGCCGCCGATGGACGGTCCGCTGCGGCCGAACGCGAAGCTGGACGGCTTCCCGGTCCTCCTCAAGCTCGACGACGTCGACAACCTCACGGCAGCCGGCGGGCGCATCCTGTGCTCGGTCGGCGCCGACCTCTTGACGCTCTCGGAAGACGGATCGGCGCAAGGGCTGTCCGTCGCCTCGACCGAGACCCTTGGCGGGACCATCACCGCCATCGCCGCGTCAGGCGATCTCGTCGCTGTCGCCATCGAGGGAGAAGGCATTCGCCTCGAAGGGCAGGGGCCGGCGCGGCTGCTTGAGGCCGGGAGACGCAACCGCGCCTGCGTCACGGCTCTCGCCTTCGCCGATTCCGGCACGCTTTTCGTCGCCGTGGGTTCCGATCGCCATCCGGCACGCGAATGGAAGCGCGACCTGATGACCAAGACGGCCGCGGGCTCGGTCTGGCGCGTTGACCTCGATACGGGCGCGGCCGTC
Organism: Hyphomicrobiales bacterium; assembly: GCA_017305925.1. Lineage (GTDB taxonomy): Bacteria > Pseudomonadota > Alphaproteobacteria > Rhizobiales > Rhizobiaceae > Arvimicrobium. The sequence continues at coordinate 1,595 of JAFKJW010000179.1, read as the reverse complement.
GAGATCGCGTCGGGTCTGGCGTTCCCCGCGGGCATCGCGGTCTCGGGCGGCCGCGTCTTCGTCTCGGAGGCGTGGCGTCACCGCGTCGTCGCGATGGGTGCCGATGGCTCGGGCCGGCGGACCGTGCTCGACAGGCTACCGGCCTATCCCGGGCGCATCGTTCCCGCCGCGGGCGGCGGCTTCTGGCTGGCGATGTTCGCACCGCGAAATCCGCTGGTGGAGTTCGTTCTGAAGGAGGACGCCTATCGCGAGCGGATGATCGGCACGATCGAACCCGACTACTGGATCGCCCCGTCGCTCGTCACCGGCCGCAGCTTCCTCGAGCCCATACAGGGCGGGGCGCGCAAGAAGCTCAACATGCTGAAGCCGTGGTCGCCGACATGGTCGACCGGCCTCGTGGTGCGCTGCGGCGACGATATGGCAATGCTGCGAAGCTATCAGAGCCGGGCGGACGGCGAGGTGCATGGCGTGACGTCGATATGCGAGACCGGCGGGCGGCTTCTGGCCGGCGCGAAAGGATCGGGGAGGATCGTGGCGATAGACGAACCGGCGGAGACGACATGACGGCGCTTGTTGAACTGCGCGGCGTCTCGAAGGACTTTCGCGGCGTCATGGCGATCTCGAATGTCGACCTCGAGATCCGGCCGGGCGAGATCCATGCCATCCTGGGCGAGAACGGCGCGGGCAAGTCCACGCTGATGAAGGTGCTTGCCGGCGTCTACCAGCCGAGCTCCGGCGAGATGCTGCTCGACGGCAAGCCCGTGACGCTGAATTCGCCGTCCGACGCGCTCGACCGGGGCATCGCCATGGTCTTCCAGGAGACCAACCTCGTGCCGGCGATGACGGTGGCGCAGAACATCTATCTCGGCGACGAAAAGCTGTTCAACCGGCTGCGCGGCCTGAACATCCAGGCGCAGCGCTACCTGCTGTCGCTCAACTTCTATGTCGATCCGACCGCGCAGGTCTCCTTCCTCGGGGCGGGCAAGAAGCAGATGGTCGAGATCGCGCGCGCCGTGCACCATCATGCGCGGCTGATCATCTTCGACGAGCCGACCGCGACGCTGACGCCGGAGGAAAAATTCCATTTCTTCAACCTCGCCCGCCGCCTGAAGGAGGAGGGCATCGCGATCATCTTCATCAGCCATGCGCTCGAGGAGGCGCTGCACCTTTCGGACCGCATCACCGTGATGCGCGACGCCAAGGTGGTCGTGACCGACGAGACGAAGAATTTCGACCGGGACCGGATCGTGCAGGCGATGGTCGGCCGCAGCCTTTCAGGCGAGCTTTATTCCGGCCAGAAGCGTACGGCGCGACCGACGGGCCGCAAGATCCTCAGCGTCGAGAATCTCTCGATGGGCAACACGGTGCGCAACACCTCGTTCTCCGTCTTCGCCGGGCAGGTGACGGGGATGTTCGGGCTCGTCGGCGCCGGCCGCACCGAGACGATGAAGATCGTGGCGGGCGTGCTCAAGCGCGACTACTTCCATGGCGGAACGGTGCGCTTCGAGGACAGGCCCGTGCGCTACCGGACGCCGCGGCCGGCGGTGCGGGACGGCATCGTCTACGTCACCGAGGACCGCAAGATCGAGGGTTTC